>JAISQA010000020.1 GCA_031274525.1 Candidatus Margulisiibacteriota bacterium
AACGCCAGCCACCTCTGCAAAGGGTCGCCCTCTATATCTTTCTTAATTATACTCCGCCATTTTACCATGTCCACAAAATGGATCTCCAGCGCATCTGTCAAAAAACACTCCTTATGCGTGTCCTCCCGTATGTGAAAAACGCTGTGAAAATCCACTTCCGGTATAAACTCAAAATCCACGATATTGATAGCAATGACTTTCGGCAACTCTGTATACACCTGACCGGCTTTGATACCTCTGACATATTCCCTGCTCCAGTAGAATAAACTGCGTCTGGCCATATCCCTGAACCTGTATACCTGCACTTCGATGTTTATTTTATTGCCGTCGTTGGTGACTGCCCGGATATCCAGAATACTGGTCTTGTCCCCGATAATTTCCGGGGTCAGGGTTTTGTTCTCCAGTATTTCTACAGTTGTTAATTTATTCTGTTCTGTCCTTTGGAGCACGGCGTTCAGAAAAGATAATAGCTGTTTCTCATCCCCTTTCTCTCCCATATATTTCATGAACAAAAAATCATTCAACGGGTTCAGTCTCTCTGTCATATTTTTTACCTGCCTTTCTTAAAATGTTGTGTTATCCACACAGCAGGGAAACAACAAAATTTATGCCAACTGGCATTTTTTTTGGATTTTTTACTTCGAGAGAAAGGGGCAGGTAAAATGTCTATTTCCAATTGTTTCTGTTCTATATTTTTTCTCTTAGTTTCTTTTCCCAATGTCTCCGACGGGCATATTTCTTTGTAGCCACAAAGAAATATGCAAAAGAAAAGGCGCGGGGCTACGCCCCTGCACCCCGATGTGTTCCGTATTCCTGCGCCGCAAAAGCTTTGTATACGAAACTTATTGTCTATCTGTTCGCTCTGCGTACCGGCTGCATGTTCCCTGTCCGGCTGTACTCTGGCGGCACTACCGCTTTTGCTCCGGTCTATTTGATGGAATGTATATTTTGTCATTAACCGTATCCCCGCACCGCGACGCGCACCGGCAGGGTATTTGTTCCGCTGCCAAAAGAAAGGGACAGGTAAAATGGCCGGGACATATCTATGGCACGTGCAGGCAATATATTTATTACATCGTGTATAATCTGCCTATGCGTGAAATTGACACCGCTCTCCTCACCGCCCAAATCGCCGCGGCTGTCCGGCAGCTGAACATTCAGCTGCCGGCGGATGCGGTCAAAGCGCTGGCCGCGGCGGAAAAAACCGAGACTGCGCCGCAGGGCAAATCCGTCCTGCAAAAACTGCGGCAAAACGCTCAAATCGCCCGCGCGGAAAATATTCCGCTCTGTCAGGACACCGGGATCTGTATCGTTTTTGCGGAGATCGGGCAGGATATTCATTTTCAGGGTGATTTTGCGCAGGCCGTCCAGCAGGGCATTGCGGACGGTTATCAGACCCTGCGCAAATCCATCGTCCGCGACCCGCTGTTTTACCGGGTAAACACCGCGGACAACACACCGGGGGTTATTCACCCGGAAATAATTCCCGGCGCGACACTGCGGCTGCGCCTGCTGGCCAAAGGCGGCGGCGCGGAAAATAAATCCGCCCTGTATATGCTCCGCCCCACCGCGGAGAAAAAGGAAATTGTGGAAAAAATCGTTGAGACTGTTCGCCGCGCTGATTCCGCGCCCTGTCCGCCGTTGATCCTCGGCCTCGGTCTGGGCGGGACATTTGACAGCGCGCCAATTCTGGCCAAAAAAGCTCTGCTGCGCGAGCTCGGCAGCACGCATCCCGACCCCGCATACGCAGAGCTGGAAAAAACTATTCTGGAGGAAGTCAATAAACTAAATATCGGCCCGGCCGGTTACGGCGGCCAAACCACGGCGCTGGCCGCGCATATTCTGACCGGGCCCTGTCATATTGCCTCTCTGCCGCTGGCGGTCAATATTCAGTGCCACGCGGCGCGGCATCTAGAAATTATTTTTTAAGGCTTTGTAATTCCGCGGCGCGCTGGAATTAGTCTTTGGTATTCAACAAACAGAAGGAGCGCCTTACGAGAAATAGCCGGGATATTACAAATACTTTGACGCTTCCCGCACGCTCAATTTTGCCATTTTAGTCCGGTACCGGCGGACAAACTCTTTCACCCATTTTTTGTTGGTTTTAGAATACTCGCGCAAAGACCAGCCGATCGCTTTATTCACGAAAAATTCGCCGGTGTCCAGATTTGCTAAAATCACCTGAGAGAGCATGGCCGTATCGGTTTTATCTTTGAATTTCAGTTGAAAATCGATGGCTGTTCTTTTCAGCCAGATATTCGGGCTCCGGCTGAATTTAGCAATATGCGTTTTAAGCAGGGCCGGATATTTCTGCGCCAGCGCTCCGACCAGACTGTCCAGCCCGTCCACCGTATCCCACCAGGATTTGCGGGTTATCAATTTCTCCAGTTTAGAAATATCTTCAGCCGCCAGAAAATTCCGCATAACCTGCAAATAATCAAAAACCAGATACTGATATTCCCGCTCCGGCAAAGCCCACAGCTCAAAAACCCATTTCCAGTTTATTTTACTTTCTTGTTTTAATTTTGCGAAAAAATTTTTCTCCAGCGCGGCCCGGGCCGGCTTATTAAGTCCCAGAAAAGGGAATTTATTTTGCATATACGCCGCCATTGGCGCCGCGTTTTCAGGATTACGCGCGGCAGCAAAAGCCTCGATCAGCCCGGAATACATTTATTCCCACTCGATAGTCGCGGGCGGCTTGGAAGAAATATCATAACAGACGCGGGTAATTTCTGGCACTTCATTGATGATGCGCGAGGAAATTTTTTCGAGGAGCTCCCAGGGCAGATGTGCCACTCTGGCGGTCATGGCGTCTTCGCTGGTCACACAGCGCACGGCGCAGGTCATGCCGTAAGTCCGCTGATCGCCCATGACGCCGACCGTACGGACGCCGGGCAGCAGCACCACCGGCACCTGCCAGACTTTGTTGTACCAGTCCGCCGCCTTGATCTCGCTCATCACAATGCTGTCCGCTTCCTGCAGGACGCGCACCCGCTCCGGCGTGACCTCGCCGATAATGCGGATCGCCAGCCCCGGCCCCGGAAAAGGCTGCCGGTTGATCAGATCTTCGTGCAGCCCCAGCTCGCGGCCGAGTTTGCGCACCTCATCCTTAAAAAGCCAGCGCAGCGGCTCAATTAATTTGAATTTGATATCCGCCGGCAGGCCGCCGACATTGTGATGTGTCTTGATCTTGGCCGCGGTTCTGGCCTGCGTGCCGCCGGCCACCGCTGACTCGATCACATCGGGGTACAGCGTCCCCTGCGCCAGAAACTGAAAGTCGCCGATCTGGCGCGCCTCTTCCTCAAAGGTGCGGACAAACTCATTGCCGATGCGCCGGCGTTTTTCTTCCGGATCGCTGACCCCGGCGACTCTGGCAAAAAATCTGTCCGCCGCGTCCACATGCACCAGCTGGATATGCATGTATTTAGAAATTAAATCCACCACGCGCCGCGCCTCGCCTTTGCGCATAAAGCCCTGATCGATAAACATGCAGATCAGCTGGGCGCCAATCGCTTTGTGCAGGAGCGCGGCGACGGTCGTAGAATCCACGCCGCCGGAGAGGCCCAGCAGGACTTTGCCGGAGCCGACGGTCTCGCGGATGCGCTGGACTTCTGTTTCAATATAATTGGCCATAGTCCAGACCGGCCGGGCCCGACAGACACCAAAAATAAAATTTTTGAGAATATCCAGACCTTTTACGGTGTGCGCCACTTCGGGGTGGAATTGCACGCCGTAAATCCGGCGCCGGGCATCCTCGACCGCGGCATTCTCCAGACTGTCCGTCGAGGCAATTTTGCGAAACCCGGCGGGCAGCTCCACGCAGGAGTCGCCGTGCGACATCCAGGCCATGAAGCTGTCCTCCAGACCGACGAATAATTCCGAGGTGTTATCCGCTTTGAGAAAAGCTTTGCCGTACTCGCGCTGCTCCTTGAGCCGCTCGACCCGCCCGCCCAGCGCGGAGACCAGCAGCTGCATACCGTAACAAATACCCAGCACCGGGATACCCAGCTCCAGCAGCCCGTCCGCAAAACGCGGCGCGTCCAGCTCGTACACCGAAGACGGCCCGCCGGAAAGAATGAGCCCCTCCGGCTGCATATTTTTAAGCTTTTCCAGAGTAATATCATGCGGAACCAGTTCGGAATAAACACTGCACTCCCGCACCCGGCGCGCGATCAGCTGGGAGTACTGCGAGCCATAGTCCAGAATAACGATCACGGAATATCTCTGGTGTAATTCGGCGATTCTTTGGTGATCTGAATGTCGTGCGGGTGGGATTCGATAAGTCCGGCGTGGGTGATTTTCACAAACCGGCCGTTCTGCCGCAGCTCTTCGACAGTCGCCGTGCCGCAATAGCCCATGCCGGAGCGCAGGCCGCCCAGCATCTGATAGACCACTTCTTTGACCGTGCCTTTGTAGGGGATGCGGCCTTCCACGCCCTCCGGCACGAACTTGCGCGCCTCGCTCTGGAAATAACGGTCTTTGCTGCCCGCCTCCATAGCGCCCAGCGAGCCCATGCCGCGGTACAGCTTGAACCGGCGGCCGTGGAGTATCTCCACTTCGCCCGGCGCTTCTTCACAGCCGGCCAAAAGCGAGCCGATCATCAGCGTCGAGGCCCCGGCGGCCAGCGCCTTGACCATATCGCCGGAATATTTGATGCCGCCGTCCGCGATCACCGGGATATTAGATTTGTCCGCTTCCTGCGCGCAGTCATAGACGGCCGTGATCTGCGGCACACCCACGCCGGCCACCACGCGGGTGGTGCAGATCGAGCCCGGCCCGATACCGACTTTCACGCAGTCCGCCCCGGCATCGATGAGCGCGCGCGTGCCCTCGGCCGTAGCCACATTACCGGCGATCAATTGCAACGCCGGATATTTGGCTTTGATTTGCTCCAGCAGGGCCAGCACATTCTGCGAATGGCCGTGCGCCGTGTCCAGCACCACCGTATCGACCTGCGCCCTGACCAGCGCGTCCAGCCTTTCCAGGACGTTGGCGGTCACACCGATAGCCGCTCCGCAGAGCAGGCGGCCGCGGCCGTCCTTGGCGGCCTGCGGAAACTCGATATTTTTCTTAATGTCCTTAATGGTAATCAGACCCTTGAGATTGCCCGTCCTGTCCACGATCGGCAGTTTCTCGATCTTGGCTTTTTTCATGATCTGCTGGGCTTCGTCCAGCGTGGTGCCTTCGGGCGCGGTCACCAGATTCTGGGAAGTCATAATATTGCGGAGCGGCTGGTCATAATCGGACTCAAAACGCACGTCGCGGTTGGTGACAATGCCGATGAGCCGGCCCGCTTCCGTCACCGGCACGCCGGAAATATGATAATGCTCCATCAGCTTCACCGCTTCCTGCACGGTATTCTGCGGGCCGAGATGAAAGGGGTCGACAATGACGCCGTTCTCCGAACGCTTGACCTTATCCACCTCGCCGGCCTGCGCTTCGATAGACATGTTTTTGTGAATAATGCCGATGCCGCCCTCGCGGGCCACGGCGATAGCCATGCGCGCGTCGGTCACGGTGTCCATACCGGCGCTCAGGAGCGGGATATTCAAAAAAATCTTATTGGTCAATCTGGTCTTGAGCGCAATATCTTTGGGCAGAACGCGGGAATGGGCCGGGATCAAGAGTACATCGTCAAAAGTTAAGCCCTCTTTAGGAAATTTAGCGGCAGTGTGTTCCAAATCCCGGGAAACCATAGGTATTTATATTACAACTGGTTTGGGTAGTCAAGCAGCGCGCGGGCATTCACCGTGGTTCCGCTTAATTTCAAAGCCTGCAAAACTAACTGGATAAACGGTCAACCGCCAGCGTAATAAATATATTGCCTGCGCGCGCCGTGGCCTCTCACTTAACGTCGCGGACGAAGCCGCTTGTTAAGTTCGAGCCAAAACGCGCTCCGGCAAAATATTTATTACGCTAAGCAGAATTTCCGAGAGTGTAAATAAAACTGCGTAAACCTGTTAATCCGCCGCGCCGAAACGCAGATTGAGGACGCCGCCCATGCCCAAAAGCAAAAGCAGAAAAAAGAAAATCCCGCCGATCAGGGGCACAAAAACGCTGAAAAACAGCACGGTCGTGCCGAGCAGCAGCTCCACATAGAGGTGGCTGCGAAAAGTAAAAAACCGCATTATAAATTCGCCCAGCAGCAGCGCGGCGCTGTAAAAAGCCAGCAGCAGAAAAAAACAGTACATAAAAATAAAAGCCAGCAGCAAAAAACTGCCGAGCAGCGTGAAAAGCAGGGCCAGAAAAAGCACCGGGGTTAAAATAAGCCCCGCCGCGCCGCTCAACACAGCCGAGCGGTAATTAAGGCGCAGATACTCGCTGATATTCAGCAGATTGCGCTTGCAGAAAAACAAAAAGAAAAAACCTAAAACGATAAAACTCAGGTAGACCAGAAAAATCCGCAGGCTCATATTCAGCAGATCGCGGTGCGCCAGATACGCGGAGCACTGCGCGGCCCGCAGCAGGACTGTATCCAGCATCAAGCGCAGAAAGGGGTGGCTGCTGAACATAACCTAGCCCGGCGGTTTCGCGCGCTTGAGCAGTCTGTTCAGGGCTTTGTTCACTTCCGCGTCCCACAGTCCGGATAATTTGAGGAGCGGTTTGGCCAGCAGACGCTTTTGCTTGAGCCGGAAGCTGCCGGCCGTGTATTGAATGACATCGATCGGCGGACTGCACAGCGGATAGCTGCGCATGGTCGCATTAAAAGCCAGCAGGGCCAGCATTTTCGTTTTTTCCATAGAATTCTGAAAATTCGCGGCGGCTTCCAGCAGGGACTTGCCGTACCGGGCCTCGCCGATAATCTCAAAAGGCGAGTCGCGGGCGATGCGTTTCCAGGCCGCTTCGGGATAAATGCGGAAAAGCTGCGCGTGATCGTCTTCGGGGAACTGCCCGCCGACCAGATAATTGAGGTCAAAATCCACATCGCCCTGCTTGAGCCAGGTCTCTTCGCGGGCACGGATCTCGCGGACAATTTTGGCAATGAGGTCCACGCCCTGATAGAGCTTGGCGCAGCTAAAGAAATACTCTTTGCGCTCATTGATATAGGTCAGCACCATGTCCGAGAGCGATTTGAGCCCGGAGAGCATAATAAACATGGCATGTTTATCGCGCTCAAACGTAAAAACTTTACGGCTGGTGATCACAAAGTCCAGCTCGCCGCTGGTCAGCCGCGTATCCGCAACCGCGACCAGTCCCTGTTTTGTCCGTAAGCCCACACAAAAAGTCATTCCTGAATTTTAACATAAATTTTGTCTGTCTGTTTTGCGGGGCGGTTTTTCCGGCAGAATTACGGCCAGTTGTTTAGCGGCGCCGCAAGCCGGCCAGATAGCGCCGCCGGACTTTGCCGACCGCCAGAGCCACATCCTCGGTGTATTTTTCCAGAAGATTGCGGTAAGTGTCCGGCAAAACGGTGTCCGGCTTCAGCAGCTCATAAGCCTCCACCCTGAAAATATTGGCCAGTTTCAGCAGGGTGCCGGAGGAAACCCATTTGCGTCCGGTCTCAATACTGCTTAAAAAAGGGACAGAAATAGCCAGTCTATCCGCCAATTCCTCTTGAGACCAGTTGGCACGACTGCGCTGCAATTTAATATTTGCGCCTAATATTTTGTATAAATCTCGTGCGTTCATATCACTACTCCTTTTAGGTTAATATTATTATGCTTTTGGATTGACATATTGAGCCAATATCTGTTATATTAACCATGTTAACCTATAAGATTAAATAAACCGCAAAGGAGTTCACTATGACTATAGCAAGAGGTCAGCCGATGCTGGCGCAGGATATAATTGATCTAAAAAATGGCTTGCAGGGAAACATAAATACTCTGTCAGCCAATGTGTCCGCTATGAGTTTTTTCCCGAAAGGCACTATCCTGATGTATGACGGCAGTTTCACGGACAATGCGACGCTACCGGGCTGGTACAAATGCACGGGCCAGACCACGCCCCACGGCGCCACGCCCAATCTGGTGGATAAATTCATCCGCGGCAGCACGGCGTCCGGCGCCGGGGCCGGCGCGGACAGCGTGACCCTGACCGGCGCGCATATCCCGGCGCATACCCACACACTCTCCGGCACGGCCGCGGTCAGCGGCACGGCGGGCTCGGCCGGCTCGCATACGCATACTACCTCCGGGACCGCGGCTTCGGGCGGCGGGCACACGCACACTACATCCGGCACCGCGGCTTCGGCGGGCGGACATACGCATACCGTGACCGTACATGACTCAAATCATAATAATACGCCAGCAAGCACGGATTATTCCGCTGGTGAATACGGTGAATATCATTCTGAGTCATACACCACATCCTCCAGCGGCGCGCATACGCATACCACTTCCGGGACAGCGGCTGAGGGCGGCGGACATACGCACACCACCTCCGGCACCGCGGCTTCTAATGGCGCACATGAACATACTGTTTCCGGCTCGGCCACGCTCAGCGGAAGCACCGGAAGCTATGGCGCGGGCAGCACGGCCGTGCCCACTATCCCGGCGTATTACAAGCTCATCTATATTATCAAGATGACGGCGGCGGGGTCATAAAATGCTATACTTTAATTGTGGAATATCTAATCTGGTGCGACGAGTCTGATTCAAAAGGCCGGTATTATTCAAATTTTTACGGCGGCGTTCTGGTTAAATCAAAAGATTTTGAATATGTGCGGTCAAAACTATTAGTTATTAAAACCGAAAACTATCTCCTCGGTGAAATAAAATGGCAGAAAGTTACTTCAAATTATCTAGAAAAATATATTAAAGCAATCGATGTTTTCTTTGATCTGGTAAAACAAGATTTAATAAAAGTCCGAATTATGTTTACGCATAACCGGATTATGCCCAAAAACCTCTCCGCATATCATAAAGAAAACGAATTTTTCATGCTGTACTATCAGTTTATAAAACACGCTTTTGGTCTGGCCTATTCTAATTCCTCTGGACAGGATATTAATTTGCGTTTGTATTTTGACCGTTTGCCGGATACCGCAGAAAAATGCCGCTCTTTCAAGGGATACATAAGAGGATTAAATGACAATAAGCAATTCCGGACTGTCCGCATAAAAATAAAAGAGGAACATATATCCGAGGTTGTTTCTCATCAGCATGTGATGATCCAGTTCCTGGATATAGTGCTGGGGTCAATGTCTTTCCGTTTAAATGAAAAATACAAAGAACGTGCGCCAATGTCTAAGCGCCGCGGCAAAAAAACGATAGCCAAAGAAAAATTGTATAAGCATATTCTCCAAAGGATCAGGGATCTACACCCCAATTTTAATATTGGCATTACTACCGGAATGAAAAATACTGAGCAGCTCTGGCAGGATAAATACAGACATTGGTGTTTTATGCCAAAAGCTAAAGAAATCAATTCAAAATGGCAAAAGACCCCATAATTACTACTTAAATATCCTAAGTGGAACTTAGGACTTCGTAATTACAGGGCATATCAATTGTAGTCTGTCGTCAATATTTGTCAATAGAATACTGATCAGCATTTTACACCGCCAGTCATTTTCAAAAAGATAGTATAATAAATTATGATAATCCTCGGTTTTAATTTCGCCACGGAGAATTCAGGTCTGGCGGTCAGCATGGGAGCAGAGCCCCCTGTTAAAGGGAGCCAGCACGAAGCGCCGGAGGGACTGCCGCTCTCCGCACTGCCGCAAACGGCCGAAAAAATTTATCACGGCCAGACCATCAAAGCCGAGTTTTTACCCGGCTATCTGGACGAACTTTTACAGGAAAATAAGCTGACGCTGCGGGACATTGACCGCCTCGGTATTGCGATCGGCCCGGGGGCCTTTACCGGCCTGCGCCTCTCGCTCGTCACGGCCAAAACTATCGCGCTGGCCCTGAATATTCCGCTGGTGCCGGTCTCCACGCTGGAGGCACTGGCTTTACAATATCAGGCGGAAGCGGCCGGCCGCCGCATCCGCGTGCTAATGACGGCCTGCCGCGGGGAATCCGCCACCGCGCTATTCGACGGCAATCTACAGCGGCTGGAACCCGACCATGTGCTAAAAACTGCGGATATTCCGGGCGTAATAGCCGCAGAGGAGACACTGCTGGTGGACAATCGTCCGGCGGACGCCCGGTCAATCTGTGCGCTGGCGGCGCGGGCCGGGCATTTTTTATCCCGCGCGGAGATCCTGAAATTAACGCCGGTCTATTCGCACGAAAGCCGCGTGAATTATTCGGCCAAACCGGAACTGCGGCATTTGAAGATCGGACTGGGCCGGGGCGGCTAATTTCGGCTCACACCGCCGCGGCGGTCATCTTGATAATATAGATGAGCTTGTAATACACCGGGATGGTGGGCACGGCCGTATTACTCGCAGTGCCATAACTCCCGGTGCTTCCGCTGAGCGAGGCCGTGCCGGAAACAGTATGTTCATGCGCGCCATTAGAAGCCGCCGTGCCGGAGGTGGTGTGCGTGTGTCCGCCGCCCGTAGCCGCTGTCCCGGAGGTAGTGTGTGTATGCGCACCGGCCGAGCCTGCCGTGCCGTCGACCGTGCCAGTGCCGGAAAACGTATGGGTATGCGCCGGGATATGCGCGCTGGTCAGGGTCACGCTGTCCGCACCGGCGCCGGCGCCGGACGCTGCGCTGCCGCGGATGAATTTATCCACCAGATTGGGCGTGGCGCCATAGGGCGTGGTCTGGCCGGTGCATTTGTACCAGCCGACCAGCGTCTCATTGTCCGTGAAGCTGCCGTCATACATCAGGATCGTCCCTTTCGGCAGAAACTTTAAGTGTTTTACATCTTCAGCCAGCAGCGGCTCGCCAGTTTTTACTGTCATATATTTACCTCCAGCGTATATTCTATGTGTTTATCTGGATAAACACGCTATTTATCCTACCATTTATGATATGTTTATGCAAGTAAACAGTCAGAAACTGGCGCGCCGAATCAAAGCGCTGCGGGAAGATACCGGCAAGTCTTTAAATATTTTTTGTTTTGAAAATGACATCAACAAAGCCACGCAAAGCCTGATTGAGGCCGGCCGCAATACCAATCCCAAGCTGCAGGTTTTGCTCAAGATCGCCCGCGGCCTGAATACTTCCGTGGCGGAGCTGCTGCAGGATATTTACTAGCTAATTCCTCCGCGAATTGCGCAGGGCCAGAAAGCGGAGCATTTCCAGAATCGCCATTAAGGTCGCGGCCAGATAGGTCAGCGCGGCCGCGGACAAAACTTTTTTGGCGCCGGTCAATTCCCCGGCGGTCAGGAGCCGGCCGCCGCTCAAAGCCAGCACCGCCCTCCGGCTGGCGTCCAGCTCCACCGGCAGGGTGATCAGCGAGAACAGCACGGCAAAGGCAAAAAAGATAATTCCGGCGTCGATCAGCAGGTCAAACTGCAAAAACAGACCGAGGATAAAAAGCCACGGCCCCAGATTGGAGCCAAAATTCGCCACCGGCCAGAAATTATTCCGCAGCTGCAAGGGCAGGAAAGCTCTGGCATGCTGGATAGCGTGCCCGGCTTCGTGCGCGGCGATGCCGTAAGCAGCGATAGAATCCGCACCGTAAACTCCGCTGGATAAATTGAGCGTTCTGGTACGCGGGTCATAATTGTCCGTCAATTGTCCGGCGGTTTGTTTGATCGGGATCTGCACCTTGTGATAAGCCAGTATTTTTTCCGCCACCTGCTCCGCGGTCAGGCCTTTGGCCGCCTTGATCTTCGAATATTTTTTGTAGGTCGAGTTGACCAGCCACTGCGCCAGAAAAGAAAACGCCAGCACGACAAGGATGGCGTACCAGAGATTATTATTATATGTGTACATAAAGCCTCCTTTAGTTTTATCTATGCACAACCCCGCGGGCAGCGCTGCGCAAATAGCTTTGCATCCGTCTCAATATCCTCTTTTCTCCTCTCAAGCTGTCTCGCCGTACACCGAGCGGAGTCGAGGTGCACCTCTCCGCAACGCTCCCCTTTACTACTTTGGCAACAGCAGGATAAATATCTTTGCCTCCGCGCGCCGTGGCCTCTCACTTAACGTCGCACTTTGTGCTTGTTAAGTTCGAGCCAAAACGCGCTCTGGCAAAATATTTATCCTGCCCCTTGCGATCACACGCCCTCGCCGCTGGCAGGACACCGCCGCGGAGGGCGATATTATTCCTCCCAGAAGAAGCCGCGCGGCTGGCGGCGTTCTTCCCGGCCATCTTCCTCGCGCAGGGCGGAAGTTCTGGCTTCTTTGTCCGCATGCACTATATCATCATCCACCGCCCGGGCAAAATCCAGCAGAATTTCTTTTTGTTTACTGGAAAGATTTCTGGGCACGGCAATATTGATCTTGAGATAATGATCGCCGCGGCCGGGGCCGCCGTTGACCGAGGGCAGACCTTTGCCGCGCAGACGGAGTATCGCGCCCGGCTGTGTGCCGGACGGCACTTCGACTTTGATCCGGCCCGTCGCGGATTGCACATTGAGCGTGTCGCCCAGCGCCGCCTGCGCGTAAGAAAGCGTGACCTGACTGTAGAGATCCTGTCCGTCGCGCTCAAAAACCGCGCTGTCCTCGACCTCTATATATATGTAGAGATCGCCGGGACGGCCGCCGCGCAGTCCGGCATTACCGGCGCCGGACACCCGCAGCCGAATACCGGTCTCCACCCCGGCGGGAACTTTGACTTTGACTTTATTGGTCTGGCGCTCGCGGCCGGTGCCTTTGCAATTGGGGCAGGGATCCGAGACTACTTTGCCTTCGCCCTGACAGTTGGGGCAGGTCGTCACCTGCTCAAAAGAGCCGAGTATGGTGTGCTGCACCATGCGCACCCGGCCGGTGCCGCCGCATTTGCCGCAGGTAGAGGGCTTGGTGCCGGCGCGCGAACCGGTGCCGGCGCATTTAGCGCAGGACACTAACTGGGGAATATCGATCGTGTATTCTTTGCCGCTGATCGCCACCTCAAAGGGCACGCGCAAATCGTAACGCAGATCGTCGCCGGTCTGCGGGCCGGAGCGGGAGCGCCGGCCGCCGCGTCCGCCGAAAAACGCTTCAAAAATATCCCCGGCAAACCCGCCCATGTCGCCGCCGAAACCCTGTGAAAAATCGCCGAAACCGCCAAAGCCGCCGCCGGCACCGCCCGCGCCAAAACCGCCGCCCGGCGGCACCTCGCCGAACTGGTCATACTGCCGGCGTTTTTGCGCGTCCGACAGCACCTCATAGGCTTTCTGGATCTCTTTGAACTGCTCTTCGGCGCCCGGCTCTTTATTGACGTCAGGGTGATACTTGCGCGCCAGCCGGCGGTAAGCTTTTTTTATCTCTTCGTCACCGGCAGTTTTGGCAACGCCCAGCGTTTCATAAAAATTTTTAGCCATTAATTATTTTTCTTCAGATTTTTTGTCGTCATCCTTAACTTCTTCATACTGCGCGTCCACTACTTTTTCGTCCTTGCCGCCCGCTTTGTCCCCGGCCTGCGCTCCAGCGCCCGGCTGGCCCTGCGCTCCGGGCTGCTGATACAAAGACGCGCCCACATCATACAATACTTTTTGCAATTGTTCTTTTCTGACCTTAATTTCGCCGGGATCATTTTTATCTATGGCTTTTTTCAAATCGGCGATCAGCGCTTCCATTTCTTTTTTCCTGTCGGCCGGCACCTTGTCTTTGTTATCGACCAGCATTTTGTCCGCGGAATAAATCAGCGCGTCGGCCTCGTTCCGGGCGTCGATCTGTTCTTTATTCTTTTTATCCTCCTCGGCGTGCGCCTCGGCTTCTTTGCGCATTTTTTCGATCTCTTCTTTGGACAAACCGGAAGACGCGGTGATCGTGATCTTCTGCTCGCGGCCGGTGCCCAGATCCTTGGCGGAAACATTGACAATGCCGTTGGCGTCAATATCAAAAGACACTTCGACCTGCGGCACGCCGCGCGGCGCAGGCGGGATGTCCGTCAGCTGAAAATGCCCCAGGGAACGGTTGTCTTTGGCCAGCGGCCGCTCGCCCTGCACCACATGAATATCCACGGCGGTCTGGCCGTCCGCGGCGGTGGAGAACACCTGGGATTTTTTCGTCGGAATAGTGGTATTCTTGGTGATCAGCGCGGTGGCTACGCCGCCCAGCGTCTCAATGCCCAGCGTCAAAGGCGTCACATCCAGCAGCACAATATCTTTGACCTCGCCGACCAGCACGCCGCCCTGCACCGCGGCGCCGATAGCCACGCACTCGTCGGGATTGACCGAAGCGTTCGGCTCTTTGCCGAAAAAGTCCTTGACCAGCTGCCGGACGCAGGGGATGCGCGTCGAACCGCCGACTAGAATCACTTCATCTATTTCGGACATGGAGATCCCGGCATCCTTGACCGCCACTTCGCAGGGTTTTTTCAGTTTTTCCAGAATTCCCGCGATCAGCTGCTCAAATTTGGCGCGGCTTAAATTGACATTCAAGTGCTTCGGGCCGTCCGCACCGGCGGAAATAAACGGCAGATTGATCTCCGTCGTCGTCGCCGAAGACAATTCCATTTTGGCTTTTTCGGCCGCCTCGCGCAGCCGCTGCAAAGCCATTCTGTCCTGCTTCAGGTCAATGCCGGTGTCTTTTTTGAAAGCGTCCACCAGCCAGTCCATCAAAATATTATCGATATTGTCGCCGCCCAGATGCGTGTCGCCGTTGGTCGAAAGCACCTCAAATACGCCGTCGCCGATCTCCAGCACGGAGATATCAAAAGTACCGCCGCCGAAATCGAAGACCGCGATCTTGCTGTCTTTTTTATTTTTGTCCAGACCGTAAGCCAGCGCGGCCGCGGTCGGCTCATTAATGATACGCAGCACATCCAGCCCGGCGATCTTGCCCGCGTCCTTGGTGGCCTGCCGCTGCTGGTCGTTGAAATAGGCCGGCACGGTGATCACGGCTTTGTCCACTTTTTCGCCCAGATAGGTCTCCGCGTCAGTTTTGATTTTCTGCAAAATCATCGCCGAGATCTCCGGCGGCGTGAACTGTTTGGCGTCGATCTTCACCACCGCCGCGCCGTTCGTCCCGTCAATGACATGATAGGGCACCAGTTTTTCTTCCTCGCCGACCTCGCTGTGCAGACGCCCCATAAAGCGTTTAATGGAATAAATGGTTTTTTCCGGATTGGTCACGGCCTGCCGTTTGGCGATCTGGCCGACCAGCCGCTCGCCGTCTTTGGCAAAACCGACCACCGACGGCACGGTGCGTCCGCCTTCCGCGCTGGTGATCACCACCGGCTTGCCGCCTTCCATTACCGAAACGCAGGAATTTGTCGTCCCCAGATCAATACCTATTACTTTGTTGCCCATAATCTTTTCCTCCTTAAATTAATTTATTTCTGTTTTACAAAGTCCGTGCATATCTTCGGACTCAGGAGTTGCTATTTCGCCACCACGACCATCGCCGGTCTTAATACTCTGTCGTGCAGCATAAAACCGGTCTGCATTTCTTCCAGCACGGTGTGCGCGGGCTGGTCGGATTCTTTTTGCAGCACCGCCTCGTGAAAGCGCGGATCAAAAGGCTGGCCGACCGCGGTTATTTTCTGCACGCCAAACTTCTGCAAAATATCTTCCAGCTGTTTGTGTATCAAAGCAAATCCCTTTCGTAATTCACCGTCCGGCCCGGAGGGCTGTGCCCCGGCAGGCGCCGGAGCCGGTGTTTCCGGCCCGGGCGTCTCCACCAGTTTTTGATACCGCTCAAAACTGTCCAGCACCGGCAGCGCCGCCTCGATAAAATTACCGGCCGCATATCTGGCAAAATCCGCTCTTTCGCCTTCCGTGCGCTTGCGGAAATTGTCAAACTCCGCGAACAGGCGCAAATACCTGTCTTCCGCCGCGGCCAGTTTTTCTTTTAATTCCGCAACTTCCGGCGCGGGCGCGGAGCTCGCGCCTATAGCCGCCGTCTGCAAATTTTCTATCTTTATTTTCTGCGGCTTTTTTTCCTCATTCTGCGCCGCACTGTCCACCGGCGCGCCGCTGTTTTGGGCGGGCTCACCTGCCGCGCTATTTTTCGGATCGTCTGTTTTTTTGTCCGTCAATTATTTCACATCCTTTATACATGCCTGCCAGCAGGCAGGTTTAAAAATCCGCAAAGAACACATCCAGCGCCTGCGCGATAGAATCCACCGCCGCCGTGATCTTGCTGTAACGCATCCGCGTCGGGCCGATAATGCCCAGCGAGCCGACTCTTTCGCCTTTATAAAAAAAATCCTTGGCCACCAGCGAACAGTCTTTGAGCGGCTCTGTTTGCAGCTCCGCGCCAATGCTGATGCTGGTTTCGCCGCCGCTGTGCTCGTCGAGAATGTGCATCACTTCCGTTTTGTCATCCAGCAGATCCATCATCCGGCGGATATTCTGCACATCTTCAAACTCCGGCTCATAAAACATTTTAGCCAGACCGGAGAGCCGCAGCGATTCCTGACGCGCGCTTTCCAGCGTGTTCCGCACTTTGCCGGTCAATTCATTTAATAAATGATCGTCGGTTTTGAGCACCGTCGTGTAATTCTCGGAGAGCGACTGGATCGCTTTCAGCGTCTCATCCATGAGAGAATTCAAATCGCGCCCCAGCGCAACTTGCAGCTGCTCGACCAGCGTTTTTTCCCGCGCGGTCAGGCGGTAGGCATCCATCAGCTCATCGACGTAAAAACGATAACCCTGATCCGTCGGAATACGCCCCGCCGAAGTGTAGGGATGTGTCAAAAAACCCTGCTCTTCCAGCGCGGCCAGTTCATTGCGGATCGTCGCCGGGGAACACTCGCCGTCCAGATATTTCTGGCAAATCGCGGCCGAACCTATCGGCACCGCTGTGTCAATGTACTCTTTGACCACGAGGGCCAAAATTTTACGCTGTCTAGCCGTCAGCTCCATGCTGGCACTATACCATTCGGACTGCTAAAAGGTCAATGTAACAGCGACATGACGTATTTTTGCATATCTTATGCCAGGTCAGTTTTTACCGTATTTATCGCGAAAATTTTCAATCATCAATTATTTATTGTGAAAATTTTAGACAGCGTGTATATTATTTATACGCTTTATTGTATAAAAAATATACATGACGTCAGACAACTATGGCCCGGATATGGATATAATATATTTGGATATGGATATAATATATTTTACCTGTCCCCAATTATTCAATTATTTAGCAGGAGAAATATTTTTTCCTCCGCGCGCTATTGCGCAGCACGGCGCGCCTAACGGTGTGTTTGCGACTGCGAGCGACCACAAGTCGCCGCAGGAGTGTCGCCAGCTAATCAAGCTGGCGGCTGGACCTCACTTCACTTCGCCCTACGGGCTTGTGAAGTTCGTTGCGCAGAGCGCACTCCGGAAAAATATTTCTCCTGCTAAATAAACAGCATCTCTATCGCTTTTTTCTTTTTTTGGGCCTTTGTATTTGAAAGATTGTAAAATTAACCGTGTAAACGCACAAGTTCGTGAGCGTGTTCGCTCTGCGTACTGGCTATATGTTTTCTATCAGGCTGTACTCTGGCGGCACTTCCGCTCTTGCTACTGCTTGTGGCTATAAACTGTTATTGGCTTAGGGCGGAGCAAATATTTTGCCGGAAATCTACCGCAAGTTTCGGTTAATTTCCGCCAGACTGTCGCCGCCGAATTTCTCCAGAAAGGCAGCGGCCAGCACAAAAGCCATGATATTTTCCGCCACGACAGCCCCGGCCTCGACCGCGCAGGTGTCCGCGCGCTCGACGAAAGCTCTGGCCGGTTTTTTGCTCCGCCAGTCCACGGTGGCCAGCGGCCGCCCCAAAGTCGGTATCGGCTTGAAAGCCAGCCGCACGATAATATCCTCGCCGTTGCTCATGCCGCCCTCAAGGCCGCCGGCATTGTTCGTCCGGTGTTTTATGCTGCCCTTCCGCAAAATCAGCTCGTCCTGCACCCTGCTCCCCGGCAGCTCCGCCGCGGCAAAACCCAGACCGAACTCCACGCCTTTCACTGCCTGCAGGCTCAGCAGCGCGCCGGCCAGCCGGCCGTCCAGCTTGCGGTCGGGCTGGGCATAAGAGCCCAGGCCCACCGGCACGCCGGAGGCACACAGCTCCACCACGCCGCCCAGCGAGTCGCCCGCGGCGCGCGCCGCGGCGATTTTTTGTCTGGCGGTTTCATTCAGCTGTTCTGCCCCGGCGGTTCGACTACGCTCACCGCCCCCGGCCGCGACACCGCCGATACTGACCACCCGGCTGATAATCTTTATTTTGAAATTCGCCAGAAATTGTTTGCACACCGCGCCGGCCGCGACCTGCGCCGCGGTCATGCGCGCCGAGGAACGCTCCAGCACATTGCGCAAATCGGCAAACCCGTATTTCACCACGCCGACATAATCCGCGTGACCCGGACGCAGCTTCGTCACCGGCTCAATTTTGCGCTGCACCGGATCCGGCGACATAATCTCCGCCCAGTTTGCGTAATCTTTGTTTGCGACCAAAAGCGTGATCGGCGAGCCGAGCGACAGGCCGTGGCGGATGCCGGAAAGGATTTTTACTTCATCTTTTTCGATCTTCTGCCGGCCGCCGCGGCCATAACCCTGCTGGCGGCGCGCCAGCTCCGCGTCGATATATTTTTTGGCCAGTGGCACGCCCGCAGGCAAACCGTCCAGGATAGCCGTAAGGCCGGGGCCGTGGGATTCGCCGGAAGTGAGGAGCCTGAGCATAGCTTAATTATAGCATCATCTATTTAGTTCTCGAAATCTGCTAGAGGGGTTGTCATATTTTAGCGTCCGGAAAATATTTTACCTCCGCGGCCGTTCCCTCGAACAAAACAAATGGGAAAAACAAAGTGCTTCCGCTCGGTGCAATGTCCGCTTGAGGTAAAATACTCCCCGGACGCTCTGGTCAAATCCGCAGTACGCGTCTTTATTCAGCCCTTTGCCGAGAATCTACTTTTCACTTTACGCCGCCGGGATAGCATATTCGTCTTTCCAGATCTTACGCCAGTACTTTTCCTTAAACCTGATTATTTCCGCATAATCCAGCAACGGTCTATTTTCCGGGCGGCTGTGCGCTCCCCATAAAGCATAGACATCTGATCCCTTAGCATAAATCAGAGGCTCGGCCGCTTTACCGTCCCGCCTTCCCCCATACATGGCTTTTTCATCTCCGCATAAGTAGCTCCCCAGACAATACGCAATGTAGTCCAGTCTAAAATTGCGCGTATCCAGCTTAAAATTATCTATATACCTATTGTTGGCATAATACAATTTGAATTCACCCGGTAAAATACTGGTCAAAGCATAATGGTTGTTTATCCCCATTTTTTGGTCATATTCCGCATAACGCTCATTGCAAGTAACCGGGCATTTCGGACAATTAAAATCACAGGCGCTATTGAGCAATACGCGCACTTTAAAGCCGGACTCTTTAGCGTATTTCCACAAAGCCGGATTTTTAATCGCGCCTGTGCCCATTACTATCTCGGAATATCTCCGGTCTACCCTGTCCACCGCCTGGCGGGAACGCACCATGCTGCGCACGCTAAGCCGTTTGGGTGTTTCCGGGAAAGCCCTGCTCACCCAGTCAATAAACTCGGCATTACAAACCACCACATCCGGATAAATACCGTGCAGCACGACATAAGTTTTGGCGATTACAATATCTTTATAGGTTAAACATTCATTGTTTAAGGCCAGCTCCTGTTTAATATTATAGGCTTTGGCTAAATTCAAAATACTTACAATAAATTTATCGACATCCGCCAAATTAGAATACAGCTGGTGCCGGGTTTGAAAATTAGGCCCCGGAGGAGAAAAATATATACAGTCTATATATCCAGCCCATTTCTCAAATAATATTTTGTATTCCGCATAGGACAGGAAAGAGGACAAGCCGATGCTGAACTTCTTGCCATTTAAATCAAGTATTCTCTGCGGTGTATTTTGGGCAGCACATTCTCCGCTCATTAGTTATTTCCCGCTCCTTCAATTATTAAATTTAAACAACACCACATCCCCGTCCTGCATGACATACTCCCTGCCCTCCTGCCGGACGAGGCCTTTTTCGCGGGCTTCGTGCAGGGAGGCAAAATTCTGGAGCTGCGTGTAATTGATGACCTCCGCCTTGATAAAGCCTTTTTCAAAATCGGTGTGAATGACGCCCGCGGCCTGCGGGGCTTTCGTGCCGTTTTTAATTGTCCAGGCTTTGGTTTCTTTTTCGCCGGAAGTAAGATAGGTGATGAGGCCGAGCAGCCGGTAAGCCTGCCGCGCCAGCAGCTCCAGGCCGGATTCTTTTAAGCCGTACTCCTGCAATAACTCCCGGCGCTCGTCCAGAGGCAGCTCCGCCAGCTCGGCCTCCAGCCTGGTCGAAATGACCACAACTTCCGCCCCCTCCGCGGCGGCCAGCCCGCGGACGATCTGGACATAAGCGTCCGTGTCCGCGGCTCTGATCTGCGCCTCGGCAATATTGGCCACATACAAAACCGGCTTCTCGGACAAAAACGGCACGGTTTTTTTCAGCTCTTTTTCCTCGTCGCTGAATTCCAGTCCGCGCACCGGCTGACCGGCCGAGAGCCGCTCGCTGATTTTTTGAAAAAGCGCCGCTTCTTTTTTATCCTCCGGCCGGCCGGATTTAGCTTTTTTCTGCGCGGCATCCAGCCGCTTCTCAGCGGTCTGCAGGTCCGCGTAAATCAGTTCGAGATTGATGATCTCTATGTCGCGCCGGGGGTCCACCGAACCGCTGACATGCACGATATTGGGATCGTCAAAACAGCGCACAACGTGGGCGATCGCGTCCACCTCGCGGATATTGGCCAGAAATTTATTGCCCAGTCCCTCGCCCTGCGCCGCGCCCTTGACCAGTCCGGCAATGTCCACCAGCTCAATAGCGGTGGGAATAATTTTGGCGCTGTGGTGCATGCCCGCCAGCGCCGCCAGCCGCGCGTCCGGCACCTCGACAATGCCGACATTGGGGTCGATCGTGCAAAAAGGATAATTCGAAGCCTCCGCGCCGGCGTTGGTGACCGCGTTGAAGAGCGTGGATTTGCCCACATTGGGCAGGCCGACAATGCCGATAGAAAATCCCATTTGCTTATTTTAGCGTATTTTTGTGATTTGCGTTACGCGAATATTTGTCCCGCCGCCGAAGCCGGGCGGCAGCCTTATTTCTGGTAGATCGTGACGGTTATTTCCGGGGGGTACTGTTCACTTAGCAAATCTATCCATTTTTGACAAATGAATAGATTTGCTATATATCCTGAATAGTTTAGAGAAAGCGACAGGTAAAAGAGAGGGCAATACCTTGCGGCTGCGCGAATATCTTTGCTTTCACACAGATTGCCACAGCACAGTTGCGCGAATATTTTTTACCGCCACGCGTATTGCGCAGCACGGCGCACCTAACAGTGTGCTTGCGACTGCGAGCGACCACAAGTCGCCGCAGAAGTGTCGCCAGCTAATCAAGCTGGCGGCTGGACCTCACTTAACTTCGCTTTGCTCGTTAAGTTCGTTGCGCAGACGCGCTCTAGTAAAAAATATTCGCTCTGCCAAATAACCGGCAGAACAAACATTTGTCCCGCCGCCGAAGCCGGGCAGCAGCCTTATTTCTGGTAGATCGTGACGGTTATTTCCGGGTCGAGTTTTTCGCGCAGGGTGCTTTCGATCAATTGCAAAGTACCGGCCGCCGCGCTGGCGCAGCCGTGGCAGGCGCCTTTATAAATAATCTGCACTTCTTTGCCCTGAATGTCGGCCAGCTCCACGCCGCCGGAGTCTTTGGCCAGCACCGGCGCAAGATAGGTATTCAACACTTCTTCCGCCCGTTTAAACTGCTGGGCTTTAGACAGCGCGGGGAAAGGGACGCTGCGGCTCCCGGCGGCGGCCTCTTCCGCCATTTTCTGCCGCGTGTCGCGCAGAAGATCTTCCAGATAATATTTTTTCGGCGCGTGGCCGCCGGGACGGATACAGGATTTGCAGTAACCGCCGGCTTTGGTGTAGCGGGTAATGTCCTCGACAGTCTGCAGATCGTTCCGGCGAATGACGTCCACGATCATCCCCCGCGTGACGCGCGCACACTCGCAGACCATTTCCTGATCCTCCAGCGTATTGATGTCAATGTTTTTGTGCCTGGCCACCGCGCGCTTGATGACATCATAGGCCATGACCGAACAGTGCATCTTCTGTCCGGGGAAAGCCGGCGTGTCCGGGTCGTCGCGCAGAGCCTGCTCCACATCGAGATTGGTGATCTGCGCCGCGTCGTCCACCGTGCGCCCGATAGTCAGCTCGGCCATCACATCCGCGCTGGCGATCGCCGTCCCGCAGCCAAAGGAAAGGAAACGCGCGTCCCGGATAATATCCGTCTGCGGGTCAACCAGCCAGAAAAGCTGTATCGAGTCGCCGCAGGAGGCGTCGCCGAAATCCGCGACGACTAATTTACACCGGGCGGCCTGCGCGTCCCGATCCGTGAAAGAGCCGCGGTGCGCGGGATTGTTCATACGGTCATGGACTTTCTGCGAATAGGCTTCCCAGAGGCTGAGGCCGATCAAATCTGATTTGCTCATACAAATTTCCTTTCTAACGGGAAGTATAGCACAGGCGGATTTTTAGTCTATCCAGCGCAATAAATATATTTTATCTCACGCCTATGCGCAAGATACGGCTTCGCGGGAGCGGAATATCCCGCTCGCCAGCCTGCACGCGCCGTGGCCTCTCACTTAACGTCGCACTTTGTGCTTGCGACCGAGCGTGCATTTCCTTGCGCGCGAGGAAGTACCCGCAGGCGACAAGCCAAGGGTGTTAAGTTCGAGCCAAAACGCGTTCCGGCAAAATATTTATTGCGTTGACGGGTGCCCGTTTACACGGTTTTTTACAGGCTCAATCTTCTGCCCAAAAATTAAACCGCGGTGAATTTACGAAAGTCGAATCGATAGTTTCTGGTGTAATTTTCCGCCTGGCCAGCGGAAAAGCGCAGCGCTGTGCAGGCAATTAAAGTCACGCTGTACGCAAATATGGAACGAGTCTGTTTCTTTGTTCCGGGATAATAGGCGTCATATCGGGGATTGATTGCGGAAAGGGGGCATTTATGGCCAGAGAATATGCAGGCATAAAATCGGGAGAAGAAATTAGAGCTGCCGATATGAATGCGGCGTTGAATACTAAACTCAATCTGCTCGGCAATGTGAAGGAAACTATTCTCGGACAGAAAGAGTTCGAAGTATCGCCAACGGTGCCAACCAAAGTATCCGCATCAGGGAATAGCCCCACGGTCATCGCCACCGAGGCGCAGGTTTATAACGTGCAAAGCCGCCTCAACACAGAGCCCAGCCTCAATGGCGAGACACTGAATAGAAAACTCACCACCACGGGCACAGAAACCATTTATGGAACAAAAACTTTTAACATATCACCACCATTGACAACAGGCAAAAGTACTTTTCCCACGGGCGACACCGCCACCACCAAAACAGCCGTGGCCACCGAGGCGCAGGTTTCCATGATAGCCTGCTGGAATAGCAATTAAATTTTATTGCGCTTTATTTTGAAAGAGGGGTTTTTATGACGAGAGTGCTTTATACGGCGATACAGCAGGGGCAGAGGATCACGGCCCAGGACATTACAAATGCGCTGAATGCTAAAGTCAACCTGGATGGGCCCGATGATTACCCTATTGATGGACAGAAAACTTTTGCATTATCGCCAGTGGTGCCGGCCAAAAGTACCGCAGCCGGGAATAACGCTACGTACATCGCCACCGAGGCGCAGGTCTATCTAGTAAACTCTGCCTTAAGCACTGCAATAACCAACGCCGCGGCAGGCCTCACAACGAAAGTCAACAAGGGCACAAGCGCTGCCGATGGAGTAAACGAAACTATTTACGGAACAAAAACTTTTGATACCTCGCCAGTGGTGCCGGCCAAAAACACCGCGGCCGGGAATAATTCTACGGTCATCGCCACTGAGGCGCAGGTCTATAAAGCGAGCCTGTGGCAATAAAGCTGCGGCAATAAAATAAGGAACGGTACTTATGCGGGTAATTCCGGAAGAATTTAAATTGAACAGCTATGAAATAATTATGACGTGGGACTGCAATCTGCGCTGCGTCTACTGCTATGAATGCCAGCCGGACAAAACGACCACCGCCCTGCGTCAAACCAATAAAGAACCCCTGTCTTCCGGAAGAATAGACGAGATCCTTGACTTTATTGTCGAGACGCATGATAAGCACGTGCCGGAGCTTAACATTATTTTCTGGGGCGGTGAGCCGTTTCTGGCGTTTGAGCAGATCAAAGAGCTGATCGCCAAATTTGAACAGGCGCAGGCCGCGGGGCTGCTCAAAACTAAAGCAACCTACACCACCACTTCCAATCTTACCACCCTGACGCTGGAACAAATGCAGTATCTGCAGACCAAACCCTTCAGCATTCTGGTCTCGCTGGACGGACTGCCGGAGAGCACGGACGGCAACCGCGGCCGGGGTACTTTTGCGCAAGTTATCCGCAATATGGCGCTGCTGGAGGGGCTCCGGATCCCCTTTTCGGTGCGGATGACTCTCACCGGGGAGCCCGCCGCGCTAAAAAAGGACCTGGATTTTGTCAATGAACTGGGACATCCTTTTTGGTGGTGTTTTGACCATGCTCATAAAACGCTGACTCCGGCGGATCTGGAGCAAATCTTGCCGGTTTTCTTAGACTTTTATAGAAAGCACCGGGTCAATCACGCCCGGACTCTGGATAAATATCTGGGCAAGAAAAACAACAAAACGCACTGCATTGACCCTTATTATCAGGTAACCATAGATCCGGAAGGCCAGCTGCGTATTTGCTCCAGAGTGGACTGGATCATTGGCAATATTCAAGAGGGCTTCACGCAATACGCGCAGGTCAAAGAACTGCCGTTCTATACCGGCCGGCCGCCGGACACCTGCGCGGACTGTCTGGTCTATGAATGTTGCAAGGGCGGCTGCATCGGCGCGCATTTTGAGAAAAATCCGGAAAAAGCTCTTAACTATCGGCTGAATGATAGTTTTTGCAAGGAAATGTTCTTAATGCAGCTGCTCAACGAGAATTTAATTTTGGGACAGCAGTACAATGAACTAAAAAAAGAAACCGAGGAGGCGCTGGCATGACTTATTCGAATCATATAAACGCGCAAGCATCAAATAGCTATACGAATTACACCAATTACTCCATCACGGGCGGCTGCGATCATTACGGCAATGCATGCTCTCATACAAATAGGCATGCCAATTCCGATTACAACTCGCCCAATTACAATTCATATTATGGGCTTGTTACTAGTTACACTTATATCAATCACTACAACCATTATAATGTCGGCCATCGTTATTTTAATCAGACCACTCACTACAACTGCGCGCAGGTATATACCAATCATGCCAATAAATCCATTACCCATCCCACCGCCTATACGCTGGGGATCGCGGCCACCGCGCCGGACGCCTGGACCGGACTGAGCTCGGCCATTGCAGACATCAAAAAACTGCGGAACGAAATCAACACCCTGAGCACCGTAAAAGTAAAATCCACGGGCGCCCCGCTTACGGCCGCAGATGATCCGGTTAATACGAAAAATGCAGATGCAGAGTTTGGCCCGGGCAAACTGGCCCGGGCAGAGCAAATCAATGAAACTATCAGCAATGTGGAGCGTTTATGGAGGGCAATTAAAGGGTCAACATCGGGGTTCGGATTAACTAGCAAGACCGCCGGAGTTTCTCCCCGGAAAAAGCAGGACTATAAGGACATTATCGCCAAAGCCCAGGAATTAGCCAATTGCACCCAGACCTCTGGTTATGCCAATCACACCAATACTGGCAGCGGAGTGTCCGGATACGCCAATACTTGTAGCCACTGTACTAACACCAGCTGTACTGACAGGAATGTTTCCATTTAATAAACGCAAGGAGTTAATTTATGACTATTGAAGAACTGGACACCTGCACGCTTTGCGGCAAGCCCATGGCAGAAATCCTGGTCCTGACAGAAGTCACCCTGGAGATACACAGCCGCTATCACCGGGAAGATGACACCTTTGAGAATATGAACGGACTGCAAAAGAAAACTTCCGAGTTTCTCTGCGAAGAATGCTTGCAGCAATTTGTGGAAAAATTGACCTCTTTTACCACCGAGCGCCGGAGTTTCGCCAGCCCGGAGGCCGCGGCGCAGGACGGTCAGGATGTTCCGGCAGTCAAATAATGTTTGAGAATGTTCACGAAATTATCCTGAAAGTCACCCGGGACTGCAATTTAAGATGCGCTTACTGTTATGTACGGAATAAAGACCGCTACCGCGGCGAAAGAATGTCTTTCGCGCTTTTTAAGCGGTTAATCGACCGTTATGTGCTGGATCAGCAGAAAAACAGTCCGGACAGACAAAAACAGACGCTATCTTTAATTTTTCACGGCGGCGAACCGACACTGCTGGATACTCATGAACTGATCCGTTTTATGAATTACGCCCGGCGCAAAATACCTTATATCCAGTTTGGCATGCAGACCAATCTCACGAATATTTCGGCGGAGCTGGCCATAATTCTGCAGAAATACGGCATCTCGCCGGGCATCAGCGCCGACGGCTGGCATTCCCGTTTCAACCAGCTGCGCACGCGCAGACAGAGCAAGACCATTTTTCGGAATGTCCGCCTGCTTAAGCAGTACGGAGTAAACTGTGCTCCGTTGATAATTATCAATAAGCTCAATATCCGATCAATTCTGACCAACATACAGAGAATGTTAAAAATTTTCGGCCTGCAGGATATCAAAGCCAATTATGTGGAAAACATTTATACCTCCGATCCGGCTTATCCAGAAGTAAGCGCCGACGAGCTAATAACGCAATTATTCCTGCCCGTAATTAACCAGTTAAAGAAAAAGCAGGTTATTGTCGAAACGAATATTGCGGGCATGTTAGACCGGTTTTTTCAGACCAGCCTTTTCGGTGTAAATAATGATCCGGACAAGGATAACGTTTCCGGCAACTGCTATATGAAATTCTGCGCCGGGGGAAATAATATCGTCGAAGTGGACGCGGATGGCGCGGTGTGCTCCTGCGGGCGCTGGGATGCTGTTCACGAGGTCTGCCAGCTGGGTTTTATCAACACCGCGGATCCCTGGGGCTTGCGCTCCTACGGCAAAGCAGCCTGCCTGCAAATCCAGAAAGCCCGGCAGCTGCGCAAAAAACACTGCGATATCTGCCCCGCCCAGAACATTTGCAGTTACGGCTGTCTGGCTTTCGCCTACGCCAAATACAAAGACTTTCGCATCCGCGAGGAGTTGGTCTGCGCCTATCACCTAAAAGCGAAAAAATATCTGCAGGAAAACAGCTCTCTTATCTTAAAAGCCTACGCTGGAGCAAGGCAGTGGCCGGTGCGGAAAATACATAAAAAGATTTTTACCGTGGAGCTCCCGGCGGGTTTTCCGCCCTTAAATGAGGCGCAGATCAGCCAAATGCCCGGCTGGTCTGTTGTCAACGTGGATGGGCAAAATCTTTTGCAGGTAATTTTATGCTAGAAAATGTCTATCACCTTATTTTAACTGTAACACGGGACTGTAATCTGCATTGTCAGTACTGTTTCGAGCAGGACAAGCAGCGCTACCGGCAGGAAAAGATGACGCTGGAATGTTTTCAAAAATTTCTAGACCTGCTGTGTTATGAGCGCCGGAAAAATCCCGGGACTGGCCCGGCGCTGGAGATCTGTTTTCACGGCGGTGAACCGCTGCTGGCGGGGCGGGCGCGGCTTCAGCAGTTTATAGATGAAGCGCACCGCCAATTGGGCAAAGACCGGGTATTCTTCAGCCTGCAGACCAATGGCACGCTGCTGGATAAAGACTGGACGGACTGGGCGGAAAAAAACAACTGCCACATAAGCATCAGTCTGGACGGCTATAATTACCGGGCCAATCGGCTGCGTTTCACCCGTCAGGAATTTGCCCGGAAAAATCCCCTGCGGCGCGGCGTAAAAATATCCGGGGTGCTGGCGCTGCTGACACGCAATAATCTGTCTTCGCTCATTCCTTTTCTCCTGTATCTTTTCCACAGGCACAGGCTCGACTGCACCCGCGTCAATGCCGCGGAACTGGTCAATGCCCCCGGCCCTTGCCAGGAAGAGCTGACCGGGACATTGCTGACGAAAAAGTTTTATATCCCTCTTTTACGCTGCATGGCTTTCTGGCCCTGGTTTAGCGAATACCATATACGCACCGCCTTGCAGGATTTTGCCGCGGGGTATCTGTATACCAGAGATGAGAAATATCCTAACAGCGGGTGCGTGTTATGCGGAGCTAAATTTTGCGGGGCAGGCAATGGCATTATAAATCTGCTCCCGGACGGCGATCTCTGGGCCTGCCAGCGCTCGCTGGGTCTGGAAAGTTACCGGCTGGGCAGTGTTTATGACCCGCCGGACTATTTCGGTCTGGCCAGTTTCGGCAAATTATTTGGCCTGGCTTATCAGATGGCACAGTCTATCCGGGCCAAGCGCTGCGACACCTGTTTTGCCGCGGACATCTGCGATCATGGCTGCCGGGCTTTTGCCCTGCTCAAGACGCAGGGCGCGGCGGCGATCCGGCCGGAAATAGCCTGCGAAACATATAAAAGTTTGAAGAAATATTTGGGCAAAGACCCCTACAATCATCTGGTTCTTTTTGCTTTTTTACATAAATTCCCGGTGCGGAAAGAACGCTCTTTGATCCAGATAGAAATTCCCCGCCGTCTGGATACTATCAACGGTCACCACGAAATAGGCTGGATCCGGGATCCGCAGATTCAGATCTTCAATAAAGACAATAAAATCTGGATCACTTTTGCGAAGAAGCGGGTAAGCCCGCCCCTTTTATTCTGGCTGACAGCAGCCGGATGGCGCAGGAGGAGTAAAAGACCATGAATATAGCCCTGACCACCCGCTGCAATAAAAACTGTTCTTTTTGTTTTGCCAGAGCACACCGGCAGGAAAGTTCACCGCAGGATATGGCGCTGGCTGATTTTCAGCGGCTGGTGGAATTGGCCCTGCAGGACTCGCCGCCGCAGCCCCTTAAGCTGCTGGGCGGCGAGCCGACCATCCATCCGCAGTTCGTGGAGATGCTGGACTTTCTGACGCGGAAAAATGTCCGGGCCACGTTAATTTCTAATCTGCTGTATACCGATGCAAGAGTGCGGGCGCGGCTTTATCAAGCGGCGCTGGAGGGCGTCATTGACGGCGGCCTGGCCAATGCGGCGGAACTGGAGATTGACAATCACCTGGAGATTTTTAAGGCCAATTTCACCGCTTTGCAGGAGGCCTGCGCAAAACACGGACGGGGGTATCTGACCGCGGGGATAACCCTGTCCCGGCGCAAATCGGCCGCGGAAGAAACAGCCTATGTAGAATATCTGGCCGGTAATTTAGAAATAGCTTGCCTGCGCCTGTCTCTGGATTTTCAAGCGGAAAATAAAAAAGATGAGTTTTTCATAAACAACAAGGAGCAGGGTGAAAAAATTCTGGCTATCGTGCATAAATGTCTGGATCTGCGTATTCCGCCGTCCTGGGACTGTAAATTGTTTCCCTGTATGTTCGAGCCAAAAACATTTCAAAAAGACATTATTGGCTTTATCAACAGCCTGCGCACCGGTTGTCCGGTGGACGGCGCACCTTTCGATGTGTTCCCCGATATGTCGTATATTCACTGCTATCCGGCCCGCATCCTTTGCGGGAAAAACATTCTGAAATTTTCGCGTATTTCTGAAGCACAGGGGGAGATTGCTTTTCTGAAAAAGGCCCTGCGAGGGCTTAGCCAGCACTCTTTACCGGACGCCTGCCGGGATTGCGGCTACTATCAGACCGGGCAATGCGATTCGCTGTGTCCGGGCTGCCAGGAGATCACCGCGCCGTTTTTGGTAAATCAAGTTGCCTCAAGCACTGGCTTATAAGAAGCTCTAACGCTTCGGTTGCCGGGAAAGTAAATCACGTTCCCTCAAGTACTCGCTTATATAACTATTGGAGTGGTTCCACTTAGGACTTTTTAAACAAGTAAAGTCCAAATCCGCAAAATTATGCTCTTTTAAGAGCTTTTTTAGTGACTCCAGCCATAAAAAATCCGCATTTAAATAGTCTATCCGATTTACAACATTGAATCCGTTCACCGATTGTATTCCACCCGGACCCGGAAGCATTATTACCGGATGAGCTCTATATACCAGTGTATGATCGCCCTGCATCAGTATTGTTTGATAATTTTCTTTACCGGTGACATAGGCCAGCCCCACAGGATGGAGCCAGTACTGGTATTGGGTTTTTAAGAAAAGCCTGCTGGCCAGCCGGGAGATATAAATAATCCGGGGAATAGAAATAACAAACCCTTTAAACGCCGGGGATAAGTAAGCATTAAGTCTGGCGATAAAATCTCTGGGCACAGCATCATCATTGTCGATACGAAAACTGATTGAAAGACCGTCTCGAAAACAGACATGCTCCCGCACAAAATCATATGTGCCCCACTCTGAGGGCTGCGCCAAATAAATATTGCGCAGAAAAGTATTCTCCTGTTCCAGTACCTTAAATCTCTCTTTGTATTTATCCGGCATATCATCCGCATGTAATAACAGCAAATTAAAATTTTTGTCCGTTTGTGTTTGCAGGCTTTTCAGAGTAATTTCCTGAAAAATTTTAAACCTGTATTCAAAATATTCCGGCGCAAAAACATCTACAGGAGCCCCCCCCCGGCCAAGAGGTATATGTTCAGAATATTGCACCAGGCCAATTATGGGCTGTCGTTTTATTTCTGACATATTTAGCGCACCGGAGTTTCCGCGGATTTAGCCGACAAGGTTTGGATCATTGTTGCTTGTTCTTTCAAGGTTTCTTCTTTAGTCTTGTTCATTAGGAAATGTTCGAAATACCGTATCCAGACGCCGTTACTATCACAGGCTTCCCTCACATAACTAAACCACTCTGCGCCGGGAATATACCAGAGAAAAGCCAGATATAGCCAGCGTTCATACCGGCTAAACATATTGTAAAATCCCGGCTCATTTAGAATTTCCGAAACTGCTATAAAATGTTTTATATAAGCCAACATTTTGGGCTTGGTGTTTATTTTATTTTCTCCCGCTATTCTGTATGCATAAAAATCCAGCGGAAGAATATATATTTGCCCAACCTTTATCAGTACCCGCGCTAAAAAAATCACGTCCTCGCCCACCAGATAATCCGGGAACCAGATCTGCTCCCTGATTAAAAAACTTTTTCTGTATATGCTCCTGAAGAAATACCAGGGAATATCATAATCTTCCGGAGGCAGAAGCTTCTCCTTGCCGCTGTACCTGCGGACATACCGATTGTCCTTTAATTCTCCGTTCTCGTCATTTTTAAAATTCGCGCAGACCATTTTGGCGGTATTTTCTTCCGCCAGAGCGACCATTTTTTCCAGCGCGGCGGGCTCCAGCAGATAATCATCCGCACCCACAAAAGCAACATACCGGCCCTGTGCTATGAGCAGTCCCTTATTTCGCGCCGCTCCGGAGCCAGCATTTTCCTGAGGCACAACGCGGATTTGCGGAAATTTAGCCGCATAGGCTTGCAGTATAGCAGCGGAATTATCTGTGGAGCCGTCATTTATACAGATTATCTCTATCTCTTTGAGTGTTTGTCCCAGCACGCTGTCCAGACAGGCGCTTAAATATCTGTCCGCATTATAGACCGGAATGATGACAGAAAGCAGCGTGTTTTCGTCATCTGTATATGTAACCGGCAGGAGGGACAGCATCTCCCAATCCTCCCGGTCTCTGGCAAATTCTCGTATTTTTTTTACGGCATAATCCGTGTTTTTTTCGACGGTTTCCTTGATATCTGCCTCATTACTATTCATAATCGAACCTGGATTCCGCGTGTGGATATAAGCAGCTCCCGGAACCAGGGCAATTTTCTTTGCGTAATATGCCGCCCGCGGCGTAAATAGCACATCTTCTGCGCCTACGCGCAGCCTGCGGTCAAAAATCAAACCATGTTTATCTAAAAACTCTTTTTTATATAGATAAAACCAGGCCACCATATGAACATCTCGATTAAGCGCCTGTTTATCTTTGCTTATCGTTAATATCTCCTCCCGCGCAAAAGATATTGAGTGGGTGGGATATTTTTCATTATAATAGCCGCCGCAGGTCAGCTCCGCGCCGGTTTTCACCGCAACATTCCATAGTTTTTCATAATAATCCGGATAAATAAAATCATCGGCGTCCAGAAAATGAATATACTCTCCGCGGGCCGCGCGCAGGCCGCTGTTCCGGGCCGCAGATAACCCCTCATTGGCCGGATGTTTTATTACTTTGATCCTGGCATCCTGTTTGCCTGTATCGGCACAGATAACGCCGGTATTATCTGCCGAGCCGTCATCCACAACAATGATCTCCAGTTCCCGGTAGGTTTGTCCGCGGACACAGTTCAGACAGCGTGTTAAATACCGTTCTGCATTATACGCTGGAATAACAACCGAAATTAATTTTACCATTAGAAATGGCTACGCTATAGATAACTTAATCTGTACAGAAATACACATTATAAATCACTATCTCCCAGATAGGTACTATATTACCTTGATTTAGACCGATTTGACGTTCCTTATATGCAACCCGTCAGGAGAAAGATAACCTAACATATATAATATAGCTAGATGAAAGGAAATCTATTTTGCCTCGCACCTTCGAGCGCTCAGGGAATAGCGGTCCTGTAATTTCTGTCATAATCCCTGTCTACAATGTAGAATTATATCTGGACCGTTGTCTGGACAGTATAGTCCGGCAAACCTATCAAAATCTGGAAATTATCATCGTGGATGACGGTTCGACGGATAATTCCGCGGAAATATACACTCGTTATGCCCGGCAGGATCCCCGGATAAAAATAGTAAAACAACCCAATCAAGGCCCTGCCGCCGCCAGGAATACCGGACTGGAACAGGTTTCCGGCGATTATATTCATTTTATGGACAGCGACGATCATCTGATAGAAGCAGATTATTACGAGAAGCTGCTCTTTGCCGCGCTGGACTCCGGGGCGGATCTGGCCTGCAGCGGCTTTTTTCTGGAGGACAAGTGGCATACTCATCAGCACTCCCGGAGAATTTTGACTGATATTGACGAAAAAATATCTCTGGTGAAACTGAATTTTTGCGTCTGGATTTATTTATTCAGCACGGCACTGGTCAAAAGGCGCCGCCTGAGATTTGACGTCTCACTCTACGTCGCGGAAGACATGCTTTTTTCTGTCGCTGCGGTATACTACGCGCGCAAGATAGCGCTGGCGCCGGAAACCACTTATTATCATCGGAATAATTCCGCGTCTATTTCCCGAAATCTGGCCCCGGGTCTCGAAGAAAAAAAACAGCGGGGACTGCGTCTGGCCTGGGAGAAAATTCGGGCTTTTTCCGAAAATCATTATCTGGGCAGAGAATTTGAGGATTTTTTTTTATGGCGGAAAAAAAGAATCTTCAAATACAAGTTTTTCCAGATTACTTTCCTGAAAAAAGTTGTTTCTTTATATAAGATCAGCTGGTATTTGTTCGGTTTTTTGCCTGTTTTAGCCTACATTTACGTCAAGGAGCTGGATGAGTCCCTGCCGTTTTCTGACCCCCGTGATTGGCCGCATGCTGACCGCGGTTTTTTGGGCTAGCCGTCTTATGCCCCGGAAAGAACTCCCCATAATATATGTAACCGATGACGCTTACGTCATGCCCACCGGGGTATCAATTACCTCTCTAATAAAAAACAAACACCCCCGGACAAGCTATAAGATATTTGTTTTAGGCGTAAATCTGTCCGACCAGCACAAAAAACTACTGGAAAGTCTATCGGCAGAGAACGCTGAAGTAAAAACACTGGCCCTTGCGGATAAGGATTATACATATGACATACACCCGTCTATCAATTATATTTCCAGGGCCACCTATGCCCGTTTTGACATCATAAATATCTTTAAAGAATATGCCGCTGTTCTTTATCTAGATGGAGACACCATAATCCAGACCGATCTCTCCAGTTTGTTTCTCATTAATTTAGCGAATAACTATGCTGGAGTAGTGCGGGATATTTCCCTCGTATTTAATGATGGACGGCACCGGGATTACTTTAATGCCGGAGTTTTACTCCTGAATCTAAAAAAACTGCGGGCCGAGCAGGTATATTCCCGTCTGCGGGAGCTGGCCGCCATGCATATGAATTTTCGTTTTAATGATCAGGATATTTTAAATATTGTCTTTTATAAAAAAGTTACTTTCTTGTCCCTTACCTACAATTACATTCCGCAGTCAATGGAAAAGGACACCCCCCCGCTGGAAGAAATTCTTTCGCTGTATGAAATTGAATCTTCCGAATTAACCCGCATACGCCAGGCCCCGGCCATTGTGCATTACGCCGCGCCTGAAAAACCCTGGACGCATTTTCCTTTGAGTTTTACAGAAGTCTGGGTCAACTATTATCGTCTATCCCCTACCAAAGTTTTGCCTATAAAAAGGAAACGGTATATCCCGATCCCGCCTTATATTAAAAGAGCCTGCCCGCTTTCTATAATAATCCTTGTAAACAACAATACGGACGCTTTAACAAACTGTATAAACCGGCTATTGGCGCAAACCGTAAAAAATCTGGAAATAATTTGTATTGATAATGCCTCCGACGGCAGCTCAGGACATATACTCAAAGATCTTGCCAACAGGCAACCCGACCCCATAACTATATTTTATCCAAAAGGCGCCAGCCCCAATCCAGCCCGGAACAAAGCGCTGGAGATTGCCAGCGGAGAATATATCTGTTTTTTGGATCCTGCTGATTATTATGAACAGCCTCAGGCGCTGGAAATAATACTGCATACAGGCTGGGAGGAAAGAGCTGACTTGCTCAGCATTCACCGTTCAGACCAGGAGCAGGCGCCTGACCCTAAAACCGCCCGGAAAAAGGCGCCTTTTAATATTTCTATCATACAGCCCCGGGAATACGCGCTATCATCTTCTTTGCAAAGAAACATTTTCCGTAAAGAATTTCTGCTGGCTAATGCGATCTGGTTTCCGGATTATTTAACCGGCGGAGAAACTGTTTTTCTGGCAAAAGTCCTGTCCCAGGCAGAACGTCTGGTGGACATCCCTCTGAATATCTATATTCCGGAGTCCGCGCCGCCTAAAAATCAGTCCCAAATAATAGATTTTATGAAACACTATCTGGAAGTTACGCAAATTTTATGTGAAGACTACTTTAAGAATACTTTGTCATCATACACGGAATATTTTATCCGGAAACTTAATGCCTTAAATCTGTCTTCCGCAGAGTTTACCAGCAGCGTTTTGGCGGCCTGTCAAAACGATCTAAACTTAGTAAATACATTTTTAACCAGCTTGCGGCAAGAAACGCCGCCAAAGCGCCCGGACACGGAAGAGCAACAGCGCACAGCCCCCGTCCCGGCGCCGCCGGAGGCACAACCCTCATCGGAACGCTCAGCCCCCGGATTAGGAGAGCTTGTTTCCCGGGTTTCCCTGCGCCTGCGGGATCCTGTTTTTTATAAGGCGCTCAAAGCCCAGAATCTGTTCAGGAGGCCGGTGTGTTATGCTCCGGTAGCTTCTCTCCATTTCTCGTTTCATGGCTCCGTATATGCCTGCTGTTATAATTATCAAGATGAATTAGGGCATTATCCTGAAAATAGCATCCGGCAGATCTGGCTTGGACAAAAGAGAGCCAGGCTGACAAAAAACCTCAACAATTATAAGTTTAATAATCTCTGCCAGCGCTGCCGCGGGCAAATATTAAACCAAAACGGCAATGTTTTTAGTTCTTACGATGAGCTGATGGCGCACGCCATCCCGGAATATCCGTCCAGCCTGGTGTTTAATTTCGCCAATATCTGTAATCTCGAATGTATAATGTGCAGCGGGGTACAATCATCCAGCATTAGAAAAAACAGAGAAGCAGAGGCGGTGGAGCCTGTTCCTTACGATGAGGCTTTTGTCGAACAGCTGACCGAGTTTATTCCCCATTTGAAACACGCGAATTTTTTAGGCGGGGAACCGTTTCTTTTTCCGCTACATTACAAAATCTGGCAGACCATCGCCCGGTTGAATAAAAATCTCCCTGTGTATGTAACATCTAACGGCAGTATTTACAATAAACAGGTGCAGGCCGTGCTCGATAGTCTACCAAATTTACGTATCTTAATTTCTCTGGACTCCTTAAATAAAGCCACGTATGAATCTATACGTAAAAATGCCCGCTTTGAAACGGTCATGGAGAATGTGCAGCGCTGGATAGCCCAGGATAGGCTCGCCGGAATATGCATATGTCCCATGATCCAGAATGTTTATGAACTACCTGCTTTAGCAAAATTTTGTGAAAAACATAACCTGAATTTTTGGTTAAATGTAGTGGATGGGCCTTTATCCTCAGTAGCCCCTGTGGCTGTTCCTGAATTCAGGCTGGCTACGCTGCCCTGCGAGCAGCTCCTGGCTATCATAGAAATGCTGGGAAAAACCGAGGCCGATTATGCTTCCCCAAGAATAAAAGCCACCCTTAGGGGATTTAAACAACAAATATTGTCTTATATCCAGAAAGACCCCGCCGCCTAAAATGTCTAAACCCTATTTACGGATTTTACAGTCCCATTTTAGACAGAGGGCTTATTCTGTGGAACAAAAACACAGAGCACCAGGTCAGACTCTCTAGCTCCGCAGCAGGCAGCCCGGCAATTTCCTGTATTTGCTCCAGAGATATATTCACTACATAGAATGGCAAGCAGACAAAATATTAACTATAGTCTTTCTATCTCCGCCGCGGACAGACCGGTATATTCGCTGATCTGGGTTACGGGCATACCGGCGTGTTTCATTTTGCGCGCGCTGGTTTTGATGGCTTCCCGACGGCCTTTTTCTAAACCCTGTTCCAGTCCTTCTTTCAGCCCCTTTTCCAGACCTTTTTGCTCGCCTTCGTTTAATCCCTCCTGTTTGCCTTCAAGCAATCCTTCCTGTCTGGCATCAAAGAGCCGGCTGTTCCAGTCGCTCAGGCCCATCTCCCGCATCTGATAAGCACGCAACGCCTCATCATCAGCGGACACATAGGTTATCCTTTTCTGCGCTTCCTGTATCGCTTTGTCCATATTTATTATCTCCTCTAAAGTCTTTTCTGGCGTGCTCTTATCAAAGAACGCCAGCCACCTCTGCAAAGGGTCGCCCTCTATATCTTTCTTAATTATACTCCGCCATTTTACCATGTCCACAAAATGGATCTCCAGCGCATCTGTCAAAAAACACTCCTTATGCGT
>JAISQA010000050.1 GCA_031274525.1 Candidatus Margulisiibacteriota bacterium
CGGGATCATTGTGGACGGCAGGCTGTATGCCGGCGCCAATGACACGGCCGGTGAATTCGGCCATATGATACTGCTGCCGGACGGCCCGCCCTGCGGCTGCGGCAATAAAGGCTGCTGGGAAGCGCTGGGTTCCGGCCCGGCTCTGGCCAGAATGGCCGCGGCCAAAATCGAGAGCGGCGCGGAGACCAGGATCAGGGAATTAGCCGCGAATAACGCCGGGCAGATCACGGCCGAGCTGATCGTCAAGGCAGCCAGCTGCGGCGACGCTGTCGCGCTGGAACTGCTGGCAGTGAACGGTTACTATAACGCGCTGGGCATCGCCAATCTGGTCAATGCTTTTGATCCTGAAGCGGTCATTATCGGCGGCGGGGTGTCTTTTAACGGCGATTATTTTTTTCAGCCGCTGCGCAAATCCCTGAAAATGTTTAAGCTGCTCAACACCCGGAATACTATTGAGATCCTGCGTGCCGGCTGTCAGGCGGACGCCGGTCTGCTGGGCGCGGTCTCGCTGGTGCTGCCGTGAGGACGGTCATTATTGATTACGGACTGGGCAATCTGCGGTCGGTGCAGAAAGCCGTGGAGCGGCTGGGCTGGACGGCGGAGATTTCCGCGCAGCCGGCGGATCTGGAGAAGGCGGACGCGCTGATCCTTCCCGGCGTCGGGGCTTTTCCGCTGGCCATGGCCAATCTGGTCAGAAGAAAACTACTGCCGGCGCTGCGGAATAAGGCGGATAAACCTTTGCTGGGCATTTGTCTGGGCTTGCAGTTGCTTTTGTCCACCAGCGAGGAATTTGGCGTCACGGCTGGACTGGATTTGATCCCCGGCGCGGTGCGTTTTTTCCGTCAGGCGGATAATTTCCCGGCCGCTCTGCCGGTGCCGCATATGGGCTGGAATGATGTGCGCACCGGACAGACCGGCTTATTCCAGAGTCTGCCGGCCAGCTTTGCGGCTTATTTCGTGCACTCGTATTATGCGCAGCCGGAAGATCCGGCGGCGGTTACGGGCTGGACGGATTATGGTCTGGATTTTTGCTCGGCTCTGGCCAGCGGCCGTACTTTTGGCGTGCAGTTTCACCCCGAAAAAAGCGGCGATCCCGGCCTGCAAATACTGCGTAATTTTCTAGAGCTGGCGCAGGGCTGACCTGCCGCAAGGGCTGGACGATGAGCGCAGCCGAATCGTAGAGCTGGCCGGTTAGTTCTGGCTGTTCTTACTGATCTCGTCGCGGATCCGCTCAAAATACTGTTTGCGCTCGGATATCTCCGAACCGATCTGCTGGATCTCGCCCTCCAGGCGTTTGATGTCCAGATCCAGCCGGGCTTTTTCCGCCGACCAGTAGATCAGGCCGAGCACAGCCATCAGCACGGAAAACCCGACCCAGACGATCAGCGGCACGACCGCAAAAACGGTGTTGTTCCTTTCGAACCACCAGTAGAGCAGCACACCGGCGGAGATCAGGCCGTTGAGAAAAGATTTACCGGGCGTGTTTTTGCGGAAAAAGCGGCTTAAAAAAACCATGAACGGTTTTTGCGGTGTCGGCACAAATTTGCCAAATTGGGATTTGGACTTTTCCTGCAGTTCTTTAGCATCGACCATAAATTACCCCCTCTTTTTTTGCACAGGCTTATTCTAGCTCAAAAAAAGAAATTTATAAAACATTTTCGCGCCGCTCCAGAGATTGTAGAGAGAGGGCCGCCCCAGCTGCCGCGCAAAATCCAGACAATTGTCCGGCGGGTTTTGCCGGTATTCGTAGACCAGCGTATTCGGCCGGCGGCCGTAATAGTACAAATAGGCCTTTTCCCGCCGCGGTACGGCGTTTTCCGCTTTTTTGTTGCGCAGCAGGATCAAGTAAGACCCTCTGGGGGCCAGCCTGGCGTGCAGCTCCGGCAGGTCGGCCAGCGTGTCCTGCGCGACGGGGTGCAGTACGGCAAACTTTTTTTTGCTTTCCTGCAAATATTCGATGGCGGCCAGCTGCCGCGGCCAGGAATTAAGGCCGGTGCGCAGGAACGCTTTTTCTCCGGAGCAGGCCGGCACGTACAGAAAAATAAAGTCGATCAGCAGCAGCAATTTAGGCTCCAGGCTGCCCAGCCGGTAACCGCAGGTCGTGAGCGTGACCAGCTGCCGGTTTTTTTTCAGGGCGACGAGTATTGGCGCCAGATCGGGGTGGGCCAGCGGATCGCCGCCGCACAGATTCACCAGCCAGGCCCTGCTCTGCAGCTGTCCGGCCGGCCGCGGCGCGCTGTCCGGCCAGTGCGGGCACGCCGGGCAGAGCAGCTCACAGGCCGCCCCTAATTCCAGATTTTCAAACTTTGGTAGCAGCATCGATCAGGCGCTGATAATTGGCCAGGAGTCGGCTGGTCATGTTGAGCATATTCATTTTCTGCGCCAGACAGGAGGCCTCCTGCGATTTTTGCCGCCAGAGCGTCTGGTCGCTCAGGAGCTGCATCAGCTTGAGCGAAAATTCCGACACGTCCGCCCGGCTGGCAAAACCGCCGGTGTTGTCGTGAATAATATCCGTGATGCCCATGGCGTCGATCGCGACCACCGGCGTGCCGACAGACATGGCTTCCAGAATGACCAGCCCCTGCGTCTCGGTCAGCGAGGCAAAAACAAAAGCCCTGGCGGCTTTGTACCAGCCGGACAGCTCGGCTTTGTCCGCGACATAGCCGGTGAAGAGCACTTTGTCCCGCAGGCCCAGCTCCGCGGCCAGCTTCTCGATCTGCGGGCGGTGCGGCCCGTCGCCGATGACCGCCAGCAGAATGTTTTCCCGGACTTTCAGGATCTCTTTGTGCATATGCAGGAGAAACTCGATATTTTTTTCTCTGGCGAGGCGGCCGGCGTAGGCGATAATGTCCGTGTCCGGACTGACGCGGTATTTCCGGCGGATCTCCCGCGGATCGCCGCTGTCGCGGAAATGATCGCTGACCCCGGTCGGAATGACGTCGATCTCATTGGCCACGCCGTATTTTTGCAGCTCCTGCCGCATCGCCTCGGACGGCACTATCGTCAGCTCGCAGTTGTGGCAGTAGGTGCGGCTGGCGTTGGTCGACAGCCAGACGCCGATTTTTTTGCCGATGGCGGTCGGCACATAATGCACATATTCGGCGAACAAAGTGTGATAGGTGTGCACCAGCGGGATCCTGTACTGCTTGGCCAGAAAAAGCGCCAGGATGCCCAGACTAAACGGCGTATGGGAGTGAATAATATCCAGCCGCAGGTCTTTGAATATCTTAAAATGTCCGGACAGCGAATAAGCCAGCTGATGCTCCGGCAGCGGCGGATATTTGACGGACTTGAAATAAAAGACATTTTCCCGCTCCACCGAGCCGGCCAGCCGCGGCGCGAAAATAAAAACTTCATGGCCGAGTTTCTCCAGCTCCTGCCGAAAAGAATTGATCGATGTGACCACGCCGTTGATCTGCGGTGTATAAGTGTCCGTGAACATACCGATGCGCATCGCTTAGCCCCTGTAAGCGGCGATTTGCCGCTGGAAGTTTTCTTCAGTCACTGCCTGCCCGCGGTAAAGGCCCTCGTTTTGTAACACTGCCCTGTGCCAGTCCGATTTTATATTATCCAGCTCCGGCGCGGCAAGGGAATTTAAATCCTGCAGATAATTTAACAGGAGCCGGTACAGCCCCGGATTGGGCTGCAAGCTACTGGTGATTTTTTCGACGGTTTTGACCGCCTGCGCGGCGGCCTGCAGGCGGGCATAATCCCGCCGGATATTGCTGAAGAGGGCCAGATTGGACGTCTGATAGATCGGGGTAAAATCCCGCGCCTGCGCCACGATAAACTCGTTCTGGCAGAACAGGTCCAGCCCGGCCTGCGGTTTTTTGAGCGCGCGCTCCCGCACCAGCCAGATCCGGCCTTCGCTCTGGCTGAAAACCTGCAGCATAAGATCGCTGTCGCGCAGGATTTTTTTACGCAGCACAAGACCTTCCAGCCGCAGGCTCATCTAAGGCAGTTTGTAAAACACCATGCCGGAAAGCAGTTTAGGATAAAAGTCCGTGGATTTTTGCGGCATAATATCCCCGGCCAGCACGGTGGCGTAAGTCTGCTCGACGGTCGTACTGTTCAGGAAAAACACCGCCTGTTCCCGGCCGGCGTGCACCTGCTCAAAAGCGCTGTGGGCGGTGCGGATATAGGTGATATTTTCCTGCGCCGCCTGCCGGGCCGGGGTGAGGCCCAGAATTTTCTCCAGAACCAGCGTGTGCAGCACCGCGACATCCAGTTTTTGCCAGGCCGCGGATCTCTGCCCGGCCAGAGCGCTCATCACGGCCGGATCCCGGAGCGTCAGCTCATAAAACAACGGCTGGCCGGAGTAAAACCCCAGACAGATCTGCGCTCTTTTTTCCTGCATGGCTTTGAGCGTGTGCTCCAGACTGTGGTGCGGCGCGACTGTAAAATACTCGCCGCACCTGGCCAGAAATTCCGCTTCATTGAAATCCGCCAGGCCGTGCAGCAGGCGGTGCGTGGGCAGCACGGTCAGTCCCTCGTCGTCCATATTGACCAGCGTGGCCAGCGTGTAGCCCAGCGGGTTTTCCCCGCCCGGAGCCGTGCCGTTTTCGCGGGCAAAATTGCAGGCCGTCTCGTAGCGGTGGTGGCCGTCGGCGATGAGCAGCTGTTTGTCCGCCAGCAGGGCCGTGACCTGCCGGATAAGCCGCGGATCGGTGATTTTCCAGAGCCTGTGCGTGTCGCCGAAATGATCGACCGCGGTCTCCTCCGGCTCCGGGGTCAGGGCGGACTGCAGGAGCGCGTCGATTTGTTTTTGCGGATCTTTGTAGAGCAGGAAGATCTGGCCAAAATGCGTCCGGGTCGCGCGCAGCAGCTGGAGCCGGTCGGCCTTGGGCTGGCTGAGCGTCTGCTCGTGCGGCAGAATGATCCGGCTGGCCGGATCTTCCAGACCCACCAGTGCGCTGAAACCCCGGCGGATTTTCTGCTCGCCGTTGAGCTGATACTCCTGCTGATAGGCGTAGAGCGCCGGAGCTTCATCCTGCAGGAGGATCCCGGCGTCCAGCCAGTTTTGCAGCTCCGCGGCGGCGGCTGTGTAAGGGTCGGCGGATTTGTTGCGGATCAGCCGGGCGGTGGTGTACGGTGAACGTTCGTAATAAGTGTCCAGCAGCTCCGGCGAAATTTTGTCATAGGGCTGGGTGACCACGTCGCTGTAGTTGACTTTAGCTTTGTTGTAGCGGATGCCGCGAAAAGCCTGAATTCTGGCCATTTAATCCCTCCGTAAATTTTTGAGATTATAACACAGAGTTTTGCGCAGGGCGGGGAGCGCGCAGACCTGATCGGCCTGCCGCAGCTGCTCCGCCGGCAGACTGGTGGTGACCGCCAGACAATAACAGCCCGCGGCTTTGGCGGAGGCAATGCCCAGCGGGGCATTCTCGATGACCAGACATTCCGCCGGCCGGAGGTTCAGCTCCGCCGCGCCTTTCCGGTACGGCTCCGGATCCGGTTTGCCTCTGGACACGCTGTCGCCGCCGACCAGACAGGCGAAGAGTTTGAGCAGCCGGGGCGGGAGCAGACGTTTAATGTCCGCCACCGGCGTGCCGCTGACCACGCCCAGCGCGTATTTTTGTTTTTGCAGTTCCGCGGCCAGCTCCGGCACGCCGGGCATGAGGTACCTTTTAAATATTTTGTGAAAAAGCCTTTGCTTGCAGCGGAATATTTTCCGCATCAGCTGGCCGTCCTGCGGCAGGCCGTTTTGCCGCAGAAAAAAACGCAGAGTCCTTTCCCATTTCTCGCCCTCATGCGCGTAAATATCCTGAACGCTGACCCGGACGCCGTATTTCCGCAGGGCCTCGTACCAGGCGAAAAAATGATACGGCATGGAGTCCACCAGCACGCCGTCCATATCAAATAACACCGCTTGAATTTTTGACATGGGGTGCAGTCTAGCATATATTTACGGCTGTGATTATCGGCGTGACGGGTATTATCGGCAGCGGCAAATCCACGGCGGCTTTGCTTCTGGCCAGGCGTCTGCGGGCGCGGGTTCTGGACGCAGACCGGATCGGCCGCGAGGTGCTGGCCGGCAATCATTTGGTGCGCTTCTGCCTCCGCTGTATTTTTGGCTCGCTGGAGCGCGGGGTTATTGCCCGGCAGGCCTTTGCTTCCCGCGCCAAACTGTTCTGGTTAAATGCCCTGACGCATCCCTGGATCTGCGGTATCATCCGCCGCCGTTTGCGCGCGGGCGGGGACTGGGTGCTGGACGCGCCTTTGCTTTTTCAGGCCGGACTGGCTAAAGACTGCGATTATGTGATCTTGCTGACGGCGCGCCGCCCGACCCTGATCCGCCGTCTGTCCGCCAGAGGCTATACCGCGGCGCAGATCCGGCAGCGGCTGGCCGCCGGCCGGGACACGCCCCGTTACCGGCGGCGCGCGGCGGCGGTTATCGCCAATGACGGCTCGCTGGCGGACTTAAAAAAAGCCCTGCGCGCCATACCATCTGAACTGTCATAATCCCCGGTCAAAAAGCTGTGCCGCCGCTTTCGGCCAGATCCACTCTTTAAGAGGGGGTATGACCTCCAAACGCCGTCACGCGCAACCCGGACGGAAAATAACGGGGTATATTTCTGCGCTGTCCGGGGTATAAATCTGCTGTGTTCACAAATCAGGAGGCAGCATGGCCGTCGGTTCGATAGAAGATAGCGTTATAACCAAACTGAAGCTGAACGAATTGGAGTCCGCGGAACGGATCTCCGCACTGCTCAGTTATTTTAATTCGGTCATCACCGGCGCGCTCAAGAGCAATCCGCCGGAGCTCAAGGCCGTGCTCAATCTGCTGAACGAATACAAAGCGCAGGATCAGGCCCAGACGATCCTGGGCTATATCAACACGCATCAGCTCTCGATCGATCATTTTTTCAGCAACAATATGCAGCGCTTTGACCGCTTTGAATTTAAGCCTTATTTCCTGCGGATTAAGGGCATAGAGCCCGGTCAGGAATTTGCCGTGCCGGTCAATGCCAAACGGAATTTTGAAAACATCCGGCCGCTGGACACGCGGATGTACAAAAATATTCTGGAACAGGATCCGCAGGACGCGCAGCTCCTGAAAAAACGCCTGACCCGGCTGGACGCTTACGCCGTGGAAGAGCAGCGTTTGAGCGGCAGCCAGAAGCTAACCGCTCTGCTCAACGACCTGCAGCAGAAGATCAGCCAGGCGCTGCAGGCCGGCCGCGCGACCAAAGAACAGATTCTGGAGAAATTAAAATTTGTGGAAGAATTATTCATACCGGCGCTGCAAATCCGCTATAATGAACCGGCGCTGGACAGGCTGGCCGGGCTGCTTTTTGACGGTGCCGAGCAGGACGCGGTGGAAGAGGTTTTTAGTTCTTTGCACCTGCCGCAGCGCCAGCGCGAATTGTTTTGCGAGGCGCTGGCCAGAAAAATATAGGGAGGCCGTATAATGACCGTGCAGCAGATTGACAATGCTCCAGATGAGGAACAGCTCTGGGATACCCCCAAAGCCGCGGCGCCCAAGCCGCAGGCTCCGGAGGCCAAAGGCGCGCCCCGGACGGATTTGCCGCCGCCGAGCATCGCACATATGGCCAGCATGGATGGCGGCGCTTTTTTTGCGGATACGCCGCAGGATATAGCCAGACACAAAGCCCTGCAAGAAAGAAACGCCCGGCTGAAAGTGAAGTCTACGGAGCTGGACAGGCTTGTTTTTGGCCGGCTGGTGGATGCCGCGGATGAGACGCAGGTACTGACGGCCGCGCGGCATTTTTATACCCTGCTGACCGGCGGCTACAGCCTGGAAGCGGCGCTGCAATTCCGGCAGATCGCTCCGGAGCTGCAGGAAGAGATCGGCTATGCCCTGCTGAATACCGGGGAGTTTGCGCCGGGACTCCGGAACGCCGGTCTGGCCGGGCTGTTCAAGTCCGGCGCGCGGATCTCGCCGGAGCTGAAAAATCTGGCGGCGGAGAAACTGGCCCCGTCCCGGAGCAGCCCTCTGTCCGGTGCGCTGGAGACCATTAAGGCCAGAGTTGCCAGCGCTTATCAGGCTGTGGGCGCCGCGCGGCTGTTTCCGGAACGTCCGGAATTTTTGCGCCTGCAAAAAGCCCTCTATGCCACCGGCGACACGGAATTGATCCGGCAGTATGAAGAAGCGTGCCTGTATAGTCTGACCGCCGGACAGAATATCGCCGCCGAAACCGCCCGCTTCCGGCGCGGCCAGAGCAGTCCCGCAGAATTAGCCGCCTATCTGGACAGCTCGGTGCTGGTTCTGGAGACAGTCTATGCGGCTTTTAGCGGCCTGCTGCGGGAGTATCAAAGCCCGGAGCTCACGCGGCTGCAGGAGAGCCTGCGCACGCAGCTGGACTGCGTTAATCAGGACGCGGCGCGGGTGATCCGCGATATTTATCAGGAGTCACAGGGGCGGATCGTTCTGAAATTGAGCGGGGCGGCCTATGCTTTGCTCAATGAAGCGCTGACCAGACTGGGTGAGCCGCCGCTGAGCCTGCTGTACTGCACGCTGGAGGAGCTGTCCGCGGCTGAAATGCTGGATCTGCGGTTTATGGAGGATAGTTACGAATACACCAGCCAGTATCAGTCCCAGATGTCCCAGGCTATGGAGCTGATCGTCAGGATTTTCCGGGCGGACGCCGGGGAAATGGCGCGCTGGAAAGAAGAAAAACTGGCCGAACTGCGCAAACTGGAAGAGTTTCTGGAAAAAGTCCAAACCGCGCTGCGGGATTTTTATAAAAAACTGACGGACAGCCAGAACCTGCAAAAGCTGGAAAATGTGCAGATCGTCCTCAATACCTACGCCCGCGGCATCAAGGATATAGAAGAAATAATTAACAGTAAATTAACCCTTAATAAAACCGGAGCGCTGGAGTCTACCCTGGCCAAGTACAGACTGCTTTATGCTTCCGAACGCTGGCAATTGATCGTAAACGCCCTGTGCGGCCCCGCGGCGTAATTTTCACAATTTCTCTGCCCGCGCCACACCCTGGCAGTTCGAGGGCGCCTGGCATACCCCTCACCTCTCAGTCTCGCCCGTGCACCGAGCGAGGCGGTCAGTGAGCCTGTGGGCGTCGAGCGGAGCCGGGATGCCGAACTGTCGAAGTGTCCGCTGTACACCGAGCGGAGTCGAGGTGTACGACAGACGTTTTTCTTTGTGCTTATTCGCGGAGGGACGGGCGCTTATTCCCGCGCAAAAATGTATCAGGCCTGCTGCGGCTTTGCCGCACAGCACGGATTATTTCCGCTGTGGTTGCGCCTGTATTTACGCCGGCTATGTCCAGCGGCGATTTACGTTTTTGCGGTTTCAGCAGGGACACTATTTTAAATTTATTTCCGTCCCGGCGCGTAATTAACACATCATCATTAAGCGCCATATTTAATATCGCGGAGAAATGCTGCCGCGCTTCAGAATATTTATAAGTTTTCATGTGGAGGCCTCCAGAATATTTAAATTCGCACGGCGGGCAATTTGTTTTAATTGCCGGTCTAGAGTGAGAAGCGGTAATCTTAACCTCTGCGCCGTTTCTAGATAATAAGCGTAATAAGCATAGATATTATACTGGCAGGCCAGGCGTAACGCTTTTACCCGGTCTGATTTGACCAGACGCAGCGGTATTGTTTCGTAGGCGGCCAGGCTCTGCATTATTTGCTCCTGGGTCAGCCTGTGCCTTTTGAACATTGCCGACAGAGCGTTGCCAATCTCATAAGGCATTATTTCCGGAGCGGTCAGTTCAGCGGCTTTAGTCAAAGAGATAAGCTGTTTCTTCTCCGGCTCGTTAAGCAGAACTGCCAGAAGCACGCTGGCGTCGACCACTATATCCATATTGTACAATGTACAATAGTAATGTTGTTTTGTCAATTTCTGCGCCTCAATGGCGCTGGTCCAGGCATTTCACCTGTCCCTTTCTTTTAGAGTGGAGTTTTCGTTTCTATAATGCAGACGTCAAGGATCTTTCCAGAAGTAAAAAATCCCAAAAAAATGCCAGTTGGCATATTTTTTGCTCTTTTGCGGATATAGGGGTTATCCCTTAAATCTTTAGAAAGGCAGGTAAAAAATATGGCAGAGAGATTGAACCCGTTAAACGACTTTTTGTTCATGAAATATATGGGGGAGAAAGGAGATGAAAAGCAATTGTTATCTTTTCTGAACGCCGTGCTGAAAAGAACAGAACAGAATAAATTAACAGCTGTAGAAATACTGGAGAACAAAACCCTGACGCCGGAAATTATCGGGGACAAAACCAGTATTCTGGATATCCGGGCCGTGACCAATGACGGCAGTAAAATAAACATCGAAGTGCAGGTCTGTAAATTTAAGGATATGTCCAGACGCAGTTTATTCTACTGGAGCAGGGAATATGTCAGAGGGATCAAGGCCGGTCAGGTGTATACAGACCTGCCGAAAGTCATCGCTATCAATATCGTAGATTTTGAGTTCCTGTCGGAAGTGGATTTTCACAGTATTTTTCATATACGGGAGGACACGCATAAGGAGTGTTTTTTGACGGATGCACTGGAGATCCATTTTGTGGACATGGTAAAATGGCGGAGTATAATTAAGAAAGATATAGAGGGCGACCCTTTGCAGAGGTGGCTGGCGTTTTTTGATAAAGGTACACCGGAGAAGACCTTAAAGGAGATAATAAATATGGACAAAGCGATACAGGAAGCGCAGAAAAGGATAACCTATGTGTCCGCTGACGATGAGACGTTGCGTGCTTATCAGATGCGGGAGATGGGCCTGAGCGACTGGAACAGCCGGCTCTTCGATGCCAGACAGGAAGGATTGTTTGAAGGCAAACGGGAAGGAATAAGAGAAGGCGAGCAAAAGGGTCTGAAAGAAGGACTGGAACAGGGTTTAGAAAAAGGCCGTCAGGCCCTCCAGACCAGCGCGCGCAAGATGAAAGCGCTGGGTATATCTCTGGAGCAGATCCGGGAGATTACCGGCCTCTCCCCGGCAGAAATAGAGAAACTGTAATCTGCGGCTATTACATCTTTCAGTCCGCTAATGCCGGAGGGGTTGTATCCGGTAGATGTCTGCTTGTGTCCCCCGGATCCGCTCCGCGACATTTCCCCTGTTCCTTTCTCTGAATATTTCATTTTTTAGGGCTACGCGAATATCTTTACTGCTACACGTTTCATCTCAATAACGGGACTGTAAAGTTACCTGTGTAAACATTTACCCTTGCAGGACAAATATGTTTACTTCCATGCGCTATTGCGCAGCACGGCGCGCCTAATGGTGTGCTTGCGACTGCGAGCGACCACAAGTCGCCGCAGGAGTGTCGCCAGCTAATCAAGCTGGCGGCTGGACCTCACTTAACTTCGCTACGCTCGTTAAGTTCGTTGCGCAGAGCGCACTCCAGTAAAATATTTGTCCTGCTGGGTCATGTTTCTCCGGCAATATATTTATTGCACTGGCAGAGCTTTTGGGAGTGTAAATAAAACTGGGCGTGTAGAGTAAGGTATTTTACCTGTCCCTTTCTTTTGGCAGCGGAACGAATATCCTGCCGGTGCGCGTCGCGGTGCGGGGATACGGTTAATGACAAAATATACATTCCGTCAAATAGACCGGAGCAAAAGCGGTAGTGCCGCCAGAGTACAGCCGGACAGGGAACATGCAGCCTCGGTCGCACTCCGCGCGCCGGTTGCGCGCTGGGACTTCAATCCACAGTCTTGTTGACTGTGGATACTCCCTCCGCGGCATGAGGCCGCTGTCGGTCGTCGGCTGCAAAGAAATGCAGCCTCGATCGCAGAGCGAACAGATAGACAATAAGTTGCCATATACAGAGCTTTTGCGGCGCAGGAATACGAACATATTATGACGCGAGACGGTCAGGGTATTCATTCCGCCCGCTATTCCGCCGGTATGCTCTTTTTCACGAACGAAAAGATCGAACAGAAGCAGACACTTCCCCTGTCCCTTTCTCTCAAAACAAAAATCCCAAAAAAATGCCAGTTGGCATAAATTTTGCTGTTTTCAGGTTGTGTGGATAACCCAACATTTTAAGAAAGGCAGGTAGAATTTATGGCAGAGAGATTGAACCCGTTAAACGACTTTTTGTTCATGAAATATATGGGGGAGAAAGGGGACGAGACACAGCTGTTGTCATTTCTGAATGCCGTGTTAAAAAGAACCGGGCAGGATAAATTGCAGAGCGTGGAAATACTGGAAAACAAGACGCTTACTGCGGAGACCATAGATGCCAAGACCGGTATTCTGGATATTCTGGCTGTCACAAACGATGGCGCCAAAATAAATATCGAGGTGCAGCTCTGCAATCTTGGCGATATGGACAGGCGCAGTTTGTTTTACTGGAGCCGGGAGTATGCCAGAGGTATAAAGGCAGGAGAAAACTACTTGAGCCTGCCCAAAGTCATCACGATAAACATTGTTAATTTTGAGTTTATCCCTCTGCCGGAGTTCCAGACCAGTTTTCGTCTGCGGGAAGACCGGCACAGGGACTATGTGCTCACCGATGTGCTGGAAATTCACTTTATCGATATGGTAAAATTCCGGCGGTTACCGGGTAAGGATATCGGGCATAATGATCTGCACCGCTGGCTGGTATTTTTTGATAAGAATACGCCGGAGGAAACTCTAAGGGAGATACTGAACATGGACAAAACGATACAGGAAGCGCAGGAAAAGATACGCCGCGTGTCC
>JAISQA010000008.1 GCA_031274525.1 Candidatus Margulisiibacteriota bacterium
TCCTGATGTATAACGGAAGCGGCTGGGTAAATAACAGCACGCTGCCGGGCTGGTATAAATGCGACGGTAGTAATGGCACACCAAATCTGGTGAATAAATTTGTCCGCGGCGGCGCGACGTCCGGGGGTACTGGCGGGGCGGATAGCCAGACCAAAGCAGTACCTTTGCCGAAGCATGAACATACATTTAGCGGAGATAAAAAAGAAGGAACTCTCCGGGGAGAGAGAGGATTGTATGTCGTTGGAACCTCAGCTGTTTTTTCAAATGCTGGAAGTAATGATAAAGTAAATTATAATAATGACGTTGCTATCAATACCGATGTTAAGTTTTCCATGATACCGACAGGTACGATCAGTCCAGCAGGCACAGACAATGCATCTATAACCATTGACACAGTGCCGGGATATTATTCGGTAATTTATATTATGAGAGTATACTAGCCCTCAGATTTGCAGAATATTATCGACTGTGCTACTATTGAACTTCCTGATTTTTGGGGTTATTGTAATGTGGTCGCCGCAAGCACAAATATCGCGGGGTAGAGCAGTCTGGTAGCTCGTCGGGCTCATAACCCGGAGGTCGTAGGTTCAAATCCTGCCCCCGCAACCAATTTTTTAAATACAGTCTAAGTGCCAAATATAATCTCTAAGCAGGAATATCATAAGCAATATGCCAGTGGCATATTGCGGAGAGGATTTGAAAGCGCGGGAGCGCGTGGCTCCGCAGCGAGGGAGCGTGCCGCCTTAGCGGTACAATCGCGACCGAGACGCAGGACCAAATCCTGCCCCCGCAACCAGCAAAAAAGCTGGTGGTTATGCGGAAAATATAGAGGCGTCCACCTTTCCGGTGCAGTCTCCTAATCACAAAATAAATTCGAGTGCAGATAATCCACTTTTCATGCGCTCAAAAGGATAGGAAACATGGGAAAGGACAAAATGCCATTCAGTATTTTTTGGCGTAAGGATAAACAGTGTTTTTATGTGCAATTCAAAAACGAAAGAGCTACCGTCTATATTGCGGTGACTACCTGCCATTGCTGCGGACAAATTATTTCATAGCCAGTATTAGTTTTTACTTTTGGGGCAAACAGGCATTTAAGTATGGTTTTCTCTTTTATCTGCCGGTATGAATTGGGCAGTAGATTTTTTATGTAATCATTTTTGCGATTGGGCGGAAAAGCAACCTTAACTAATTTGTTAAAAGAGGAATTACCAACGGCCTGCATAGCCGGAGCAATATCTGTATCGCCAGTAATAAAATAAGCCGTATCATATTCATTATTGTGCGCGCCTAATAAAGCCTGCACGGAAATATTTACATCTGTAATTTTTTCCGTCGGCTGTGCATAGCTTTGATGACATTTAGGGCACTGATAAATCTTATTTTTGTATTTCCCATAATGGATATTCACATTTGGCAGGGTTCTGAGCGCGGAAAGATATTGTTCTTGATTGGCTTGTTTGGTTTTGAATCCGGTCATTCTGGGCTGCCTGATATTTTCCGGCAATTCCTGAATATCGGCCGGAATAATAACCTTAGTCGTGAAGTAGTGAATAATTGCAATTTCTTCCGCATTGGGATTTATAAGATACTCGGATAATTTCTTTATATTAAGCCATTTATAGTTCTGTTTTTTTAAACTCTTCAGGCCATAAAATAAATTATACCCGTCTATGAAAAAAGATATTCTTTGCTTCTTACGCACAAACACCCCTGAATAATAAAGGCATGTCCTGACAAGAACATGCCCGACCTTTAAGTGTCCCTAAAGGCGATGTACACTAAAGTATAGCACAAAACTCTTGCCGTAGTATATCGTTAGACTGAAAAAATTGAGCCTGTAAAATCAACTGGGTAAACGGCCAAATGTGTACTCATTCACACATCGCCAAAACGCTGAACCTGCCAGCGTAATAAATATGTTATTATACTGGCAGAATCTTGGGGAGTGTAAATAAAACTGGGTAAACGGCCTGTTTAAGTCAGGGCAATTGTTATAGAAAAAATAATTCGAAATTATTCCAGCAGAGCAAAAGAGGCATTCCCGCAGACATGCAATCCGGCGGTGAATATATAACTGGTACGCAGAGCGAACAGATAAGAAATAAATTGTTGTAGCCAGCGCTTTTGTGACGCAGGAACAAGAACACATTTGTCCGTTTACGCAGTTTTATTTACACTCCCGAACTTTTCAGCGACCATCCGTGGCTTGGTCAGCCACGGAAACTTCTGTGGCGGCTGGATGCCACACGCAGCCGCAAGCCGCGGAAGAAATCCCAGTGCGCAATAAGTGCCCGGAGTGCGCAGGAAATAGGAGAATATACTAACCGTTTACACAGTCAATTTTACAGTCCTGAATTTTCGCTCAGCCCCGGCGTTTTACTCCCGCGGCATAACGCAAGGCCAGCGACTGCACCAGAGCCGCGACAGCCTTCAGGTCATTGTTATCAAAAAACACCATGGTCTCAACAATTTCATTCATCAGCGGATTGGACTGTTTCCTGAACCGGTCCAGACCGGTCAACAGATATTCGCTGGAGACCTTTAAGGCGGCGGCAATTTTATACACGGCATCCGCGCGGGGAATAATGTTGCGGTTTTTCCAGGAGGAAAAAGTACCCTTGGCAATACTGGTTTTGCGGTACAGCCATTCAAAACTGGTGTTCTGCCTTTTTACCTCATGCTTGACAATGCGCCAAAATAGTTCCGCTTTCATTAAGCTATGATAGGGCATTTAAGCAGGCAATTGAATGATTTTCACTTGACATATGTCTGCATTTGAGGTATATAATATATATTATCATTCATATGCAGACTATTCAGGCTGTTTATGAAAAACCGCTTGCGCAAGGAAGCGGCGGCAATGGTTCTGTTTAAGCAGGCATAGCTTGAACGGCACAGCATACTACAGTGCGGCTGTTGATTAAAGCAGTAAAGAGCCAAATAAAATTAAAAAGGAGCAATTATTATGACTATAGCCAAAGGGATGCCGATGGTGGCACAGGATATTATTGATTTAAAGAATGGTTTGCAGGCGAGTATAGACAATTTAGGCATAATGACTATTTTACCGGTGGGGACAATACTGATGTATGACGGAACCGGCTGGTCGGATAACTACACCATACCGGGCTGGTACAAATGCGAAGGTCAGACTGTGACCATTAACGGCCAGAACAAAACAATGCCTAACCTGACCAATAGGTTTATCCGCGGCGGAACAACAACCAGCAACGTGGGCGGCGGCACAGCAACCTTAACCACCGCCAATTTACCGCAGCATAATCACGCTGCGACAGGACTGACCGTAGCCACCACCACTTCTACCACATCCACCATGACAGCAGGCGGAGGGCACGGACACACCTACTCCACGGGTTTCTCTATCACATCAGGCGGCGGCGCGCATACTCATTCAGTATCAGGAACTGCCGCGTCTACCGGCGGTACGCACGGTCATACCGTTTCAGATCCTGGGCATTATCATTATGTGTCAGCCGCAGCCGGAGAAGACCGTGGAGGCGGATCCATTGTTGATGGAAGTGCAAGTAATACCGGTTCATATGTTACTTCGGAAAGAAGCACTACAGGCCTCACAATAGCCGGTAACGGCGGCGCGCACGGTCATACTTTCTCCGGCAGCACAGGCGCAAACGAAGGCACGCATACCCATAGTGTTTCCGGCGGCACAATAAGCAGCACCTCCGGCACGCACTCCCATACTATTTCCAGCACGAGCACCAGTACCAGCACAATTACAGGCAATACGGCCAATACCGGCAGCGCCAGTCCAGAGGCAATAAGTATTTTACCCAGTTATTATACGGTGATTTATATTAAAAAAATGGCCTGAGGCCGGACTCCATGTCCGGTTAAGCATGGTGTTCGCCGCGTGAGGCCAGCTGGATTATCAGTTTTTTCGCCGGAGAAACATAACCCGGCAGGATCGTGACCGCCGGCAGGGCCAATTATTTTGCAACCAACCGCCGAAACTTGCGAATAATAAGCGCATGTTCCAGCTCAAGCTAATTTCTAACCCTCAAACAGTTCCTGCTGTTCTGAACCGGGCTGACGCGGAATATTTTTTGCGTGAATTTGAAAACGGCCGCAAAGCTAAAATATATCCGCGGCGGGAACTCCGCAAGAAATTATTTCAGGCGCTGCTGACGCTGGGTCATGCCTCCCCGGCGGAACTCGAACAGATCCATTTATCCTCTGAAGCGGCCAAAATAAATTTCTGGTATTATTTCTTTTACAAAAACCTGTATATATTCAAGGAGCTGGGGCCCAGTCTGCGCCAGGCGGTCTGGCGGATTATTCAGGAGCAGCTGCAGGCCACTCCCGACAGCTGGCTGGCCAGCCTGCAAAATATCCTGAACGCGGTCCAGCAGCGAAAAATAAATGCTTTTCAGGAAGAAAGCAGATTGCGCGATTTCATTCAGGCCAGCAGTTTCAATTATTTTACGCTTCCCCTCTACCGGCATTACACTGCGCTCGCCCCGGAGCGGCAAAAACAGTTTTTACAGTCCGCCGCGCGGGTACAGCAGCTCATTCTGGCGGATACGCCCTGGCCGGAAGTAAAAAAACTGCTGTCCCGGCGGGATTTTCTGGACAGGCGCGGTTATGCTTTTGATCTGCTGCTGCAGGTAATGCCCTGGCACACCGCTTTTCCGGCCAATAATGCGCAGACTATGCGGAATATTTTCCGCGCCAATGTTTCCCGCGACGCCGGGCTCCGCGCGCATTTAGCAGACCGTTTCCCGGCGCTCTCCGGCCGGACGCTGGAACACGGCGGTCGTTTTTACCGTATCGGCAAATCCGCCTGGCATATCCCTTTCGGCGGCCTGGCGGATATCTGCACCGCAGATCGCCCGGCTATTCTCTGGCAAAGCCCGGAATTTAACCTCATCAGCATTTTTGACACCAAACAATATCTGGGCTTTTTAATGCTCCTGTTTCAGAATATTCCCGGACTGGGCCGGTATCTGATACTTTACGGCAGCGAGCCGGCCGCCGCACTGGTCAGGGGACAGGAGACCCGCGCTCTGTATCAGGAGTTTGTTGCGGTCTGTCAGGAATTTGCAGGGCTGGCCGGACTGGACGGCGTGGCGCAGACCGGCTGTCCGGCCTGGTACAGCAACCGCCCGCAGCTGCGCGATTATATTGAGAATTTTACAGATGATCTGCCGCGGACTTATCTGCCCGCGGTCTACACGGATTACTGGGACTATCGCACTGAATATGTTTATCTCCTGCCGGAAAACCCCGATCCGGCCCGCCGGTCAGGGCCGCCTTGATCAGCCTGTCCAGCGGCATATCCAGCCCCTGGCTGATCGCCAGCAGAATAGAAAAAGACGGATTGCTCCGGCCGGTCTCGCAGCGCTGCAAATATTTATAGTTGATGTCCGCCCGTGTGCTCAATTGCTCTATTGTCAGCTGTTTTTTCCCGCGTATATCACGGATCTGCGCGCCCAGAACCGCCAAAAGTTTTCTATCCGGCTGATGCTGCTTTTCATATTGCGCCACTGATAAGTACCTTCTGCTGTATAACTTACTTTACGGCACGCGTTTATAACACCACTGATTAGTTGTGTTCAAAAAATCAATATGCGCAGAAAATACATAAACTAAAAAGCGGAGGTTACAAAATGGTTATAGGGAAAGGCGAGCAAATGTTAGCCGCGGATATTCTGCGTCTAAATTTTCTGCCGGTGGGCGCTATCCTGATGTACGACGGAAGCGGCTGGGTGGATGACAGCACTATCCCCGGCTGGGTAAAATGCGACGGCATGGCCAAGACAGTCAAGCGGCAGGACGGCTCTACAATAACTGTAACTCCGCCCAATCTGGTAGACAGGTTTATCCGCGGCGGAACGGCAGCCAGTAATGGCACCACCACCGGAGTTGGCGGCGGCACAGCGACCTTAACCACCGCCAATTTGCCGCAGCACAATCACGGAGCGACAGGATTGGCCGTTACCACAACCACCCAAACTTCTACCAACTCCACCATGACAGCGAGCGGGGGGCATGGACATACTTATTCCACGAACTTTTCTATTGCGGAAAGCGGGGGCAGTCATACTCATTCACTGTCCGGCGGAACAGGCTTGAAAGCTACTTCGGGAGGAGCACACGGTCATGGTATTACGGATCCAAAACATGGCCACGGTATTACAGATCCGGGACATACGCATACTATTCCCTATGGGACTCATAATGGCACTACTGGTGCAACTTATCAGGATACTTCAGTCAACACCTATAATATAGGGCGTAACACTACCGGCATAACAATTAGCAGCGCCAGCACAGGCATTACGGTACAAAATGGCGGCGCGCATGAGCACTCTCTCAGCGGGACTACAGCAGCAGGAGGCACCCATTCTCACAGTGTTTCTGGCGGCACAATAAATAACACCTCCGGCACACACTCCCATACTATTTCCAGCACAAGTACAAGTACAAGTACAAGCACGCTTACAGGCAGCACGGCCAGCGCCGGCAGCGCAACACCGACAGCGATCAGCATTTTGCCCGGTTATTATACGGTGATTTATATTAAAAAAGTGGCGTGAGTTTTAAGCCAGCCGGAATACTTCCTGGCATCGCACCCGGCGGCTGAGCTGTTGTGAGTAACCACAGCCTACAATTTATCTATTTCCGCAGAGGACAACCCGGTATATTCACTTATCTGAGTTGCAGGCATACCGGATTTTTTCATTTTGCGCGCGGCATCTTTGAGGGCTTCAGTCCGGCCTTCCTGTGCTCCCTCTTTCAGCCCTTCCCGTTTGGCGTCGCCAAGCCTGCTGTTCCAGTCGCTCAACCCTATCTCACGCATCTGATAGGCATGCAAAATCCCGTCATCGTTAGAGGCATAGGCTATCTTCCTCTGCGCCTCCTGTATCGCTTTATCTATCTTCATTATCATTTTCAAATGGTTTCAGGGTTTCAATCTCTTCCAGAGTGAGGTCTGTCGCCAGCCGGATTTGTTCCAGAGACATACCCAGCACTTTCATCCTCCGCGCGGCATCCAGTTTCCCCTCGCGCCTGCCTTCCCGCCTGGCGTCGCCAAGCCTGCTGTTCCAGTCGCTCAACCCTATCTCACGCATCTGATAGGCATGCAAAGTTCCGTCATCGTTAGAGGCATAGGCTATCTTCCTCTGCGCTTCCTGTATCGCTTTATCCATACTCATTATCTCCTTTAAGGTCTTTTCCGGCGTTGCCTTATCAAAAAACGCCAGCCACCTCTGCAATGGATCACGCTCAATATCCTTTTCCGGCAACCTCCGGTATTTTACCATATCGATAAAGTGGATTTCCAGCACGTCGGTAAGCAGACATTCCCTGTGTGTGTCTTCCCGCAGATGAAATATGCTGTGAAAATCTACCCCGGCAATAAATTCAAAATTGACAATATTTATGGTGATGACTCCGGGCAGATTTACATAATCTTCACCGGCCTTTATGCCTTTGGAATATTCTTTGCTCCAGTAAAACAAACTACGCCGGGCCATATCCCTTAAATTACAGACCTGCACTTCGATGTTTATTTTAGTGCCGCCGTCAGTAACCGCCCGGATATCCAGAATACTGGTTTTATCGCCGATAATTTCCGCCATCAGCGTCTTGTTTTCCAGTATTTCCACGCTCTGCAATTTATCCTGCCCGGTTCTTTTTAACACAGCATTGAGGAATGATAACAGCTGTGTTTCATCTCCTTTTTCCCCCATATATTTCATGAACAAAAAATCATTTAACGGGTTCAATCTTTCTGCCATAAATTCTACCTGCCTTTCCTAAAATGTTGTGTTATCCACACAGCAGAAAAACAGCAGAATTTATGCCAACTGGCATTTTTTATGGATTTTTTATTTTTGAGAGAACGGGACAGTATGAGGGAGCCGGGGTAAGCGGGTTGAACTGCCGAGGTGTAGCGCGACAGATGGCGCGTCATCAGGACACCGTATACCCCTGTTCCTCCACCGCCGCCTTGAGCAGATCCGGCGAGACCTGCGCAGGCGCATAATCCAGCACGGCAGTCTTATCCGTCAGGCTGACCAGAACATTCGCCGTACCGGGCAGCGAATTCAGCGCGGCGGTCACCGCCCGGACACAGTGGGTACAGGACATTCCTTCTACATGCAGAATTATTTTTTGCATATTTGCTCCTCTCATAAAGTATGTATAACTATCTGTATTTTTATATGTATCAGGCCGCTTTCCAGCCACGCAGGCGCAAAGCATTGGCCAGCACGGACACGGAGCTCAAGCTCATCGCGGCGGCGGCCAGCATGGGATCGAGCAGCGGTCCGCCGAATATATAGAGCAGGCCGGCCGCGACCGGAATGCCGACCACATTATAGCCAAAAGCCCAGAAAAGATTCTGCCGGATATTGCGCAGAGCGCTCCGGCTCAAGTCCACCGCCGCCGGCACATCGAGCAGATCGCTGCGCATCAGCACAATATCGGCGGATTCTATGGCCACATCCGTACCGGAACCGATCGCAAGGCCCGCGTCCGCCTGCGCCAGCGCCGGAGCGTCATTGATGCCGTCGCCCACCATGGCGACTTTGTGCCCGGCGGCCTGCAGTTTTTGGATCGCCGCGGCCTTGTCCTGCGGCAGGACTTCCGCCAGCACCTGTTTTATGCCGCATTGCGCGGCAATAGACCGGGCGGTCTTAACATTATCGCCGGTGAGCATCACCACCTGCAGTCCCGCCCGGCACAGTTTGCGCACTGCTGTTTTACTGCCGGGCTTGAGCGTGTCAGCCACCGCCAGCAGTCCGGCGTACCGGCCGTTCACCGCGATGTATAACGGCGTCTTACCGTCCGCGGCCAGTTTATCCGCCGCGGCGGACTCCGGCAGGTCAATACCGCGCTGGAGCAGCAGAGCGCGTTTGCCAACCAGCACAGAGACGGCGCCAACCTGCGCCGTAATGCCGAAACCGGCCAGATTTTGCAAACTATGCAGCGGCAGGAAGCGCAGTTTTTTCCGCCGGGCCATGCGGACTACCGCCCGGCCCAGCGGATGCTCCGAGCCTTTTTCCGCCGAGGCGGCCAGCTGCAATAATTTTGCTCCGCGCAGGCCCGGCCCGGGCAGAATATCCGTCACCGTCGGAGAGCCGGTGGTAATAGTCCCTGTCTTATCCAGCACCAGCGTGTCTATTTTTCCCAATATTTCCAGCGCCTCGCCGCCCTTGATAAGAATACCGTGCTCCGCGCCCTTGCCGGTGGCAACCATGATCGCCGTGGGCGTGGCCAGCCCCAGCGCGCAGGGACAGGCAATGACCAGCACCGCAATGAAAATAGAGAGCGCAAAACCAGTATCCCGCGTCTGCACAAACCAGGCCGCGCCGGCGGCCAGCGCGATCAGACAGACGGCCGGTACGAAATAACCGGAAACAATATCCGCCAGCCGGGCAATCGGCGCGCGGGAACCCTGCGCCGCCTCGACCAGCCGGATGATCTGCGCCAGCGCCGTGTCGGCGCCGATCTTAGCCGCCCGGAACCGGATCAAACCGTTCGTATTCAGCGTCGCGGCGTACACCATATCGCCGGTTTTTTTCTCCACCGGCAGGCTCTCGCCGGTCAGCAGCGCTTCATCGACCGCCGTCCGGCCGCTCAAAACCACGCCGTCCACGGGGATCTTCGCGCCGGGTTTCACGATGACCGTCTCGCCGACGCTGACCTCCGCCACCGCGACAGTTTTTTCCACGCCGCCGCGCCAGACCAGCGCGGTATCCGGCGCCAGACTGAGCAGTTTCTGGATCGCCGCGGAAGTGCGTATTTTCGAAAGATTTTCCAGCGCTTTACCCAGCAGGATCAGCGTGATGATCATTCCGGCCGTCTCAAAATACAGCGCATGCGCGGCCGCAATATTGCCGGAAGCAATTGTATATACATTGTGTATACTATAAACCAGCGCCGCCGCAGTGCCGATAGCCACCAGAGAGTCCATATTGGGACTGCGCTGCCACAAAGCGCGGAACCCGTGCGTATAAAATCTATAGCCGGCCGCGACTATCGGAATGGTCAGGAGCAGCTCCAGCAGAGCGTAACGCAGGGCCTGCTGCATTGGATCCAGCGCCGCCGGCAGGGGCAGGCCCAGCATCGGAGCCATGGCCAGATACAGGAGCGGCAGAGCAAAAACCGCGGCAATCATAAATTTCCGCCAGAGCCAGCGCGCGGCCTGGAGCTGCCGGTCTGGATTTGCGGAACGCTCCTCTCCGGCAGGGCCCAGAACCTGATAGCCGCTTTTTTCTACAGCCGCCCGGAGCGCCGGAAAATCGCACCGCTTAATATCATAAACCACCATCGCTTTTTCGGCGGCTAAATTAACAAAGGCTTTTTCCACGCCGGGCAGCTGCCGCAGCACGCGCTCGACGCGCTGCGCGCAGGCCGCGCAGGTCATACCGCCGATTTGCAGGGTCTTTTCCATAAACGCCGCCCTTTTTGTTTAATTTGTCCGATTCAATTAAATACATTATACCCCTATGGGGTATATAGTCAAGGTGCGCGCCAGCTTCTTTAAGAGATGAGGAAAGAGAATGTTGCAGCGGAGCAAATATTTTTTATCATAACGCAGCTGCGCGGTGAGAAAGCACAGGTAGAGGGGAGAAAAAAATCCCGTGTACACCTAACCTGCTTTAAACAGGCCATTTACACCGTTTGACTTACACACCCTATAATTATTGTGCAACTTTTTAAAACAATATACGATATAGATATAGACCACAGCGCGCAGAGGCAAAGTACAGCAGGGCACGGTCATTAAAACAAAATAAACTAGCAGGCAGAGTACCATTCTATGCACAAAAAACAGATAGCAGTGAAAAGGCAAAGAATCGTTGGAAATAACCCTAATCGTAACAAGAATGGTGCTCCTCCCGGGCACACCAAGCGTAAGCCCACAATAGAGCAAATCAAAACTTTAGCGCAGCAACTAACCGACCTGGACCCTGAAACTAACTGGACACAAAAAATAAAAGACTGGGGGCTTTCAGAAAAACACACGGTTACCCTGCTCAATATTTTTTACTTAAATCTTAACAGCACCCAACCGAACAGTTTTAAAAAACTGACCGACAAACATAACCCCAGAGCTCAGGACATTATGCAGCTGATCGATCCGGTGTTTAATCGGCGGAACATCCCTGAAAATTATCAAGAAGCCGCCCTAAAATACACCAAACTGGTCAGCCGGATCCAGGCGAACAAACACCATCATGGAATACTTTTCAAGCCGGTGGAATACGGCACGCCGGAATTTACGGGGGCTGAATTTACCCAGGAGCAGCTTATGAAATTTTATAAACAATTGTTATTGGATTTTACCAGTCCAGCCGCTGCACCCGCACTCGGCAAAATCCTGCCCAATACGCCGGTAAGCGATGAAGATATAATAGAAAATATAAATAAATATGTGCTGGAGCGGGAAACGCTGTTTGACGAATTATTTACGCCGACAGAACAAGAGCATCTGCCCAAAGCTATTCAGCAGTTAACCAGCGAGCTGAACGCCATGACCTGTGAATATAAAAAATATCATAAGACTATCCTCCAGCACCGCAATCGGCTTATTCTGGAATATAAATATAAAAACTCCTGCCCCAAAACAGCTAAATTTATTTACAAATGCACAAAGGAGGAATTCCAAACTTACCGCCTTAACGCTAAAGACAGCCCCTATAAAAAATTATTCAGCCTGTCTTATGAAGATCTCCAAAAAGCAGCGGCAGGCGCAGGACAGAACAGATATTTGTATCTACGCTACAAAGAAAAAATCGAAGCCGTATATAAAATGCAAGCCGCCAAAATACTGGTTAATCTGGTAAAAATGGCCCGGAAACACTTTTTTATACCATTCAGGCGCGAGCCGCTTAGTAAAAAAGCCAGCCAGTTGCTGCGCAGTCTGAAGCTGTCCAGTAAATTCAAAATCCTGCCGCACGGTCTGGAATTTTATTCGGAAGAGGATCTGTGTAACACGGTCGCAACTTTCGACATCTTGTACGCAGAGCACAAACTTGAGACAAAAGAACTAAATCTAGTGCATTATATAGACCGTCATTTTACCGGCGCTTATAAAGCCAAAATTTATGACGCGTTAAGCAGTGGGCGGGCAAAATCCGGGTGGTCTTCCACCGAAAAAATCAAGAGCAAGTCGGCAATCTCGCAGAGCGAGCTGCAAAAACTGCAAGAAAATGGTTTTAATGGGTTATACACGACCGCAGGAAAAGATAAATTTGTAATTCTGTCCTGTCCCAAAATAAACAATGAATTAATCCAGAATTACAAAATCAAGAAAGCCCAATTCAGCGAGATTACCGACATGATCGGTTTTGCACTGGTCGCCGAAGATTACGTCTCCGCAGAAAAACTGATGGAATGTATTGAAACAATTTATCGAGATGACATTATAGAAAAAGAAAATCTTTTCTGTGAAAACGAGAGAAACAAAGCCTACCGCGATGTAAAATACCTGATCAGAATTGACGATGATATTTGCATCGAGCTGCAAATTAAGACGCGGGGAGACAAAATTATCGGCGACTCGCTAGAACACGATACGCTTTATAAAAATATTTTTAAGCTGTCCGAAGAAAATCTTAACGCCTATAAACCGCTCATTTACGGTCTGCAATGGCAAGAACACCTGGAACAATTAGACCGGTATATGCAATATTATGCAACAGCTAATAAACAGATTGAAGATGTGCACATGGCACACTACCGGCGTTCTATAAATAACTCTCGAAGCAATGCTAATTCCGCGCCGCCGGACAGGCCATAGCCAGTCCGTCTAAATTCTCCAGCCGCCACGTCCAGTTTCGCCCCGCGCCGCTCGTCCCCGGCGTGTTCATTCTGGCCGCCGCGCCCAGACCCAGAATATCCTGCGCCGGAAAGATAACCAGCCGGGCCGGCGCGGCTGCCCAGTAGCGCAGATAAGCTGCCGGCTCCGTCGAACCGGTCTCGCGCCGGAAATAAGCCTGTGCTTCCGGCTCCGCGGAAGCATACCAGCCCCTGACCGTATTAAAATCATGCGTCGTAGAATACAGCACGCAGTTTTCCGGCACCTGTTTGATATTGTGCTCGCTGTCACCGCGCAGACGCGGATAGTCAATGAAATCCAGCAGGCCGACGCGCATGCCGGACAGGCCGAAATCATCACGCAGGCTGCGTACCGCGGGAGTAATGACCCCGAGATCTTCCGCCAGCAGCGGCAAAGCGGGAAAATCTTGCTGGAGCGCGGCCAAAAGCGCGCGCCCCGGAGTCCTGACCCACTGCCCTCGCAAACCGTCGGTGTCCCCGCCGGGTATTTCATAACAGGCCTCCAGCCCGCGGAAATGGTCGAGGCGGATAAGATCATATTTTTGCAAAGCGTGCCTTACCCGCTCCCGCCACCAGCCAAAATCTTCCCGCTGCAAAACCGGCCAGTCGTACAGCGGCAAATTCCAGACTTGACCCAGCTGATTAAAATAATCCGGCGGCACTCCCGCGACCACAGCCATAGACTTATCCGGCCGTAATTTGAAATACTGCGGCCAGCGCCAGACATCCGCGCTGTGGTGCGCGGCAAAGATCGGCAAATCGCCGATGATTTTTACGCCTTTGCCGTTCGCGTATTTTTTCAAGCGCCGCCACTGGTCAAAAAGCACGTACTGCACAAATATTTCATACTCCACCAGCCCGGCGTCCGGCGCGGCACTCTGCCATTGGGGCCAGGGCCGGCCCGCGGCCCGGCGCAGCGCCTGAAATTCCGCGTAAGACCTGAGCCAAAAAGCCTGCTCCCGCTGGAAACGCATGTAGTCTTCATCCGGTTTAAAATGCGCATAAGCCTGACGCAGCAAGGCATTTTTCAAGGCCCCGGCCCGCGCGTAATCGGTCTGAGCCGCCGGACAGACGGTCATATCCTCCGCAGCCAGCAGCCCCTGCTCCCGCAGCAGTTCCGGGCTGACATACAGCTCGCTCAGGGCAAAAGCCGAAAAGACCGTATACGGCGAATAAAAATACTCCGGATCGGCCGGTCCCAGCGGCAGGATCTGCCAGTATTCTATCTGCAGCCCGGCCAGCCGGTCGACCAGAGCGTAAGCCGCCGGGCCGAAATCACCGATAGGAAAATCGTTGGGCAGAGAAGATATATGTAACAGAACCCCCAGACTTTTTTTCATTAATACGCAGTATATATTAGTTTCCATTGCCGATAAATCCTGTAAAATACGGCTATGTTTATTCTCGCCAAGATTTTTACTTTTACCCTGTTATCGCCGGGTTTATTTCTTGCGCTTTTGCTTTTACTGCTGGCGGCCATAATCGCCGACTGCCGGCGCACCAGTATTTTTCTGGTCGTGCTAAGCTGCTGCACGATCTATGCGCTTTCGAGCAAACCGGTGCGCGACCTGCTCATTTATCCGCTGGAAGCCAGCTACAGGCAGACGCCCAATCCTGATATCGACGCGCTCATTGTGCTGGGAGGCGGCGTGCGGCACAACACTCTGGACAAGCCGGGTCAGGCAGTAGTCTCGGACGCCACGCTGCAAAGGCTGTATCACGCTTACAAAATATACCGGCAAAAAGGCACGCCGATCATCGTCTGCGGCGGCTCACCGCTCGGCCGGCAACCCGATGAAAGCTCCGTAATGGCCGCAGCGCTGGTCAATCTAGGTGTGCCACGGGGAAAAATTCATCAGGAAAAGCTCAGCCGCAACACCAAAGAGAATCTGCTCAACGCCAAAATTTACCTGCAAAAATACGGCTACCAAAAACCCGGACTGGTGACCAGCGCCGCGCATATGCCCCGGGCCATGCAGACTGCCGCGGGGCTGGGGATCAAAGCGGCGCCCCTGCCCTGCGACTACAAATACGGCGGGCGGCAGTATTTTTGGCAGGACTTTTTCCCGGACACCGGTTATTTAAGTGAAAGTTTTGCGGCGCTCAAGGAGTACACCGGGCTGGTTTATTACCGCCAGATTTTAGTGCGCTAAATACGGTTTGGCTGGACAGAAGCTCCGCTTTAATTATAAAATCCCCTTTGATATGCCCAGATAGCTCAGTCGGTAGAGCAGAGGACTGAAAATCCTTGTGTCGGTGGTTCAATTCCGCCTCTGGGCACCAGCGTCAGCTGGTGGCGCGCTTTACAAGCGCGCGCGAGCTTTAGCGAGCTCCAGAAAGTGCCTGTGGTGCGCCTCTGGGCACTTTAAAAATTCCGCCGGTGTAGCTCAGTTGGTAGAGCAGCTGATTTGTAATCAGCGGGTCGTGGGTTCAAATCCTATCGCCGGCTCCAGAATTTGTTTGGCAGGAGTGGAGCTGACAGGAATACTGTGCGCTCGTGTTCCATAAAGAATTTTAATCGACTGAGTGGAGCTGACGGGAATCGAACCCGTGTCCAAAAATGTTCGAAGATAAACCGCTACGGGTGTAGTCTGCGTTTAAGTGTCATCTGCGGTCTGTCCGCAAACAGGCGAACCGCGGATTAAGTTTCAGAACTTTTCTTGGTCAGCCAATCCGAAACACTTTGCTGACGCAGGCGGTAAAATGAAGCCGGCAAAACGGCACCGCCGTCCGTCTCGCGACTCGCTGCTTAATAAATTAAGCGGCTAATGCTTGAGGAGTAAAATCTACTTTTACAACGTTAGCAGTTATGTTTTTGCGCCTTTTGACGAGGCCGGGCGCCTCCTCGACCCGCGTTTTATCGACAAGCCATTTCTGTCGAAACCGAGCAGCCCCACACTATCAAAGAACTGGATATAGTATACCACGGATGCGTCCCCGACACGAGTCGAACGTGCGACCTAGCGCTTAGGAGGCGCTCGCTCTATCCATCTGAGCTACGGGGACACACATGGCGTTAATTTTAGCATGAAAGTAATTTAGCACACAGACGACCGCCTCGAACTTAGCCCTGCCAGCTTGGTTAGCTGGCAGGACTTCTTCGGCGGCTTGTAGCCGCTCTCAGTCGCAAGCGTTAGCAAAGTCAATTGATAGTAACACGCGCTTCAGCGCCGTGTCAGCCAGGGAGTTGCCGTGAGGGGCGCGGCGGTTTTACCGCTGACAGCGCTGGCAGATGCCGCGGATTTTGGCGCCAAAACCGGTCGGTTTAAATTTATATCTGGCGGCGATTTTTTTCTGCAGTTTGATAATCTCACTGTTGTCATACTCAATGATCTGTCCGCAGCTGGTACAGACCAGATGCGCATGATTTTGGTGTTTGTAAAAATGCTCAAACCGGAACACGCCGTCCACATCTCTAAGTCTGGCGGCCAGTCCGGCTTTTTCAATGACCTGCATGGCGCGAAAAGTCGAGGAATAACTGACCCTGGGGTATTTTTTTCTGACCAGTTCGTGCAGTTCATCGATCGAAAAATGACCTTCCGCGTTGATAAAAACGTCCAGCACATCATAACGCTGATGCGTATTGCGCAGGGCATTTTCCGCGATATAATCTGCCAATATTTTTATTTCCTCACGCATTGGCCTATTATAGCAGAAAGCCCGGACTGACCGGTAATTGCTGATACTATTAAGCAATTCGAGCAGGCGAGACGATACGCAGCCAGCAGTTCGGCCTCCAGTCTGGATAAAACGCAGCAGAGCAGGAATGTGGTTTAGAATTTCTTTACAGTGTTTTCTAATACGCCGCGGCAGTATTGATATTCTGCGCGGCGGCGATCAGCGCAGCAACTGGAGTTGGCCAGAGCGAGCAATACCCGGGACCCGGTGCGCTCCAGACTGGATAATGACGATCCGCTCACGCAATACAATACGTTTTTTAACTCGCTGGAGACAATAAAAGACGGCAAGGTATATCAGGACAGCCTGCTCAAGAATACCGCACATCTGGATGACCCGGTAAAAATGCGGGACACGGCGTACAAATGGGGCAAGGCTAACGGCGAGGGAAAATCACTTTACGCAAATATAGAAAAGCTCCAAAAAGTTGTCCGCAATGTCCAAGGCACCGATCGCCCTATCGCATCACGGCTCAATCTGGAGCCTACAGCCTACAAAGAATCTTATCGCAGAAAATAAAGATGTTAAGCATTATTTTGCTGATAATAATGTCGACCAAAACCGCGCCGGACTTGCGCCGAACGGTGTGCCGAGCAATCTCACACCGGAGCAGTGGCGGCAGGTTCGGACACCGGAGTTCAAGCGGTGGTTCGGGGACTGGGAAAATGACCCGGAAAACGCCAGCAAAGTGGTGGACAAGAACGGAGAGCCGCTGGTGGTATGGCACGGGAAGCGCACGCCTGAATAGTTTACAGTGTTTAAGAAAGGTATGAGTTTTTTTACGGATAATTTGCCTACTGCGGAAATGTTCGCAAAGGAAAACAGCTATATCGTGCTTGTGAATGGAGACCCCATAATTGCTTCCAAACAAGACGCGGAAAACATACAACAAATAATAGAGCCTTATGAGGACTTAGAGTGGGGTACAGGCTGGGATTTATGGGAAAACGCAGATGAAGCCAAGCGCGAGGATTTGCAGGATTTTTTGGAGACATATTTAAGTTTTTCCGGCAACATCAATAGCTTGGAAATAATCGCACCTAAGGAAGTAATATATGACGTATTTTTGAATATAAGAAATCCGGGAATGAAGGATTATGGGGGCAGAACGTGGGGAGAGCAGGATGTTCATATTGAGGCCGATCTAAGAAAGGCTTTAGACAGAGATAAAAAAACGGATGGATTTATTGCGCGAAATATTATCGAGGGCGGACTTGGAGCGGAGATAAACGGAGAAGCTCCGCCAATTCAGAATACCTATATAACCCTACACCACAACCAAATAAAATCCGCCACAGACAACAGCGGGGAGTTCAGTGCGGACAACCCGGATATTAGGTATCAGCGTACAGATTTTGATGAAACCCATCCAGAACTTGTTGATAAACCAGATGATTATACGATCACCTCATTTACAGTTAATGCTAAGATTAAAAATTTGCCTTTTAAGTTTACAAAACTTATTCTCGACAAGAAAGGCTTATTTCACGCAGATAAACATATATCAGAGATACGAACAATATCAGAGCCAAAATTCAAGAATACAAAAGATTTTATAAATTTTGTTGTAGTGAATACGGATAAAATCTATAAAGGCAAATACCCAAATACATATCTATTTGTTACAGAACAGATTAAACCAAGGGGATTAGCCGCGACAAATGCAGTAGAGATTGATTTAGGAAAATACAGAATTTCAACGGCATTGCCTGTTAGAAAATCTCAATACAAAAATATGACGCCGCTCTGGGAGCGAGCCGCAAACGCTCCTAAACTTTTTGTCCTTACGGATTTCGGCATAAATAAGCAAAGCGGCGCGGCTACCAAAGTAGCCTCTCGAGACAATGATAGTATACCACAATCCAGGGAAAATATACCCGGAAAAAGGTACCAGCGGGACGGCGAGCGGAAAGCCGCGGCCATAGATCTTGATGATAAAGATATTAGAGATGTTAAGAGGTTGTATCAAAGAATTACTGACGATGAATATATTGGTGAGCTTGAGGCGCAGTATGACCGCACATTCACGCCGCAAGAGAAAGTCCAGATATTAGAAAAGCGCAAACGACTGAGCAAACTTATCGACGCGCCGAGCCTTGAGTTTACGGGTAATGAGTGGCAGGGGAAAAAAGAGGAAATAGTCTTAATTTTAGAGAACCATAATATTTCGCTTGCGGGACAAAATTTAATAAATAATAATAATGATTGGATGCCAGAGAGTGCGATAGCTTTTAGAGAAAAGCCCGGTAGAAAAAAAGAACAAAGAGATTTAGATGCTAAAAGAAATGTGGCATTGGATAAGGCAAAGGTTTACAAAACTAATTATGCTGTTAATGTCGGCGGCGCTTATCTCTGGGAAAATCTACCAAAAGAAACGCGCCCTTATTCGGCGTATAACCACCCTTTTGTCTTACCGGAAAAATACAAGGAAAATAGATATATTTATGATGAATATGATGCTTTATTTGGAAACATCTTTTTTGAGAATAAACCAGAATATGAAAATTTTAAGCGCGACTATTCAAGCGTTATTAAGAAAGATATAGGCGAAGTTAGAGAATGGCATCATGATAAAACGACCGGTGGAAAAACTTTTTTTGTAAGTAAAAAAGGCTTAGAGGATGCAGGATTTATTTTTGATGATAAATCCGATGACAAATCCAGTGATATAGCTCTTGTCAAGAAATACGCACTAAAGAATTTCAACAAAAAATATTTTACTAATGCGGACGGAGAAAAAGTCTTAATTGATAGAGATAGCATCGACAAAATTACATCCCATGGCAGACACCGGGGACAACACATAAATTCCATTTTTTACATACCAGAACTTATAAAAAACAGCACTTTCATTGATGAGGATGTCAATCGCAAGGGTACTAAAAAATATCACAGTTATAGATATTATGTTACTGGTCTGGAGATCGGCGGGGTTCCATATACTGCAAAACTGGTTATTGGCGTTAGGGATGGAAAAAACTATTACGACCACGATTTGACACAAATAGAAAAGGGTCATCTGCTTGTGTCCGTAACCAATGGGCGGGAGATGACCCTGTCTGGAAATCTAGCAGAAAATTCAAAGCAAGATGCAAATGCAGAGCTCGACCCGAATAATCAAAACCAGATTAGCCAGCCTGATATAAAGGATACCACTTTATTAAAGGCAGTCAATCCCTTACCTATTGATATCGTAAACAATACCCAGAAACTTGCGGACAATGCGCGGTATGACAAAGGACGCTCTAACCAGAACAATGGTTATGATGCAGGGTTCGAGGCGGGGAAAAAAGACGCCGTAGAAGGAAGAGGTTTTGGTGAGGAGACTGAATTTCTCGCGCTTGGTTTTTCGGAAGAGTTTGTTATTGGGTACAACGATGGTTATAACACATCATTGGAAAATTCCCCGCTCTACCAGAGGAACAACCCCCCGCTTGAAGGCAAAGAGTTGCCTAAAAATCTAACGCCGCGGGAGACGGCGCAGGAGATCATGAAAAACTCCGGGGAATTTGAGCCTCCGGCGGAGGATACACAGGCAGGCCCGGAACCCGGAACGGGGACAGAAGACACGGAGGAAAGCGCGGAAAGCGGGGATAAAAGGAGATTTCAGGAACCGGACTGGGGAGAAGCCGGGCCGGATGAGGAGCTGGCGCCGGGAGCCATGGACTTTGATTTCAAGGACGAGGAAGACCTGATCGGGGCGGTGCTGCCGGAGGAAATGGAGGACGCGGAGCGGGAAGCAGCGGAAAAGGAAATCCGGGCGGAGCTGGACGAAGACAGACAGGAGCACGCGGCGGCGCTGGAAGCACAGTCGGACGCGGCAGAAGCCCAAAAATACGGGTACGGCACAAGGGTTTTGATATTTGTATTATAAAAAAATTAGCAGATGCTCACCGGAAGCCTATTTTTGCGTGGAAAGAACTTGTGAACACGAAATACAGGAAACACACAAGTCTTAGCAGATACAGCAATTATGTTTCTAAAATATCAATTCCGAATAACCAAGATAACAAGCGTAGCAATTATTATGTAAGATTTACTTTATAAGACTTAAATACAATCTTTCCTGCGCAGTCAACACTCTTTATACACCAGCCCCAGCTCATTGTCCGGCGGCGCGCCGGCCAGATAAACGCAGTCAAAACAACCCTGACAGAAACCAAAATCCGGCAGGCCGGTGGCCTCGCGCAGCGCATTGAGCGAAAGATAGCCCAGCGTGTCCGCGCCTAATTTTTTACAAATCTCGTCCACCGAATTGTTGGCGGCGATCAGCTGGGATTTGACCGGCGTGTCAATGCCGTAATAGCAGGGGCTGACGCTGGGCGGTGCGGAAACGCGGAAATGCACTTCTCTGGCGCCGTTGTCGCGCAGGAGCTTCACGAGCTTGGCCGAAGTCGTCCCGCGCACTATCGAATCATCAAGCATGATCACCCGCTTGCCTTCCAGCACTTCGCGCAGGGGATTGAGCTTCAAGCGCACGCCGATCTCGCGCATCACCTGCGAGGGGTTGATGAAAGTCCGGCCGACATAACGGTTTTTGATCAGGCCTTCCGCATAAGGGATACCGGAAGCTCTGGCATAACCGACTGCCGCCGGGATACCGGAGTCCGGCACCGGTATCACAATATCCGCCTCGACCGGATGCTCCTGAAAAAGCAGCGCGCCCATTTTTTCGCGGATCTTGTATACATTGCGCCCCTCGATCCGGGAATCCGGCCGGGCAAAATAAACATATTCAAACACGCACAGCGCGCTGGGTCTGGCATCATCATAAACCAGCGACTTAACCCTGTCATATTCCAGCGTGGCAATACAGCCTTTTTTGACTTCGCACAGCAATTTGGCCCCGGTAATATCCAGCGCACAGGACTCCGAAGCCAGGACAAAACCGCTGCTGTCCGGCAGCTGGCCGATGCACAGGGGCCGTATGCCGTAAGGATCGCGCATGCCGATAATCTTATCCTGAGCCATCAGCACCAGTGAGAACGCGCCTTTCAGTTTGGGCGCGACTCTGGACAGCGTGTCGACCAGATCGCCGTTGTACATTCTGGCGATCAGACAGGCGATAATTTCCGTATCCGAAGACATTTGCAGCGCCGCGCCGCCGGCTTCCAGCTCCGCGCGCAATTCCATAGTATTCACCAGATTGCCATTGTGCGCCAGCATGGCCGCCCCGTCCGGCAAAGCAATGGCCAGCGGCTGAGCGTTCTTGATCTGCGACGCGCCGGTCGTGGAATAACGCACATGGCCTATCGCCAGATTGCCCGGCAGACCGCGGATAATATTCTCATTGAAAACCTGCGAGACCAAACCCATGCCCTTGTGATAGCGGATCTCGCCCTGCTCATCCACGACCGCGATGCCGGCTGACTCCTGACCGCGGTGCTGCAAAGCGTACAGGCCAAAATAAGCCAGCTTGCTGGCCTCGCAGTTCTTACCGATAATTCCCAGTACGCCGCACATGATTATTTCCCGCTCAAAAGCTCAGGGATCGCGCTGTAGTATTTGTCCGCCATTCTGGCCACGGACAGGTCTATTAATTTGGCATTATCCAGAGTCACCGTAAATCCGCTGTCCTGCACCGTGCCGATATGCTGCACCGGCACGCCATGCTTTTCCGCCAGTTTATTAAATTCCGGCAATTTGTCCGGAGCGACAGTCACCAGCGCACGCGCCTGCGTTTCCGCAAAAAGCAAAGTGTCCAGCCGCAGTTTACCGGCCGAGAGTTTCACCGCCGCGCCTTTGTTAGAAAGGATTGCTGATTCGGCCAGACCGACCAGCAGGCCGCCCTCAGACAAATCGTGGGCGCTGTTGACCACACCCTGCTCGATCACCGCCAGCAAAAATTCCTGCAATTGTTTTTCTTTTTCCAGATTGACCCGGGGCGGCAGACCGGCTTCCATATCATGCTGGATTTTGAGGTACTCCGTGCCGCCCAGCGCATTTCTGGTCCTGCCTATTTGAAACAGCCAATCGCCGGACTGCTGAAACTGCGCGGTGATCCGCGGCGTGCCGGGCTCAATCACTCCGACCAGTCCGATGACCGGCGTCGGATAGATCGGCCCGCCGGAAGATTCATTGTACATGCTGACATTACCGGAAATAATCGCCGTGTCCAGAGCGCGGCAGGCGTCCGCAATGCCCTGACAGGCGCGGCGCATGCTCCAGAAATTTTCCGGCTTTTCAGGATTGGCAAAATTCAGGCAGTCTGTCGCCCCGACCGGACGCGCGCCGACACAGGCCAGATTGCGCGCCGCCTCGGCTACCGCCGCCGCACCGCCAGTGTAAGGATCGAGATAGGCGTAGCGCGCATTGCAGTCCGCGGTCATTGCGATTCTTTTATCCGAGCCTTTGACGCGCAGCACCGCGGCGTCGGCCAGACCCGGTGCAACCACGGTATTGGTCTGCACCATATGGTCATACTGCTCATAGACACAGCGCTTGCTGGCGATATTCGGCTCGGACAGGAGCTTGAGCAGCACGTTTTCCGCGTCCTTACCGGCTAAATCCGGCAGGGTTTCTATTTTGACTTCCTGCACCTGTTTCAGGTAATACGGCTCCGCTTCCTCACATTCGTAAACCGGCGCGTCATCGGCCAGCGAGCGCGCCGGCACCTCGGCCACGATCTCATCCCGAAAAATACAGCGCAGTTTATCGCCGGCGACAACTTCGCCGATCTCCACCGCGTGCAGACCCCAGCGGCTGAATATTTCCGCAGCAATATTTTCCCGGCCTTTTTCAACGATCACGACCATGCGCTCCTGCGATTCAGACAGCAGCATTTCATAAGGCGTCATATCTTTTTCGCGCTGCGGCACTCTGTCCAGATACAGGTCAATACCGGAATTGGAACGGCTGGCCATTTCGCTGGTCGAAGAAGTCAGCCCGGCCGCGCCCATATCCTGCATGCCGACCACCACGCCGGTTTTGATCAGCTCCAGACAGGCTTCCAGCAGGACTTTTTCTTTGAACGGATCGCCGACCTGCACGGAGGAACGTTTTTCTTCGGTCTCCCGGGAAATCTCCACCGAAGCAAAAGTCGCGCCGTGTATGCCGTCCCGTCCGGTGTCCGCGCCGACATACAGCACTTTGTTGCCGACGCCGGCGGCCTTGCCGCGCACGATCGGCCCGTAAAGCCTGTCCACCGGCTCGTCGCCGGACTGCACCACACCCACGCACATAGCGTTGACCAGAATATTTGTGCCGTAAGAATCCGCAAAATAAATTTCCCCGGCCACAGTCGGAATACCGATGCAGTTGCCGTAGCCGGCAATACCGGCGACCACGCCGTTAAAAAGATAATTCATTCTGGGTCTGTCCGGCCCGATCCGGCCGAAGCGGAGAGAATCGAGCAGCGCCACCGGCCGCGCGCCCATAGTAAACACATCCCGGATAATGCCGCCCACGCCGGTCGCCGCGCCCTGATACGGCTCGACCGCGGAAGGATGATTGTGCGACTCTATCTTGAAGCTCAGCGCCAGCCCCCCGCCAATATCCACAATACCGGCGTTCTCTCCGGGCCCCTGCAGGACACACCGGCCGGTCGTCGGGAACATTTTGAGCAGCGGCTTGGAATGTTTGTAGCTGCAATGCTCTGACCAGAGCACGGAATACATGCCCAGCTCCGGCAGGGACGGATGCCGCCCCAGAATCTTTTTGATACGGCTGTATTCGGCGTCGGTAAGACCGTGTTCTTTAATAACTTCTTTACTGAAAGCTTTGGTATTTTTAACAGTCTGGTTAAAGTTCCCCTGCATTTTCCGCCTGCTCCCGTATCCGCGTGGAGGACACATCCAGCCCCGCGTCCTCGATTAAAAACAACCGATCCAGATAAGTCTCTGCTCCGGCGAACATCCGTTCTATCCGCGCAAAATCATAACCCGGTCTGGCGGCCACAATAAACTTGACCAAATCCAGTAAACTGTAAGGATCTTTCCAGGCAAAGAATTGCTCGAAAGCATCTGTACCGATTATATAATACAAGTCCTGCCCTGTAAAATCAGCGTGGTTTTTAAGCTCCCGTATAGTGTCCACCGCATAAGAAGGTCCGCCGCGCTCCAGATCATACAGACAAATATACATATAATTATAGGGCTTAATTGCCTTACGAATTAATTCCGCCCGCTGTTCTCCGGAATAATGCGGCTGATTTTTATGCACCGCCTGATTGAGCGGCAAAAAATACACCCTGTCCAGAGCTAATTTCTGATATGCTAACCGGGCGATATGGATATGACCCTCATGAATGGGGTCGAACGCGCCGCCGAGAATGCCAAGTTTCAGGGTCATGGTCAGAAAAGTATAGCACAGGGGTTCCCCTGCGCTAATTTTATTTCCCGCGTATCAGGCACACTTCCTGATATAGATCAGCGCGTAATAGCTGGGCCGGTTATCGAAAGCCGTGCCGGAGCCGGTGTTGCCTATCGTGCCGCCGGAAATAGTATGCGTATGCGCG
>JAISQA010000030.1 GCA_031274525.1 Candidatus Margulisiibacteriota bacterium
GAAGCGGAGAGAAAAGAGAATGCCAGCGGTATTTTTATGAAAAATGTTGATAGCGGCCACACAACGCTTAAAGACTATCAGCGGCAGAGATATGAGCAAATGATGGATGGCGTGCCGGAATATTACGAATGGATAGCTAATAATAACTTAGACACTCTGGAAGAACAGATAAAACTGCTGGGTTACATACCGAGATATATCCATTATCCCAAGACCGAAATAGAGAAAAAAGAGAAAACCAGCGCTTTCTTTATTATGAGAGTTAACAATGGCGATGTAATACTTAAAGACTATCAACGGCAAAGATATGAGAAAATACTGGACGGTGTACCGGAGTATCAAGAATGGGTTACAAATAATAATTTAGACGCATTGGAAAGGCAAATAAACCTGCTGGGCTACAGGCCGAGGAATATCCCCCATCCCAACAAGACTGAAGAGGAAAAAAAAGAGAATGCCAGCGGTACTTTTATGATGCGTGTTAATTGTGGCGATGTAACACTTAAAGACTATCAGCGGGGAAGATATGAAAAAATGCTGGACGGTGTGCCGGAATATCAAAAATATATTAATGAAAAAAATCTCTGTGCCCTGGAGTCTTTTATTCTGGGGCACGAGCACAGGCCAAGCAGCTCTGTATGGGCGAGCGAGGAAGAAATAGGATTATTTAGGTTTTATCATAGTGTGAAGGATAATCAGGTAAATCTGTCTGCCAGCCAGCAAAAACGCTTTGATGCAATAAAGGATGCACCGACAATGAGGCAATATTACAAAAAACATGGCCTGACGTGGAGGGAGTAAAAAGTGTTACACCCCCCAATCCCTGGGATACCGAAACTCCCGGTCAATAGTCCGCGCCGAGAGTTTGGCGATGAGCGGCAGGCGGCGCTTGAACTGGGATTTTTTGACCAGTTTTATTATCCTGTCCACGAACACCGGAGCGAATTTTTCTTTTAGCGCGCGCTCGGAAACCCTCTGGTCGATGAGCTCCGCCAGCAGTTCGTCTATCTGTGCGTAAGTGTAGCCCAGCTCCGCCTCGTCGGACTGCCCCTGCCAGAGATCGGCGGAAGGCGCTTTCTTTATAATGGGTTCCGGGACTTTTAAATAGCCGGCCAGTTCAAATATCTGCGTTTTGTAAATGTCCCCGATGGGGTTCAGCGCCGAGGCCATATCGCCGTGCTGCGTGCCGTAGCCGAGCAGGAGCTCGGTCTTGTTGCTGGTGCCGATGACCAGCCCGCCCAGTTTAGCCGAATGGTCATAGAGTATGGTCATTCTTTCCCGCGCCATTTTGTTGCCGCGGCGCAGGGCCGGGGCGTCTTTGTCCACAGAGTCAAAATAAGCGTCGATTTGCGGGGTGATGTCGATGACCTGATAATGAACGCCGAAGGTCTCCGCGCAGAGCCGGGCATGCGCCTCGCTTTCTGGATTGGATGCGCGGTACGGCAGGCAGATAGTGTAGACCTTCTCCGGGCCGAGCGCTCCGGCGCATAGCGCACAGACCACGGCCGAGTCTATGCCGCCGGACAGACCGATGACGGCTCTGGTCAGACCGGTTTTTTTTATTTCTTCCCGCAGAAAATTAAGGAGTATCGCGGTAGTCTGGGCGGACTGCATAAGGCAAGTTTAGCCTATCTGTTTTTTTTTGCAACAAATTTGGAAAATTTGTAATATAATAAACCTATGCAGCCTGAATTTATTAGCGAATGTATCGAAGCGCCTGTTTACGGAGGCAGGTATATGCCGGATGTGCTGAATGACGGCACGATCATTTATTACGCTAAACGCCCGGCTAAAGAACAGGTCACGGCTTTGCTAAAAGCCTGCGGCCTCGATATTAATCCCGGCGGTGTCGCTGTAAAGCAGTACAGTCCCCGGCGTCGTCCGTAAATTACAGCTCAGCCTGCCAGATCCGCTGCAGCTCCTTGAGCACGACTTCCGGCCGCTCGTCGCGGACGAAAACAGAGTCGTGCCTTTTTTCCGGGTCGTTTTTTAATTCAACCAAAATAGTCCGGGGTTCCAGATCCGCAGCGCGCGCCAGCAGCTTGCCGTCGCGGCCATAGGCTGCGCTGCCGCCCCAAAAAGTCACGCCGTCTTCGACACCGGCGCGGTTGCAGTAAATAACATTGACGGCGAAATTGTAAGCGATATTCTGATTGATACTGTGCCACCTGTCCTGAATGCCCTCGCGGTAAGGCGAGGAAGAGAGAATAATAATATTCTCTGCACCGGCGGCGGCGGCCAGATAGGCGCTGGAAAAATGCCAGGCGTCCTCGCAGAGCAGCACGGCGGTTTTGCCGGGCGCGGCGGCAAAGACCGCAAAACGGCTGCCGGCGCTGAAGTAGCGTTTTTCATCGAACATGCCGTAGGTCGGCAGATAAACTTTGCGGTGCGTGTGCAGCAGCTGTCCCCGGCTTAAATAAAAAGCGGAATTGTAGGCGCGGGAATTCTGCTCCTCGATAGAGCCCAAAAGTATGTCGATCTTCTCGCTCAGTTTTGTCAGGCGGGCCAGATATTCCCCGGCGGTCTGGAGCAGATCATAGACCTGATCTTTGAGCAAATAGCCGGTCAGCGCCAGTTCCGGAAAAATTATTAATTGCGCTCCGGCTTTCTGCGCGGCCAGTGTTTCCCGTTCCAGTAGCTGGTAATTTTCCGCGATATTGCCGAGCGTGGGGTAGATCTGCGCCAGAGAGATTTGCATGGCAAGCAGTTTAACTTATCCGGCTTTTTTTTGCCATGCGGAGGCCGGAGCCTGTAAAATTAACTGCGCTGTCTCGCGCGGCGCCGGTACTGGCGCTCTCTGCTTACGCTCTGAAGTGAATAATGTCCGGCCTAAAAAAAGCCAGTCTCGAAAGACTGGCTTGTACTTTGTTTCATCAGGGCAGTGAAACAAAATATGCCCGCTACTCCGCATTTTTTCTGCCAGCTGCCGCCTGTCTCTGGAAAATAGCCTGAATAAACCAAAAATTAAAGGGAGCGGCGGAACAGGGAGTTAAATATTGATACATTTTTGTAATAATATCAATATATACATACAAAATTGTAATTTTATCTAGCGCAAAAACCAGAGCACCAGCAGACCCAGCCCGATCCTGTACCAGCCAAAAAGTTTGAAATTATGTTTTTGGATATAGTCCAGAAACAGGCGGAGGACAATAACCGCCGTCAGGAAAGAGGCCGTAAAACCGATCGCAATGATCAGCCAGCCCAGCGGGGAAAAATCGCCGCCGACTTTGGCGATCTTGAGGAGCGCCGCGCCGCACATTGTGGGTATGGCCAGAAAAAAAGAAAATTCCGCCGCCGCCTGCCGGGACAGGCCCAGCAGCAGACCGCCGATGATTGTGGCCGCCGAGCGTGAAGTGCCGGGGATGAGCGCCAGACATTGAAAGAGGCCGAGGACGAACGCGCGCCCCCAGCCGATACGCTGCACGGAACTGAGCGGCGGTTTGGCGCCGCGGCCTAAAACGTTTTCTATGACTATCAAAACGACGCCGTAGAAAATTAAAGCGACGGCAACAGGGAAGGGCTTAAAAAAACTGGCGGACAGGGCATCATCGTACCGGAGCCCCAGCACCGCCGCCGGGAGCACCGCGAGGAGGATTTTAAACCACAGGCCCAGCGTGTCTTTTTTTAATTTCCAGCCTTTAAATATCCAGAGCCTGTCCCAGAAAAGATAGACCACGGCCAGTATCGCGCCCAGCTGGATAATGACCTGAAAAGCGTTGGTAAAAACCGGATTTTCGGACAGTTGAATAAACTGGTCGGCCAGGATCATATGCCCGGTGCTGCTGACCGGCAAAAACTCCGTCAGCCCCTCCAAAATGCCGATAAAAACAGCCTTGATAATAATCATAGATTTTGTGTGGAATATTATACCAGAAATCACCGCAAATTACCGTAAAATACCGGGATACTGGCGGATTGGGATTACCCCTTGTAAAAAAAAGGGGGGGCTTTAAGCGGCAGGGAGATTGTTCCGGCGTTTCATTCTCTCAGCGCGTCTCCGGCGCCGCGCCTCAGCATCCGCAGTAGTCCCGGCCGGAGCGCGTCCGGCAAAGGACAGCTCGGCCGCCCGGCGCACCCACGCCGGTAATATGTCCAGCGAGATAACGGTCAGTACTTTATCCACCGGCAGTTTGTCCAGTTCTTTGCCCAGCCGGACAACCGCGCAGTCCTGCA
>JAISQA010000054.1 GCA_031274525.1 Candidatus Margulisiibacteriota bacterium
CGTCGCGCCGCCGCGGACAAATTTATTCACCAGATTTGGTGTGCCATTACTACCGTCGCATTTATACCAGCCCGGCAGCGTGCTGTTATTTACCCAGCCGCTTCCGTTATACATCAGGATAGTCCCCACGGGCAATTTGGCCTGTACATCGCCGGTGTTGGCTTTCAAGGCCAGCGCGGTAGTCATATCACCGGTGTTAGCCTTGGCAGCTAAACCGGTATATACGGCTCTGGATGTGGGATATTCGGTGTCCGAGGTGCTGGATATGGTGGTTTTTTTGTTACTGGCATTTTCTTTCAAGGCCAGCGCGGCAGTCATATCACTGGCGTTAGCCTTGGCGGCTAAACCAGTATATACGGCCTGGGATGTGGGATATTCAGTGTCCGAGGTGCTGGATATGGTGGTTTTTTTGTTGCTGACATTTTCCTTCAAGGCCAGTGCGGCAGTCATGTCGCTGGCATCGGCTTTGGTGTCCAGCGCGGCTTCCATATCGCTGGCTCTCATCGGTTTTCCCGCGGCTATCCCTGAATATTTTTCCGCCATAAATCTGCCTCCCTGTTTTGCCGGTATATGAGACAATTGTCCCATATATTTGGGGGATTATACTCTATGATTAGTATATGTCAACTGTCACATATACGTCCGGGGAACAGGATGGAACGCAATACACCAGCAAAGATGTTGTGGCCCGCATCCGCAAACTTAGAAAAAATAAAAAGATGAGCATGTACATGCTGGCCTTGAATGCCGGGCTCAACAACACGGTGATCCAGCGCGTGGAGCGGGGCGAGCGCGAACCCAGGATCGGCACGCTGTTCAAGATCATTGACGGGCTGGAGATGAGTCCGGCGGAGTTTTTCCGGGATTTTGCTGAATATTAATATGTTATACTTCCCGCTATGAAACACTGGCGGTTTTGGGTAATTGGCATATTGTTGATTCTGTGCGTGCCGGTCAACTGGCTGATGCTGCATTTTTGGCCGGATATATACTGGTTTACCAATCTGGGTTATGAACAGGTTTTTTTTACGCGGCTGCTGGCGCAGTCCGGTTTGTGGCTGGGCAGTTTTTTGTTTTGCTTTGGTTTTATTTTTACCAATTTCTATGCCGCCAAAGTTTTTTTGGTCAAAAGCACGGCAGATTGGCGGGGCAATCTGCGGAATATGCTGGCGCGTTTTTTGGGCCGGAACCTGCCGGAGCAGCGGGAGATCACGGTTAATTCTTTTAAGCTGGACTGGCTGGCCATTGTGCTGGCCGCCATAGCCGTTTTTTTTGCTTTGAGTCTGGCCAGCGTGATTTCTAGCCACTGGCTGGAAATACTGTCCTGTTTTAAGCAGACCGGATTTGCCGTGGCCGACCCGCTGTTCGGCCGGGACGTTAGTTTCTATGTGTTTGTGCTGCCGGTGCTGAAACTCCTTTCCGGCGCCGGCGCTTCACTTTTATTTATTTCGGCGCTGGGCGCGCTTTTTTTGTATATGCTTTCCGGGCAGCTTGTCGCCCTGCGCTGGCATATTTTTTCCAGAATTTCCCGGCCGATCCGGACGCATCTTTTGATCCTGGGTTTTTGCTTTGCCCTGTGGCTGCTGCTGGTTTTGCGGATTGCCGCTTACGAGCTGTTATTTTCCCCCGCGGGCGTGGTCTACGGCGCGGGATTTACGGATGTTTACGCGCAGCTGGTGGCGTTCCGCGTGCTGAGCGTGGCCGTGCTGGTCTGGGCGGCGGTATTGCTGGCGGGTATTTTTACGGGTAATCTGAGCCTGCCGGTGATTGTCGGCGGTATCAGCACGGTGCTGTGGTTTGGCTTGAGCGTTGTGTATCCGGCTGTTTTGCAGACGCTGATCGTCAATCCCAATGAAATCACCAAAGAAGCGCCGTACATTCAGCACAGCATTGATTACACGCAAAAGGCTTACGGGCTCACGGATGTCGCTCAGGTGGATTTTAACTACAAAAATTCTATTACGGCGGAGGAGCTGGCGGAGAATAAAGATATTCTGGAAAACATCCGCCTGTGGGACAATGAGCCGCTGCTGGAGACCTACAGGCAGATTCAGGGTATTCGTTTGTACTATGACTTTCATGACGTGGATATTGACCGTTATGTTTTCGCCGGCCAGCCGACGCAGGTGATGATCTCGGTGCGCGAACTGGACGCCGCCCGGCTGCCGGAGCGTGCCAGAACCTGGGTCAATGAAAAACTGAAATATACGCACGGGTACGGCGTGGTGGTCAATAAGGTTACGGAGATCAGCGAAGACGGCCTGCCCCGGCTGGTGGTGCGGGATATACCGCCGGTGTCCGCTATGCTCAAAATAACGCGCCCGGAGATCTATTACGGCGAGAAGACGGCTGATTATGTGGTCGTAAATACCAAAACGGAAGAGTTTGATTATCCGCAGGGCGATGAAAATGCTTACACCGCGTATCAGGGCCGCGGCGATGTGCCGCTGGATAGTTTTTTCCGGCGTTCGCTGTACGCCGCGAAGTTTCAGGATTTTCGGCTGCTGATCAGCAGCTACATCACCCGGCAGAGCAAGGTGCTCTATGTGCGCAACATCAAAGACCGGGTGCGCAAGATCGCGCCGTTTTTGCGTTATGATTCCGATCCGTATATTGTCTGCGCGCCGGACGGCCGGTTGTTCTGGATCATCGACGCTTACACTGTGTCGAATAAATATCCTTACGCGCAGCCCTACAGCCGCAATATCAACTATATCCGCAATTCGGTAAAAATTGTTGTGGATGCTTATAACGGCACGCCGGAGTTCTACAGTTTTGCGGACGACCCGATTTTAAAAACTTACGCGCGGATTTTTCCCGGACTGTTTAAGCCCCAGGCGGATTTTCCGCCGGAACTGCTGCCGCATATCCGCTACCCGCTGGATTTGTTTTATCTGCAGGCTAAAATTTACCGCACTTTTCATATGAATGATCCGCAGATCTTTTACAATCTGGAAGATCTCTGGGAAAGCCCCAAAGAGACTTACGAAGCCGGGGTAGTCGAAGTGGAGCCGTATTATATTTACGGCAAGATCCCCGGCGAACAGGAGCTGTCTTTCCTGCTGGCCGTGCCTTTCACGCCGGTGAATAAAAACAATCTGGTCAGCCTGCTGGTGGTGAAATGCGATCCGGACGACTACGGCCGGTTTTATTTGTACAAGATGCCCAAAAACGAGCTGGTCTACGGGCCGATGCAGATCGAGTCGCGCATCGATCAGGACACGGAGATTTCCAAGGAGCTGTCGCTGTGGTCGCAGCAGGGGTCGCGGGTGATCCGCGGCAATATGATGCTGGTGCCTCTGGCGAACAGCTTTCTGTATATTGAGCCGATTTACCTGCAGGCCACGGCTTCCAAACTGCCGGAATTAAAAAGGATCGCCGTGGCCAACGGCGATGCGCTGGCGATGACGCCGACGCTGCGGGATTCGCTGAATGTCCTGACCGGACTGGCGCCGCGTCCGGTGTCCGGCGCCGTACCCGCAGCGCCAACCGATAATGCGGAGCTGTCCCGGGTGCGCGAAGCCCTGCGCAAAGCCGAGAGCGCGCTGGAAGAATTAAAAGAAACCATGCAGAAATTATAGACGGCCTGCGGAGGCTTATGGCTGCAATTTTTTTAACAGAAGCGGCAGTCAGGGTTAATATTTTTGCAGTAATCTCCTGGTTGTTTCGGCCACGCTCTGCACAATATCTTTTTTTATGATCTCAGGGAGTATCGGTCTAATCTGCGGTTTGCCTTTTTTGTAATGGTTTTGCTGATCAGCAAAAAGCAGCTGCGGGTGTATCTGCAAAGCGTCCGCTATTTTCTCGATCATATCTATAGAAGGAAATCTCCGGCCGATCTCTATCTCGCCGATATAGCTGGTGGCGGTGTTGCAGAGTATGGCCAGCTGCATTTGTGAAATACCGGAATTTTTACGAATATTTTTTAGGTTATAGATAAATATTTGCTTTAAGTTCATTTAATTTCTTATATACCAATAGCTGATAGCTTGACAATCAGCAATAAGACAATATAATTATTGTATTGGCAAATAGCCTAGATAAATACGGGAGGGTGGATTTATGGCGGAAAAATATTCAGGGATAGCCGCGGGAAAACCGATGAGAGCCAGCGATATGGAAGCCGCG
>JAISQA010000087.1 GCA_031274525.1 Candidatus Margulisiibacteriota bacterium
TAAGCGAAGCGCAGGCCACGCTCAATATTCCTGTCGGTGCGGACGTTTTCGGTTCCGTGGCCTATCAGCCGCATCACATCATCGGTCAGGATCTGACCCGCATGGCGCCGCATATATCCGCGGTCAGCCCTATGCTTTACCCCTCGCATTTTTACGGCGACCGCCTGCGCCTCTCCAATCCCTACCGCACCATACTGGAAGGCTCCACGCTGGCCAGACACAAGCTGGCCGGGACAAACGTGCGCCTGATCCCCTATATTCAGGGGTTCGCGATGAATCTGGGCTACGCCAATATGTCTCTGGCCAAATACATTCAGGAGCAGATCCGCGCCTGCGAGGACGCCGGTACGGACGGATTTTTTATCTGGCACGCCGGCAATGACTATCAGACTTCTTTTGCCGTCCTGAAAAATTACGGCGCGCTGTACCAGCGTCCGCCCAAAACAGAGGAAGAAATCTATACCATTCTGGGCATCTCGCCCAACGCGCTCCTGTATTGATATTATAAAATACCGCCAACTGTCCGGGCGGGAATGGTATAATTTCCACATGACTGCAATTAAACGGCCGGAACTGCTGGCTCCCGCCGGCGATCTGGAAAAACTAAAAACCGCAGTGCGTTTCGGTGCGGACGCGGTGTACGCCGGAGCGGGCGGTTATTCTCTGCGTGCGGACGATAATGCTTTCACGCAGGCTGAGCTGGCCGAGGGCATTCGTTTTGCCCACGAACACGGCTGCAAATTTTATCTGGCGCTGAATATTTACGCTTTTGATAATAATCTGGCCGCGCTGCGGGATTATTTTCTGGCGGCGGCGGACGCCGGACTGGACGCGGTTATTATCGCCGATCCCGGCGTGCTGCATTTAATACAGGGCCTGAGCACCAGCGTCAGGATCCACATCAGCACGCAGGCCAACACGACCAATTCCGCAGCCGTAAAATTCTGGCTGAATAACGGCGCGTCCCGTATCGTTGCCGCCCGGGAGCTCACGCTGGCGCAGCTCCGCGGTCTTAAAACAGCCGTGCCGGACGCCGAGCTGGAAGTTTTTGTCCACGGGGCCATGTGTATAGCCTACTCCGGCCGCTGCCTGCTTTCGCGGCATATGACCGGCCGCAGCGCCAACCGCGGCCAATGCGCGCAGCCCTGCCGCTGGGAATACCGTTTCCGGGAGAGCACGCGCGCAGCTATTTACACCGCCGAAGAAGATCAGCGCGGCACGTACATACTCAATTCCAGAGACCTGTGCCTGATCCAGCATATACCCGAATTACTGGAGGCCGGCATCGACAGCTTCAAAATCGAAGGCCGGATGAAATCCGTTTTTTACACGGCCATGGTCACCAAAGTATACCGGCAGGCTATAGACACCTATCTGGCCGCGCCGGAAAAATACACGATCGCGCCGGAATGGCTGGACAATCTGGAAAAAATTTCTCACCGCCCCTATACGGACGGCCTGTTATTTTCCGGGACGGCACAGCAAACCGAACAAACTGAAAATTCCGCCTACCTTAAAAGCTATGATTTTGTCGGGACAGCGCTAAATTATGCGCCGGAAACCCGCCAATTGACTATCTCCGGCCGCAATCATTTTCGCAGCGGTTCTGAACTGGAAGTGCTGGATCACCAAATCGCGCCGATTCAGAAAATCAAAATCGGCGCCCTGCGCAAAAGCAGCGGCGAAAGCATCACCGACGCGCACAATGGGTATCTCGTGACCGCAGACCTGCAGGAGCAGCCTATGGCGGAGATCAGCAAATATTCCCTGCTTTTCGCCAAAAGATGAAGCCGCCGTTTTTTAATAAAAATACACTGATCTTTGCCTGTCTCGGCTTGTTTGCCCTGCTTTTTATTTATCTAATGGTCAGCGCCGGCGAGCTGGAAAACGCCGATCCGGCCGTGGACAAAAAAATCGAAATAGATGCCGCCGCCATCCGCGGCTACAAAAACGGCGAGCTGCTCTGGTCTATGCAGTCCCGGTACATCTGGTCGGCCATGAGCATTGACCACGCCATCGTGGAAAATATTTACAACGGCAGATTTTACGATCAGGGCCGTATACTGCTGGACAGCCTGAGCGCGCGCAAAGTACAGGTCAATGCGCCGCAGGAAAGGTTTTACGCGGACAAGGGCTTTAAGGCTGTCATGTACCGCGGGCATAACCCCGGCCAGCCGGTCGACATCTGGGGCGAGCAGCTGAATTACAACGCGGCGGACAAAAAATCCCGGCTGCACAAACAAATTCAGGTCTTCGACCGCAATACCAAAATCAACGCCGAGCGCGCGACCATTGACCACCAGAACAATCAAATCACTTTTGGCAAAGACTTTACGCTGTCGCGTCCGGACAGCAGTTTGACAGCCGAGAAATTATTAATCGATATCGACAAAGATATTTTTCACGCCGGGCAAAATGTCCGGCTGATCCGCCAGCCGGAAGACGGCGCCGCGGAATTTAAAAAACAAAAAACTACTATTTACACCGACGAGCTGACCGCGGATATCTCGCAGGAGCTGGCCCGGCTCCAGCTAAGCGGCAATGTGCTGATCAAGCAAAACGATAAACAGGCGGTCGGCGCCACGGCCGTGTTCGACGAAAAAGACCAGCTGTTTCACCTTAACGGTCAGGCCACAGCGCTGTTTGATAAAACCGCCGCTCTCCTCGACGCCGCGACCAGACAAAAACTCAAAAATCAGGAAATCCTGCAGGAAAAACTACAGCTGCAGAGCGACAGCATTATCATCAATACCGACAGTCAGGATCTGCAGGCCTACGGCAGCGTGCGCGTGACGATCAAAAATCAAGAAGCCACCGCGGACACCGCTGAATACCAGCGCACGGCGGAAAAAATATACCTGCGCGGCGGGGTGCTTTTGCAGCAAGCGGACGGCTCGCTGGTCAAAGCCGGACAGGTCGTCGTGGATATCCCCACGGAAAAATTCGAAGCGCTCGGACAGGCCGAGTCGATTATCTATCTAAACAGGTAAAACCGGCCCGGCGTCAAGCCGGTTCTTCCTCAATAAAATGATTTTTGAGAATATCTTCCACGCTCTGCCGGGGATCCGGCGCGGCGGCCGGCGCAGGTTTTTTCTCCGCCGGATTGGGCGGCTGCGGCTTGAGCTGCAGCTCATCAAAAATTTTGGAGACCTGTTCCTGTGAAAAAATCGGCGTATCCATACTGGAATTATAACATAAACCCGGCGTATAAATGAGCGGTCTGCCGGGTATAATAAACCGAAAGGAGCATATATTATGGAAAATACGCAGGTAGACTTGCAGGTCAAACCGCAGCCCAAAGGCCCGCTGCCGGACGTGAGGCTTAAACCAGCGGAGAAAAAAGAAGGAAACGTTTCTGAACTGGTCACGCATCTGGTGCTGCAAAAATATAATAGCCTTACGGGCAAACTGCAGGGCATCAAAGGCAAATTACTGGCCCTGCCCTTTATCCAAAAGGGACTGCAGCTCAAGAACACGGCGGAACAGTTCAAGGCTAAAGCGGAAGAGCTAAAGAGCAAAGCCGAACAGCTAAAAACCCAATATACAAATCAGGAACAGAATAAGGCTAAATTAGAACAGCTCAAAACCGGTTTTGGCGCGCAGATCAAAGTGCAGTTGCAAAAACTAGAGGAGAAAACCAAACTCCGCGCAAAACTTTCGCCGCTGCTCAAAATATTCAGCAAACGGGCCCTGCTGGCCAAAATAGCCGAAGCTAAAGAAGATTTGCAGGAGATCCGCCAGAAAGGACAGGACGTCATCGCCTCAACGCTGAAAAACAAAATAGAGCAAAAATCCGCCGCGCCCGGCGACAAGCAATAACAATTGGCTAAAGGCGGCAATTACCCTTATAATTTCCGTATCTACCCGGAGGAGTGGCAGAGTGGTCTATTGCGGCGGTCTTGAAAACCGTTGTGCCCTCGCGGGCACCGTGGGTTCAAATCCTACCTCCTCCGCTCGCGCCAATGCGCGAGCGACGCCTGCGTGCGCGAGGAAATTCGCACGCAGTCAGCGCCAGCGCCCATACGTCTGGCACGGCTTCGCGGGCAAAGAATAGCCCGCTCGCCAGCGCTCACGGGGTATAACCCGGACAGATAGTATACAAAATATTCCGCTGACATAGTTTACACTGTTAGGGCATGAAATCTTAAAAATCGTCTGTGAAACAATTTTGTTTCACGGCCATAAAAACACACCATATCTAGCGTGTACACGCTACCGGTAGTGTGTTGATTTTCGATATACAAGCGCACCGCAAAGCGGCCTATCTTATACGGCTCTGCGGTGCGCAATGCTAATTACCTATCCTTGAAAAAACCATTCCCGTCAACCGGGCGTCTGGGTAAAGCCTCCGGGTGCAGCTGCCACCTGGGAGTACTGGCCTTGCGGATTGTAAATGCCATCATCCGCCAGTATGCCTATGGTCGGAGCATCGGGCGCCTGCACCAGCTCAATAGTCACGTCGTCAGCAAGACCCAGCGAGCTAACCGCCATGGCGATTAAAGATACGACTAAGGCTTTTTTTAAAACGTCTGTTGTTTGCATAATATGTGCTCCTTTTTTAGTTTAGATCGCTCAACGCGTTTCCTGCGACTGATTTAGCGTTTCCTTTAATATAGTGAAGATCCGGCTGCCGCCCGGCACTTTGGAAGCCAGCGCATTTATATTGCGCAAATGTTCCGGCGTGAGATTGTCTATAATGCTACCCTTTAATTCTTTAGTCATAATTTCCTCCTACTATTATGCTTATGCTGCGACTGCATCTGTGTCTGCTGTATAGAATACCAATACCGTTGTACCATCTACCTTAGCGTTAAGTCCTTTTTTATTAAGTTCTGCAGCAGTTACGCTTGCCTCATTTTCGGTCTTTAAGGATATTTTTACAGCATCAGACTTGTCTAAATTCTTATTTGTTACCGGTGTTATAAATAATTTACCGTATTTTTCATTTGTAAATTCTATAGTCTCTTGTGTTTGTTTAGATGTAGGACTATCTAGCTTTGTCTTTTCAACGTGGTTAGTCTTAGTCTTGCCGGATACAGCCCCCCCCTCAAACTTATGCTGAGGTTGTAGTGGTAATGGCTGTAATTCCATTTTAGTATAAAATTGTCTCATAATTCCCTCCTATTTTATTTTGCTTTTCCCTTGCACGAAATATCTATACCCAGTTTTTGGAAAAATATACCCGTCGCCTCTGCGACGGGTACTTCTGCGCGCGGCAACGACCGAGGCCGTAATTCCTAACGGCCGAGGAAGATTTGCCAGCCATCTGGCTGGCAATGGAAATCCACGCGCAGTCGTACCCACGCCAACGGCACAAGCACTTCTGCGCACCGGGACTTTCTCCGCGGCTTGCGACTGCATGCGGCCTCCAGCCTCAGAGAGAATATCCACACTGTGGACTGAAGTCCCGGCGCGCTCGCCAGCTTCTTTCGAAATGAGGAAAGAAAATGTTGCAGCGGAACGAATATTTTGGTGAAGCACGCCCGCACAACGAACTTAACCCTGCCAGCTTGATTAGCTGGCGACATTTCTGCGGCGACTTGTGGTCGCTCGCAGTCGCAAGCACACCGTTAGGTACGCCGTGCTGCGGAAGATTGCTTAATACACTTAATTTACCTGTCCCTTTCTAAAAAAATTGCGCTTGACAAATCACTCCAAATCCTATAATCTATACTATATCGATAGGAATTATATAAATTATCGACGGCAAGAGGTGAGCTGTATGGAACATGTGTTATTGCTATTTACCTATCCTGCGGTATTTGCCGGATTTTTACTGTATTTGGCTAAAAGGTTTGACGCCTGAGATTAAATATTAGGAGGTGAACACCGGCAGAAAAAGTGTTTTAATTGTATTTGTATGCGGTAAAAAACGATGAGTTTATAAAAACAATCCAGGAGGAAACAATGGGACAATACAAAGACGAAACTATATTATTACACGGCGGGCAGACGGTAGACCCGGCCACGCACGCGCGGGCGGTGCCAATCTATCAGACCACTTCTTACGTTTTTGAGGACGCCAAAGACGCGGCCGACCTGTTCGGCCTGAAAAAATTCGGCAATATTTACGGGCGGCTGATGAATCCCACTTCGGACGTATTCGAAAAAAGACTGGCCGAGCTGGACGGCGGCGTGGGCGCGCTGGCGCTGGCCAGCGGACAATCCGCTATCACGCTGGCCATACTTACTCTCGCGCAGGCCGGCGACGAGATCGTTTCTTTTGATAATCTCTACGGCGGCACTTACAATCTTTTCCACCATACCCTGCGCAAACTCGGCATCACGGTTAAATTCGTGGATTCCAGCGCCCCCCGGAATCTGGCAAAAGCGATCACGGACAAAACCAAAGCGGTCTATGCCGAGAGCATCGGCAATCCCAAAAACAATGTAACCGATTTAGATGAAGTGACCAAAATCGCGCACCAGCATCATCTGCCGGTCATTCTGGATAATACGGTCAGTCCTTATCTGCTCAAGCCCATACAGCACGGCGTGGATATTGTGGTGTATTCGGCCACCAAGTTTATCGGCGGGCACGGCACCAGTCTGGGCGGCGTTATTGTAGACTCCGGCAAATTTGACTGGGCCTTCAAAGAAAACGGCCGGAGCAAGTTTCCGCTGATCGCCGACCCCGATCCCAGTTATCACGGCTTGAATTTCGTCGAGGCGCTCGGCAATCTGGCCTATATTCTGAAAGTCCGCACCACCGTTTTGCGCGATATCGGCCCGGCAATTTCGCCGTTCAATTCTTTTCTGTTCCTGCAGGGGCTGGAAACTCTGCACCTGCGCATCATCCGGCACGCGGAGAATGCGCTGGCCGTGGCGCAGTATCTGGAGAAACACGCCAAAGTAGCTTGGGTCAATTACCCCGGCCTCAAGTCCAGCCCGGAATATCAGAGAGCGCAAAAGTATCTGCCCAAAGGCGCCGGAGCCATTCTGGGTTTCGGTCTCAAAGGCGGTCTGGAAGCGGGCATTAAGTTCGCCGATGCGCTCCGGCTATTTTCCAATCTGGCCAATGTCGGCGACGCCAAGTCTCTGGTCATTCACCCGGCCAGCACGACGCATCAACAGCTCTCGCCGGAAGAACAGGCCGCGACCGGTGTGACGCCGGACTATATCCGTTTGTCTGTAGGTATTGAACATATTGATGACATTATCGCGGACATTGCGCAGGCATTGGACAAGGTATAGGGAGGAGCGAGAACCTCACCGGCCAGCAAATAAAAAGTAAAGCCGCAATTTATTGCGGCACAACAAAGGAGTAAAAAAATGGCAAAAATTTACGAGAACATCACCAAGACAATAGGCAACACACCGCTGGTGCAGCTGAACCGGCTGACTGCTGGACTGCCGGCCAAAGTGCTGGTGAAGCTGGAATCTTTTAACC
>JAISQA010000023.1 GCA_031274525.1 Candidatus Margulisiibacteriota bacterium
AAGGCATTAAAAGCCACACGGCCAACGGCGGAGGGTGAATTAGGAATTTGTCCAAATCTGCAAAACGCCCAAATATGCAAAAACTAATCAAAGCACAGGCAATCGGAAAGACAATGAGAGCAATCATCACCCAAAACACAGCTCAGCTTAATAGCTTTCCCGGTCTGTTCATCCTGACTGAGCAGAGTCAGAGTTTTTTGTTCGTTATCTATATTATAGCAGCAGGCCGCGCGGTGCAGCCAGGGATTGGCTTTGCGGAGCTTTTTGAGGCCGATCAGGTAGTCTACATAATCCGGCGCGGCAACCATATTGCGGATATTGGCCAGCTCATAGATCATCTGATTAAAAGCCAGACAGAGCGCGACCAGCATTTCGTTATTATTGAGCCAGACCTGCACATTGTAACGGCATTTGGCCGGGTCATCGCGGTAAGGCGCGACTTCCGCCCGCCAGAGCTGATGAATAAAATTATAAAATTCCCGCGCGGTCTGAAAATCCTGAAAATAGGCCTGCAAAGCGGTCATTTTCGGCCACAGTTCGGCGGGATAATGACCGATCACCCCGCTTTTTTCCGCCGTGACCATGACCAGCTGAATATCCTCGCGGTAATTGCAGAAAAAATGGAACCAGCTGAAACAATACCAGCTCATTTCCAGGCCATTGGCCATGACGGCTAAGGCCGGTGTCAGGCGGTCGGTCACAGGACAGGCCTCATTATTGCCCTGCTCATCATGCGAGCCGGCAAAAATCACACTGTCCGCGGCAGAGGTGAGTTTGGTCAAAAGCACCGGTAAAACAGCCAGCTCGCCCGCGCGGAGCTTTTGCAAATCGTGCACGGCGGGAAAAGACCATCTGGCCAGAGCGCCCGCGCCGTCCGGAGCGGTCAGCCATTTTTCCGGCCGTTCATCCTCCAGGATCACCGGCAGATCCGCCAGCATATGGCAAATCTCCGCGACGAATTGATCGTCCCCGTAGCGGGAGCTCATGTCCAGCCGCAGATAGTCCGGCCGGTACAGCAGGCAGAATTCCCGCAGCTTGTCCAGCATAAAACGCCGGGCGTAAATATTCTGAAAATTCGGCCGCGGCCCCCATTCGGTCTGCGTCCGGGCAATGTACTCCGGAAAATAATAATTCTGATACACGCCTTCCGGCCCGAAATGATTTAATTGAATATCCAGACCGACCTTTATGCCGCGCAGTTTCAGCGCGTCCACCAGAGCCTTCAACCGGTCAGGCAGACCGTAAGCCTCTGACACGCTCAGGATAAAAGCCGGGCCGCCGTCATAACCCCAGTTGAGCGGTTTTTGCGCGGAGGTTTTCGTCAGGCGCAGCCGTTCGGCCCCGCACTCCAGCCGCCAGCCGTTGCGCCCCGGAAAAGCGCCGATCGGTAGAAACTCCAGCGCGTCCACCGCCGCAAAATATTTATTGGCAGCCAGCTCATCCTGCAAACCCTGAAAATCCCCGGCGGGCGAAGCGGTGCCGATATGCAGCTTGGTAATGGAGACGGGGATTTGCCGTCCGGACTGCACCGAGCGCCAGAGATAACTCTGCTGATCGATAACCGCCGAGGGGCCGTCCACGCCGAACGGCTGATAAAAAGCATAAATATCCGGCACCAAATCCCGCTCCGGGAAAGTATAAAAATAGAGCGCGCCTTTGTTCCAGCCGCTGAACGGCGCTAAACCCTGCAAGACCACCGCAAAAAAACCCCGGCCAATCTCGAAAGCAGAAGCCAGCCGCGGCAATTCATATTTATGCAGTATATATTCTCCCGCCGTGCCTGCCGGACAGGCTATGTTGAGAATTAGCTTTTGTTCCGGTTTTAAGCGCGGCGCCCAAACGCCAAAAGATGCCGAGGCGCTGAGCCGGTCATAATAGCAGCCGCTTAACTTAATAATTTCTGTTAATAAATCCCTTTCGGTAGAAATTGCCGCCATTCTGCCCAGAATTTGGGCTGTTTTCTCCTGATCTATTGCTGGAAACACCGCCTACCCCTTCTATATTATAGCATCAACATTATAAAATCTCCGCCCAAACGCCAGCCGCGCCGCGGTTTTATTGCCTCTTGATTGCCTCTTGGGGACAGACAGGCTAAAATCCAGCCCATGCAAAAATTCTGGGCCGGCTTATTATTATTTAGTTTAGGCCTGGCTTTCTTCAATGCGGACAAAACGGTTCCGGCCGGGAATCTGCCCCCGCCGCGCCCGGATAAGCTGTACGGCATATACGTCAGCGTCTGGACGATGAATTATCCCGCGCGCTGTCTGCCGCTACTCGAGCAGGCCAGAGCCGTCAGCCTCAACACGCTGGTTTGTGATTTTCAGGAGGCCAACGCCGTCTATCTAAAAAATTTCCAGCGCGCCGGAGAATTAGGATTTTACCGCATCGCGCGCATTGTGGTCTTTGAGGAAGGACTGGGGGCGACTTATCAGACCGCCGCAGACCCGGTCAACTGGCGCCAAAAGCTGGAATTGTCCAAGGCCGCGGAGCAGCTGGGTTTTGACGAAATCCAGTATGATTACATCCGATTTTCCGACCGCGGCACACCCGATCCGCGCAAAAAAGAAATTATCGAAAGATTTTTAAGCGAAGCGCAGGCCA
>JAISQA010000028.1 GCA_031274525.1 Candidatus Margulisiibacteriota bacterium
GTGCCGCCGGAAATAGTATGCGTATGCGCGGCAAACTCGCTTAACGTACCGCCGGAAAGAGTATGCGTATGATCGCTCACGCTGGCCGCCGAACCGCTGGAAAAAGTATGGCTGTGTGCTCCGCCAGTATTTATCGAAATGCCCGTGGTGCTGGAATTTACGCCATTAGTAGAACTGTATACATATGGACCATTAGAGATATTGTTAGTGTCATTTCCTGACCTGGGTTCTGTGGTGCCGCTATAAAAACGCAGCGTATGACTGTGCCCCGGATCGGTAATGCCATGCCCATGCCCGCCGCCGGACTCCACGGTACCGGTCACCGGATGTGTATGCGCACCGCCGGACGCCACAGTACCGGTCACCTGGTGCGTGTGCCCACCGCCAGACTCCACCGTGCCGGTTACCGTATGGCTGTGCGCCCCGGAGCTGCTTACCGTCAGACCGCTTAGCGCATGACTATGCACCGGCAAATTACCCGTGGCCAAAGTCACGCTATTGCTGCCGCCAGTGCCTCCTTTGGCCGTGCTGCCCATAATAAACTTATCCTGTAGATTCGGCGTCCGGCCCGCATCAGCATTGGCCTTGTTGCAGGCGTACCAGCCCGGTATGGTGTAGTTATCCGACCAGCCGGTTCCGTCATACATCAGGATCGTCCCCACCGGTAAAATAGTCATTATGCCTAAATTGTCTATACTCGCCTGCAAACCATTCTTTAAATCAATAATATCCTGCGCCAGCATTGGCTGACCTTTAGCTATTACCATAAGATTTCCCCTTTCTATTATATATTCTCCGCTTATTATAACACATAATTAACCAAACGCAATAAAATTTTATTGTGTTTTGAAAATATGGAAATTATTCTGAATGGTTAAACTTTTATCTAAAATGGAGCAAAAAAATGGACCGAGAGATCACCGATAAAGACCTCAAAAATTTGATCAGCAAAAAATTAAACTGGCTGCATAAGCAACACAAGAAAACGCTGGAAGAAGCCGCCTTTAACTTGAAATTAGATTATGTTCAGTACTATATGCTGCTCAAGGGTTCCCGGCTGCCGCATCTGCTCACGCTGGTAAATATCAACAAAATTTACGGTCTGAGCATGGATTGGTGGTTCCATGATCTGGATAAATTGAAGCCCAAAGAGCAGAAAAAACTAAATAAAAAAATCACAGAATTTGAATTGATCAGCAGTTTCAATAAACTGGACGCTAACGCCCAAACCGTGGTGCTGCGCCTGCTCAAAAATTACCACAAAGAACGCAAGCACAAATAGTCTATTTCGGCGTGATCAGCTTCACCGCTGTTTCGGGAAAACATTTGTAATAATCAGCGATCCAGCCGACCAGCTCCACCAGATCCGCGCCAAAATTAGAACCGCCGCTGATCTTTTGCACGGGCAGAGTTTTGAACTCCGGCCTGGCCACAAAGCGCAGGATATAACCGGTATAGTTTTTACCGCGCAGGGTAACCTCCGCAGCACAGCCGATCTCCGCCGCGGCCTGTTCCCCGGCCGGCACAGCGTAAGTATAGATCTTTTGATTTACATATATTTCGGCAAAGTCTTTCATCCGTCACCGGACGCGGCTGAAATGCCGGCCGACTCTCTCGATAATTTTCTCCGCGGTCTGAGTTTTGGGCATTCTGTCCAGCGCTTCCGGCTGGTTTTGGCCGTCGAGCAAGACCACCGCCGACTCCGCGCTGCCCAGCGCCGAAGTGTCGTTGGCCACCAGCAGATCGACTTTTTTGGCTTTCAGCTTGGCCGCGGCATTTTTGAGCAGGTCTGCGGATTCCAGCGCAAAGCCGACTATGTACTTATCTTTTTTCTGTCCGGCAAAATATTTCAGAATATCCTCGGTCTTCACCAGCTCGATAGTCAGTTTATCCTGCCCGGCTTTTATTTTATGCTTACTGACCGCCGCCGGCCGGTAATCCGACACCGCCGCGGCCATGATCAGCGCATCGGCCGCCGCAAAATTTTTAGCGATCTCGGCTTTAAGCCCCTGCACGCCGTCTACGGCCCCGGCATCTATATACACGACTTCCGCGCCGGCCTGCTCCGCGGCGGCTTTGAGCGCCAGCCCCATTCTGCCGGAGGAATTATTGGTCAGTGTCCGCACCGGATCCAGCGGCTCCCGCGTCCCGCCGCCGGTAATGATGAGCTTTTTCCCGCGCAGCGGAGGCGCAGCAGCGGGCGTATCCACCGCTCCTGTCAGCTTCTGGATCGCCGCCAGGATCACCTGATTGGCGGGATAACGCCCCGTGCCGGAAGTCCCGCAGGCCAGCGGCCCGCTCTCCGGCTCCAGCACCGTGCAGCCGTGTTTTCTTAATTTCTGGATATTTTCCTGAGTGAGCACATTTTCCCACATGCCGGTATTCATGGACGGCACCAGCAGTTTGGGACAGGCCGCCGCGAGAAAAGAAGCGGTCAGGATATTGTCCGCCAGACCATGGGCCAGTTTGGCGATAGTATTAGCCGTGGCCGGAGCCACGACATAGAGCGCCGCGTCTTCCGCCAGCGCGATGTGCGGCACCGGCTCGCCGCCGGACGCGAACTGTTCGGAACAGACCGGATTACGGGAAAGCGCGCGAAAAGTAACCGGGGTGACAAATTTAGCCGCGGCTTCGGTCAGCACCACCTGCACCGTATAGCCACTTCTCTTGAGCAGACTGACCAGACCCGCGGCCTTATAACAGGCGATACCGCCGGTTATTCCGACTATTATTTTCCGGCCGGCCATGACATTTTACTTCTCTTTCTTTTTAGTCTTCTTGATGCTCTCGATGATCTTGAGGCCGGTCTCGGCCGGCGGTTCCGGCTCCTCGACCACTATCTCGGCCCGGATCTTATCGTCCATTATCTCGCCCAGCGCGACCAAAAGATCACTGTCTTCTTCCGTCCTCTCGACCTGCGGCACCGCGCCGTCCTTGAGCTGCCGCGCGCGCTTGGCCGCCACCACCGACAGCATAAAACGATTGTCCAGTTTCTTTAAGACCTCTTCCAGCACTATTTCTTTCATGTTTGCTCCTTCTGGACAAAAATTATTTGCCCTTGATTTCCGCATCGATTATTTTATTGAGCGCGCCGATGCAGGCGTTCAAATCCTCGTTCATTATCTGATAATCATAATTATCAGCCAGAGCCAGTTCCTGCCGCATTGTGGCCAGCCGGATGCCCATCGTCTCCGGCGTCTCCGAGCCTCTGGTCTGCATCCGCTTGACCAGCTCTTCCTCGCTCGGCGGCAGGACAAATATCGAACGCAGATCCGCAAATTTCTTTTTCAAATTTACGCCGCCCTGCACATCGACCTCAAACAGCACATTTTTGCCGGAAGCTAAAAGCTCCTGCACTTTGGCCCGGCTGGTGCCGTAATAATTGCGGTGCACCTGCGCGTATTCCAAAAATTCGTCGCGCGCGATCCGGGCCTCAAAATCCGGCCGGTCTATGAAATAATAATTCACGCCGTCCACTTCATCCGCCCGCGGCCGACGCGAGGTGTACGAAACAGAAATGACCAGATCGGCGCGCAGCCGCAGCAATTCCTGCACAACTGTGCCCTTGCCCACGCCCGATGGCCCGGATATGACAAAGAGCCTGCTTGCAGATTTTTTATTCCCCGACATAGGGGCTGTAATCTTAGCACACAAGTCAGCCGTTTGTTAACTCCAGCAGGACAGTGGCGCCGTCTTTTTTATAAGCCGTCAGCGTATACTCGCCGAGCCCGGCATTGAGGCTGTAAATAATCCGCCCCGCCGTGTCCCCGGCCAGATAATCCCGCCCGGTAAAAGGATTGCGGTAGGGCTGCACAGCCATTATGCCGCTCAACTGCGCCAGCGGCAGAGCTTCGCCGGCGGGATAAAAATTATTATCCAGATAATAACCCTCCACCTCGGCTTGTACATTGTACAATAGTGTGCGCACCGCCGCTTCTCTGGCTCTGGTCTGCGCGCCGGCCAGATTGGGGATCAGCGCCGCGGAAAGCATGCCCATGATCGCCAGCACCACCAGCAATTCCAGCAAAGAAAAACCTTTTTGCATAAAACACCTCCTCTCCGGCCTATTTTTCACAATCAATCTAACGTATGACAATCAGCAAAAAATATGCCAGGTGGCATAAAAAATTGATTTTTGCTTCCTGTCCCGCTTTATCCGGATCGCGCGCTGCCGGCGGCAGAACAGGCCGCGCCGGAACCGCTGCCTGCTTCAGCTGAAATTTACGGATTTATTACAGCTGCCGGCCGGTAATGTTATAATCTAACCATGCGGAAAGTTTTAGGGCTTTTGTTGATTTTACTCTGCTGCGGGCTGGCCGAAACCAGACTCGGCCGCTGGTATGTGGTCGTCAACGATAATTCGCCTTACGCCGCGGTGTCCGGCGACAAAACCCTCAGCAGACTGCCCAAAGACGCCGTTGTCCGCCTGATCAAAAACGAGACTATTGCCGAAACTATCGTTATCTTCCCGCTGCGGGTGCTTAAATTAATGGTCACGGTCGAGCCGCGCGGCAACTGGCTGGTCGAATACAACACGGAAAACCGCGGCTATATGTGGGACAGCGACCTGCAGCTCAGTTCCCGGCAAAATTATTAAGCCGCCCGCTTAAAACTCCAGTCCGGACAGGCTGAACAAAGGACGAAAAAAACTCCAGCTGATCAGCGCGATAACACCGCCGGCAAACAAAAGCAGCCCCGGCTCCAGCCAGAATAAAATGCCGTCGATTTTGCGCTGATAATTCTGCCGACAGGCATTCTGTAAATACTCCAGACCGCGGGAATAATTGGCTCCGCCGCCGACGGTCAGGAGTTTTAATTCCGCGCGGCTGAAAACTTCCGCTCTGGCCAGCGCCTCGCCGACCGGCAGGCCTTTATTCAGATAAAAATAAATCCGCGCCAGTTCAGGCTGCGGATTGGCCGGCAGATATTCCGCCAGAAAATTGGCCAGTGGTATACCGGCGCGGTCTGTCAAAAGCAGCAGATTCAGCTGCTGGAGCGTATTCTGCAGGCGTTTTAAGCCGGTGCGCTCCAGCAGCAGTCCAGACAGCGGCCGAACCGCACAGCCCGGCGCCACCACCAGACCTATAATCAGCCATTGCCAGAAGCGCGGACTCTGCCGGCCGCCCAGCTCCGCGGTCAGACCGTTAAACATGGGCAGCAGAAAAAATATGAAGCCCAGCAGCAGGAGCAGCGTAAAGACCAGCGTCAGGACCGGATAGGCCGCCTTTTGCCGCAGGGCCTTCTGAAAACTTATTTTGTTTTTATAATACTCCAGCGCCAGCGCGATAAAATCCCGCAGCCGGCCGTTCAGCTCCGCCGTGCGCAGGATCAAGGCCATTTCCGGTTCCAGCTCCCAGACCGCGCTCCAGGCCTGTCCGCGCTGCAAACGCTGGCGGTAACGGCAGCCCAGCTCGCTGGCCAGCAGCTCCAGTATCTCGCCGGGCTGATAACCGCAGCGCAAAAAAGCGTCCAGCTCTTCCAGCAGCTCCAGATTTTGCTTGAGTTCAGGCATGCGGCACCCCCGGCAAAAAAGAGTTTTGTTTATACTGCAGGGCTTCGGCGATATGCTCGTCACGCACCTTATCCATGCCGCCTAAGTCCGCTATAGTCCGCGCGACCTTGAGCACCCGGTCGTAAGCGCGCGCGGACAGACCCAGCTTCTCCGCCGCCGCAGCGAGCAGCCGCCGCGCGGCGGCATCTATACCGGCCAGTGACCGCAGGTCGGACGGACACAGCTGGGCGTTGGTATACAGACCGGAGCGCCCGGCAAAGCGGCTGAGCTGTCTGGCGCGCGCGGCCGTCACCCTCTGGCGGACCTGCGCCGAGGTCTCGCCGCCGGATTTTGCGGCCAGTTCACCGGCGCTCAAGGACGGCACTTCCACAAAAATATCTATTCTATCCAGAACCGGCCCGGACAATTTGCGCCAGTAATTAGCGATCTGCGGCGGCGAGCAGGAGCATTTTTTACTGGCGTCCAGCGCGTACCCGCAGGGACAGGGATTGAGCGCCGCGGCCAGAATAAACCGTGCCGGATAGGTGACCGCCGTCAAAGCCCGCGAGATAGTGATCTCGCCGTCTTCCATAGGCTGGCGCAGGACTTCCAGCACCTGCCGGTCAAATTCCGGAAATTCATCCATAAATAAAACGCCCAGATGCGCCAGCGATATTTCACCGGGCCGGGGATTGTGCCCGCCGCCGGCTATGCCGGCCGCGCTGATCGTATGATGCGGCGCGCGGAACTGCCGGCAGCGCACCAGACCGCGGCGCAGCAGACCGGCCACGCTGTATATTCTGGACACTTCGATAGACTCCTCATAAGTTAATTCCGGCAGGATCGAGGGCAAACGCCGGATCAGCATCGTTTTACCGCAGCCGGGCGAACCAGCCAGCAGGACATTGTGGCCGCCGGCCGCCGCTATTTCCAGCGCGCGCTTGGCCAGCGGCTGCCCTTTGACTTCCGCAAAATCGCCGCTAAACGCCTGCTCCGCGGCGGTCTGTTCCGGCTGATAGGGGCTAAGCTCCGCCTTGCCGGACAGATAGGCCAGCGCCTCCGCCAGATCGCGCAGGGGAATTACCTTTAAATCCCTGAGCACAGCGGCCTCCTCCGCATTCTGCGGCGCGAGCAGCAGTTCCCGTATCCCGCGTCGGCACGCCTCTATAGCGATGGCCAGCACGCCGCGCACCGGCTTGATATCGCCGTTGAGCGACAGCTCGCCCAGAAAAAGTTTGTCGCGCAAAACCGCCGCGGGAAACAAACCGGCATTGGCCAGCATGCCGATCGCGATCGGCAGGTCAAAAGCCGGCCCTTCTTTGCGCAGATGCGCCGGCGCCAGATTGATCGTAAATTTACAAAACAAATCCACCGGGATCCGGGAATTTTTAATGGCAGACTCGATGCGCTCCTTGCTTTCTTTGACCGCGGCATCCGGCAGACCCACGATAGTGTGCCGCGGCAGGCCAAACATGGTATCCACCTCGACCCGCACCATTTGCGCTTCCAGACCCAGCACCGCCGCCGAATTAACTGTAGTTAACATTTTTACCTCCTTGTGTATTACAAAATGTATTACAAAACCTTTGCGCGCAAGAGCGTGTCCTTTTTTGCCGCGCCAGCAATAACACCTCTATTGCCTCAAAGCACCGGTTTTGTTATATCTCCGAAAAAAGCAAAATTTATGCCAGGTGGCGGTTGAGCGCCTGTTTTCTGGCGTGCCGGCAAATACCGGCGCGCGGCGTGCATTTTTGCTGGATTTTTAGTAAAGTGGCTTTATGCATTTACTGCAGGCCGTAAGCGCCAGCTTTATAGTCAGCCTTATTTCTTTTGTCGGAGCGCTGGCTTTAGTGCTCAAAGCCAAATTTCTGCGGAAAATCCTGATCAGCATGGTCGCGTTCAGCGCCGGTTCGCTCATCGGCAGCGCTTTTTTGCATCTCATTCCCGAAACGCTGGCCCAAAACCCGGATTACCCGGCGGTGTTTTTTCGGGTCATGGCCGGCTTTACTTTTTTCTTCCTGCTGGAAAAAGTCTTTTACTGGCGGCACTGCCATGACGGACACTGCGCCGTGCACGCTTTTTCGTACCTCAATCTTTTCGGCGACGCCGCGCACAATTTTCTCGACGGCCTGATCATAGGCGGCAGTTTTTTTCTCGATCCGGCGGTCGGCTGGATCACCACGCTGACCATACTCACACACGAGATCCCGCAGGAGCTGGGCGACTTCGGCGTGCTGCTCTACGGCGGTTTAAGCAAACACCGGGCGCTGTTCTATAATTTTTTATCCGCGCTGACCGCGGTGGCCGGCACGCTGCTGGGCTTTTTCTTTTCCGCGCGTTTTCAGGCTTTCACCGGCGCGCTCCTGCCTTTCACCGCCGGAGGCTTCATCTACATAGCCAGCTGCGACCTGATCCCGGAGCTGCACGAAGTCAAAGACCAGAAACAATCCCTGCTGACCATGCTGACTTTTATGCTGGGCCTCGCGCTGATGTCTGCCCTGACGTTCTGGCCGGCAGTTTAATTTTTCTCCACCAAATACTTCCAGTACCGCCGGGGCATAAAATGTCTTTGCAATTTTAGATTTCTGCGCTCCTGAATGGCAATGTTTTTAAAAAATATTTTCCAGAGCTCCTGATAGCCCGGTTCCGCGGCGGAATACTGCTCCCGCGCGTTCTGAATATCCACAGCGGAAAAGACCCGCACTTCCCCCTGCCGGCAGACCAGCGCCATACTCCGCCGCGCGTCGTGGATGATCCAGCTCTGGCCGCCCAGCCGCGCGCGAAAATGCCCGGCCAGCAGCGGCAGCACGCAGTGCTCCGGCTCTACCGCCCCGTAAAAACTGCCGTCTTTTAATTCCTGCAGCCGGAGCAGTCCTTTCAGCCGCTCGGCCTCGCGCGTGACTTTTTGCAGACAGGCTAAAGCCGCGCTGATGACCGGATCGGCATAATTGCCGTTCAGATCACGCCCGGCGGACAGGGTGTGCCTGATGTAAGCAAAGATAATTTTTTCTTTCCGCGGTTCGCCGGACAAATAACAATACTGGACTGTAGAAAAAACAGCTCCACCCAATTTTTTTAATCCGGCGCAGACTCTCTCCGCTTTAACCGTGTCCGTTGCTATATATTGCTCCGCCGCAAACAGGCTTTTGCAGTAATTATCTGCAGACGCAATTTCCGGCAAAATTTTTAAGCGGTACGCCTCAAAAACACAGGTCAGCAGCCCCTCCAGACTGCCATCATACAAGAACACCGCGTCTCCGCCCGGCAGCCCTGTCATGACACCAGCAAAGCCAGCTGTTCCTGACCCGGCAAAAAGTTTTTTTCAGCAGCTGTAAAAAAATGATACAGCGTGGCCGGGGCATAAGCGCGCACATCCTGCGGCAGACGGCCGGAACAGGTAATAAAATACTGCGCGCGTTTAAGCACCACACCGATGCGTTTCAGGGCCGGCACATCCAGCGCATGAAAACGGCGGGACTGCACAATGCGCCGGGCGGAGCGCACGCCCACGCCGGGGATACGCAGCAGCTCCGCGTATTGCGCCTGGTTAATTTCCACCGGGAAAAATTCCGGATGTCGCAAAGCCCAGGCGGTCTTGGGATCCAGCTTTTCATCCAAATCCGGATACTCCGGTGAGAGTATTTCTCCGGCCGTAAACCGGTAATAACGCAGCAGCCAATCGGCCTGATACAGACGGTGTTCGCGCAAACGGACACTGCGGCTGCGCTCCGCGGCTGCGGCCGCGTCCCCGAGCAGCGCGGGCAGGCGGCTGTCGGTATTGACCGGCACATAGCCGGAATAATACACGCGGCTTAAATTTTTGGTCTGATACAGGCGTTCGGCCAGACCGACGATCTGCAAATCTTTTTCCGGGGTCGCGCCGACGATCAGCTGAGTGCTCTGCCCGGCGGCCGGACGCACGGCCCTAATGGTATCCATACTTTTATTTATCGCAGCCGGTTTTTTATCCGGCGCCAGCAGCTGTAAGCTCTGCGCCGTGGGCAATTCAATATTGGTGCTCAGCCGGTCGGCATAACGGGCAGCCAGCCGGATCAACTCCGGCGCTGCGCCCGGCAGGACTTTCAGGTGAATATAACCGGCATAGCGCTGTTCCTCGCGCAGAGTCCGGGCCACCCGCACCAATTGCTCCATGGTATGGTCTGGATCGCGCATAATCCCCGAACTCAGGAAAAGCCCTTCTATATAATTGCGTCTGTAAAATTGAATGGTCAGGTCGCTCAACTCCCGCGGCGTAAATGCGGCGCGCGGTATGTCATTGCTCCGGCGGTTGGCGCAGTAGGCGCAGTCGTATATGCAATAATTCGTCAGCAATAATTTAAGCAGGGAAACACAGCGGCCGTCGTCCGACCAGCTGTGGCAGATACCGGCGGTCACTGTCGAGCCCGGCTGCGGCTGCCCGGCTCCGCCTGCTGTCCGCCCCGTCCGGGACACACCGCAGGAAGCGCAGGAAACATCGTATTTGGCCGCGCCGGAGAGTATTTTTATCTTTTCCTGAATGTCCATTAACCCAGCATAACATAATTCTTGAGAACAATTCAATCTGTTCTATAAACAGTTCTAATATTGTAAATCCTTGTGTTAAAACTGTCTTTTATGCTTTAATTAACGTTATGGATGGGGCGGTAGCAGCAGCGCTGGTTATTTGTATGGTTTTTTTCACGAATCTTTCAATCAAACCCGCACCGGCGGCGGCTAAAAAAGCCTCACCGTTAACGCCCAGTGTACGCGCGCAGGTGGATACGTCAGTGCAGCCGGCCAGCGCCGTAACATATCAGGCCCCGGTTCCTGTGGCCACAGCGTCTGCGCCGCAGCCAGCGGCAGCGCCGGTCATACCAGCAGGGGTGCAGGCCGATCATTCCCCGCCGGCTTATCAATATCTTGACTACGACCGCATGGAAGCGGTGATCCGCAGGTATAATAAAGATCTGTCGCAAAGTGACGCCAATCAGATCAAAATGGCGGTCAATCTATACAGCAAAGAAAAAGATATTGATCCGCGCTTGATCCTCGCCTTAATGGCCAGAGAGTCCGGTTTTAATCCCAACGCTGTTTCCTCAAGCGGAGCGATCGGCCTCGGCCAGATCATGCCTTTCAATTATACAGAGCTGGGTATCTCCAATCCCGGCGACATCAATCAAAACGTCAAAGGCACGATCTATTATTTAAAGCAAAAAATGGATGATTGGGCCGGGGACAGCAATCAGCTGGACCTGTCGCTGGCTTCGTATCTCAAAGGCAGCGGCGACATCCGGCGCGCCAACGGCCAATTTGACGAGCACACCAGAACATATATTGAGGATATTCTAAAAATCCGCGCGTCGATCTAAAGCTCCCGCTGCGCAGAACTCCTAGCGTTTGAAACGCCGCGCCAGTTCATCGCGCCCCAGATAGGTAATGATCGGCCGACCATGCGGGCAGGTCTGGTAATTGGGCAAAGTCAGCAAATCATTGACCAGCGCGGTCATTTCCAGCATGGTCAAAATATCACCGTCTTTGATCGCGGTCTTGCAGGCCAGCGTATAGAGCAGATAATCCTCGCGTTCCGGCAGAGCGCGCACGCCGGCCGACTCGCTCAGCTCTTCCAGCAGCTCTCTAAAAAATTGCTCGACCGGAATTTTCAGCTCGACCAGCGGAATAGCCCGCAGCAGCGCCGAACTGCCAAAATCCTGCCACTCAAAACCCAGCTGCCGCAAAGTTTCCGCATTTTCCAGCAGCGCTTTATTCAAGCTCTGGCCGATCTCGACATTTTTCGGCACCAGCAATAATTGTTTTTCTTTACGCCGCTCCGCTGTTTTTAAACGTTCATAAATAACCCGTTCGTGCGCGGCATGCTGGTCGATCAACAGGAGATCTTCGCCATCCAGAGCAATGATAAATAAACGATTGGCCTGACCGAGAATGTGCAGATTGTGCTGATTGCGGGCCGGCCAGATATCCGGCGGGGTCTGCGGCTGTAGCTGCGGGGACGGCGCCCCGGCTCCGACCGGTAAGCGCTCCGCCCCGGCAGAGGCCAAACTGTTATTGTATTGTAAATCCAGTTCCGGCGCGGCGTATGGCGGGTGGTACAGGGAGCGGGGTAAGGGCAGAGACGCCGCCCCGGCCCCGCCCGGCGGCAGACCAGACTCCACAATGCCCCCCGCGCCGGTATCCGTATGATACGCTTTTTTGACCGCCGCGCGCACCGCCTCAAAAACCCGGTTGCTGGCGGCAAAACGCACTTCCCGTTTGGCCGGATGCACATTAACATCCACCTGATCGTAAGCGATATTAATAAACAAAACGACATACGGATATTTCCCGCCGTAGACCAGATCCGAAACCGCCGCGTCCACCGCTTTATTTAAGAGTGGCGAGGAAATATACCGGTTATTGACAAAAAAATTCTGCCCCTGCCGCGAGCCGGAAACCACCGTCTGGTCAGAGACAAAGCCGCTGACCGCAAAATCTTCCAGCTCCAGATCGACTTTGCGCAGGGACTTCGCCACGCGCGCGCCATAGACCGAGCCGACCGCGTTGCGCAAAGCTATATCCAGATCCAGCGTCTGGCCGCCCTGCGTGCTCAAGACCGTTTCGCCGTCACTGAGCAAAGTGTAGGCCACATCCGCGCGGGACAGCATCAATTTGCTCAAATACTCCCGGATATGGCTTTTCTCGGTCTCGGCGGTTTTGAGGAATTTCAAACGGGCGGGAATAGTCGAAAAAAGCTCCTCGACAATAATCGTCGTGCCTTCCGGCGCCGGGACTTTGGCGATCTGCTCGGTCTGGCTCTGCTTGAGATACAGGCAGTAGCCGTGCGGCTCCGGCGCCCCCTGCGGCTTGGAAATAATCCGCATTCTGGACACCGAGGCTATGGACGGCAGGGCCTCGCCGCGAAAACCCATCGTGGTGATCCGGAATAGATCTTCCTGCGTTTTGATCTTGCTGGTCGCGTGGCGCAGGATGCATTTTTCCAGGTCGGCTTTGTCCATGCCGCAGCCATTGTCCGTTATTTTTATCAGACTTTTGCCGCCGTCAATTATTTCAATAACAATGCGCGTCGCCCCGGCGTCCAGCGCGTTCTCGACCAGCTCCTTGACCACGGACACCGGCCGCTCGATGACCTCGCCGGCGGCAATCTGGTTGATCAAATCCGGGGCCAATAACTGAATGGCAGACATAAGCAATTTTAGCACAAAGAGCGGGCTTACAAGTCTTTAATCTGCGCCTGTAATTTCCGCAGAGTTTTTAAAACTTCCGGCTTACCCTGCGGCCCGGCATTAAGCGGCTGGCCCGGCAGGAGAGAAACCGGTTTTATGCCCAGAGCCGCGGCAATTTTATAAAGAGCCCTGATAGTGAGATTACGCCGGCCATGTTCTATCTGGGAAAGATAAAAATAACTCAGGCCGGCCGCAAAAGCAATTTCTTCTAAAGAACTGCCCTGCTCCTGCCTGACCGCGCGAATTGTTTTCCCGATATGCTCCAGCAGTTCATCCGCCATAATTAACGCCCTTTTTATTTATTCTATGCGTTGACAAACTATAGTTGTATAAACTATAATTTATGATATATAGTTTGTGAGGGGGCAGTTATATGGCCAGTAATTACACAGGAAACTACACAGGAATAAGCGCCGGAGGGCAGATGAAGGCTGCGGATGTGACCGACGCTTTGAACAAAATGGAGAAAGTGGAATATAAAGTAACAGAGCTGAGTTCCAGTTCTACCGACACCCAGTATCCGTCGGCCAAAGCGGTGTATACCGGTCTGGCCGCCAAAGCCGCGGCCAGCGACGTGAGTGCTTTATCCGGCACAGTGACCGCTTTACAAACGACGGTCAGCGGCTTGCAGGACAAGCTGCCCGCAGGCACTATCCTGATGTATGACGGCTCCGGCTGGGAAAATAATAAAACTCTCGTCGGCTGGTATAAATGCGACGGCAACAACGGTACGCCCAATCTAACCAATCTGTTTATCCGGGGCGGAGCCAGCAGCGGCGGCAGTGGCGGAGCGGACAGTCAAAGCATAACTTTAACCACTGCCAATCTACCGGGCCACAGTCATAGCGTTACTGACGCGGGGCACAGTCATACAGTTACGGACAGCGGGCATACCCATACCGATTCCGGGCACTCCCATTCGCACACGCACGACACCCACACCGGATCAGTACAGGGATACGACGCAGGAAACACAAATATTTTTGGCAACGCCAGCGGAGTATTCTCTGCGAGCGGGAATGCCAATAGACAGCAATCCTCTGATGGCGGCGCCAGAGACGCTTATTACAAGCTGTCTCTTTCCGCCGGTCATTCAACTGACTCTACTTCCGGCAAGGCGGCGATATCCAGCAACGCTACAGGCATCACAATTGACAGTAAAACCACCGGCATTTCTCTCGGCAATACCGGCTCCGGGGCGGCTTTCACCGTAAACACTGTCCCCGCTTATTATGCGCTGATTTATATTAAAAAAGTCGCGTAAACACACATCGCCGATCTAATTGTTTCACAATCTCAGCTTAATTGGCTCATTTTGTAACAATTAACGGCAGACTAACCGGCCGCCAGACAACGCCAGTCCGTAAAAACCGGATCGAAACCCTGCCGCTCTAACATGGTCTTTATTGCATTGACCGGGCGCTCATCGTTAATTTCAAATTGACACTTCGACTCCGCCCGGTGTCCGGTATCCGCATAGCCGCCGACGGCCGTCGAAGAACCCGCAGAGATTTTGGTCACGCCGAAAGACACCGCCCGGTCGCGGAAAGCCGCGCTTTCTCTGGTCGAAAGATTGATGCCGACCCGCGGAAAAAGCAGGCGCGTGCAGCAGATAATTTTCACCATGTCCGCATCGCCCACCAGATAGCCGCTGTCGTCATAACCGCCCAATTTTTGCAGGCGCGGAAAAGACAGGGCGTAATCCACGCCCGGAAATTCTTTTTCCAGACCCCGCAGATGGTCATAGAGCGCCAGTACATCCTGCCGCCAGTCACTCAAACCCAGCAGCGGCCCCAGCGTGATCTGGCGCAAACCGGCCTGCGCAGCACGCCGCGGCGTCTGATAACGGTAGTCATAATCTCTTTTGCGGCCGGCCGGGTGCAGCAGCTGATAACGCTCCCGGTCATAAGTCTCCTGAAAGACCGTCATGCCGTCACAGCCGGCGGCACGGAGCCGGGCATATTCGGCTGTCTCCAGCGGGTAGACCTCTATACTGACGTTTGCGAAATACTTGCCGGCTATTTTTAGCGCCTGTTCCAGATATTCCGGCGGAGTATGCCGGCGCGACTCGCCGGTCAGGAGCAGCAAGCTCTGTATGCCGGTCTGCGCCAGAGCCCGGCACTCCCGCTCGATATCCGCCGCATCCAGTTTGAGCCGCGGAATAGCCCGGCCGGCGTGAAAGCCGCAGTACACGCATTGATTGGCGCAATAATTGGACAGATACAGCGGCGCGTACAGGCTTATCGCCCGGCCAAAATACTGCCGGGTCAGGCTTTGCGCCTCCCGCGCCAGCTGCTCCAATAAGCCCGGATCAGAACTATTAAAAATGTCCAGAATTGCGGTATTGCTTATTGTATTACGTTTTGTAATACATTTTGTAATGCTTTTCGTAATACTTTTTGTATTATTCATTATGCTAATACCTCTATATTGTTCCGCAAATATCTTTACCGCTCACGCCTGAGGGCGTACTTGCCGCCGAGGAAGTCCGGCCAGCGAACAGAGCCGACCGGGTGAAGTTCATTGCGCAGACGCGCTACAGCAAGTAATATTCGCTCCACATAAATTCAGTCACTGTACATTATACAAAAACCCTGTCAGCGGCGAAGAGGCCTGCGCCTGACCGGCCTGCACCTGACCGGCCAGATAGGCCGCACGTCCGGCCTGCACGGCCAGACTAAAAGCCCGCGCCATTTCCACCGGGTTGTCCGCCAGAGCCACGGCGGTATTGACCAGCACGGCGTCATAACCCATTTCCATAGCCGCGGCGGCCTGCGAGGGCGCGCCGATACCGGCGTCTACCACCAGCGGCACCCCGGTGATCTCCTGCCGCAGAACTTCCAGCAAATGTCTGGTCTGCAAACCCTGATTACTGCCGATCAGCGCACCCAGCGGCATTACCGCCGCCGCTCCAGCCCTGACCAGCGCGCGCGCCGCGTATAGATCGGGGCTCATGTACGGCAGGACGACAAAACCCTCCGCGGCTAATATCTCCGTAGCTTTGATCGTCTCCTGATTGTCGGGCAGGAGATATTTACTGTCGTTGATGATCTCGACTTTTATCCAGTCTCCAGCGCTGGCCGCCCGCGCCATTCTGGCAAGGCGTACCGCTTCATCGGCATTGCGCGCGCCGGAAGTATTGACCAGCAGCTGGACATTTTTCGGCACAAAATTCAGGATATTTTCGGCGCCCTGCTTAATGTCCACGCGGCGCAGGGCCACGGTCACAACTTCCGTGCCGGACTGCTCAATAGTCTCGCGCATCGCCTGCTTACCGGCAAATTTGCCGGTGCCGAGAAAAAAGCGATTGGTTAATTTCCTGCCGCCGATAACCAGCTCATTCATGTCCATTCCTCCGGGCAGACCCGCAGGTCTGCCCTGCCTGCCTTTGTATCATCTGCAAATATTCTCCTGTATCCTCTGCGCTCCTGACCACGCCGATAGTGTCCGCACCGGCCGCGATAACTTCGCCGACATTTTGTAAATTTATCCCGCCGATAGCCACGAAAGGCAGCTCAATATGCGCGGCGACTTCGCGGACATACTCCAGCCCCACCGGCTGGCGGCCGGGTTTGGTAGGAGTAGTCCAGACCGGCCCGGCGGAAATATAATTCACGCCCAGCTCCACGGCCTGCCGCGCCTGCGCGAGATTGTGCGTCGTCCAGCCGATGATTTTCGCCGCGCCGATGATCTTCCGCACGGCAGACGGTTCGGTATCCTGCCCGATATGCACGCCGTCCGTATCCGCGCGCAGGCACAGTTCGGGATAATCATTTATGATCAGAACAAAATCATATTTTTCTTTTAATTTTTTAACCGCTAAAAGTTTTTGATAAATAACCTCCTGCTCCGCTTCTTTATCGCGCAGCTGGACAATACGCGAGCCGTTTTTTACAGCCTCAATTAAAACCGCCGGATCAGCAGAAATAACATACACATCATGGTCAAAAGGTCTGACCAGCTGGATTTGGGCGGCAATAATTTTTTCTAAATCATAAACTCTGTAACGCTGATCTTTTATGGCGCTGCCCCGCGCACAAAATTCTTCCAGTACCCGCAAAGCCTCCGCCGCGCGCTTGGCATTGGCCGCGACTATCTGGCGCAGATCCGCCCGGCGGGGCACCGGTCTCTCTCTGGCCACATCCGCGTCCGAGCCACGGCTCCCGACCAGCAGAGCATCCGGAATATCGACCAAATCTTTCAAGGAGTGGCGAATGGTTTTAATTTTGTCGGTTAATTGAATATCGTCCAGAATAAAGCGGCTGATATCCTCCAAGACCCGCAGACCTTCGCGGGCACGGTTGACATTGGCGTCCAGTAAACGCTGGATTTTCGGCATAGTGCATATAATTTTAACACATTCTCCGGGGATTTCAGGTTTATTTTGCCAGACGCCGGATTATTTCTGGCCGGCATTAACTGAGCCCGAGCAGCGCGGCAAAGTCCTCTTCCGGCAGGTCAAAAACTCTGGCCAGCAGGCCGGAGCGCAGATGCTCCTCGGGAGCGCCGGAAATTATTTTACCTCTGTCCAGCACCAGCAGTTGTTCGCAAAACCGGCAGGCCAGCCGCAGGTCATGCAGCACCACAAGGACTGTCCGGCCGCTGGCGGCCAGCCGCTGGAAATAACGCAGAATATCCAGCTGATGATGAATATCCAGATGATTGACCGGCTCATCCAGCAGCAGCACCGGAGTATCCTGCACCAGCGCGCGCGCGATCACCACCCGCTGGGTCTCGCCGCCGGAAAGAGTCCGGAGCCGCCGGCCGGCCAGCTCCGTCAGCTGAAGCTCCGCGGTGATTCTGGCAAGCAGTTCTTTTTCCCCGCGGCTCGGTCTCTGCCAAAACCAGTGATGATAGGGCGCGCGGCCGAGGCCGATCATTTCGCAGACCTTGAACTGCGGATTCAGGACATTGAGCTGCGTGACCACCGCCACTTTTCTGGCGCGCTCTCCGGGTTTTAATTTCGTCAGATCCTGGCCGTCCAGCAGCGCCCGGCCGCCGGGCCGCGGCTGATAAAATCCGCTCAGGAGCCGCAGGAGCGTCGTCTTGCCGCTGCCATTCGGCCCGACCACGCCGATAAACCGCCCGGAGGGAATAGGGAGCGTGACCGCGTCCAGCACCGTCTGCTTAAAAGCATATGAAACGTTTTCCAGCTGATACATTATTTTTCCAGCAGTTCCAGCATTTTGCGGTTATCATCTTCCAGATTATCGCGCTGGGTGAGCAGGAAATCCCGCTCTTTCTGAATCCCGTCCTGCGGCCCCTCGACCAGAATTTTCTGATCATATTTGGCGATCAGCGTGTCGTACCGGCTGATCTGTTCATTATTGTACGCGATCTTGCGCCGCAAATATTCTTTGCGGGTGGTCACGCCTTCTTCCGGCGTCTGATGCCGCACCGGCGGAGGCGGAGGCAGGATTATCGCCCAGGCTAGAGACCAGGTGTCCGCGGTCAGACGGCTGTCCGGCTCATAGGCATTATTAATGGTCTGATGACTGTATTCCAGATTGAGGCGGTTCCATTCATCCAGCCGGAAAGAATACCCCGCCAGAGCCTCGCTACAATAAACCCCGCGGGCGGTATACAGATATTTATCCGCAGTGACTTCTGTGTTGATCCAGCCCAAATTGTAGCCGAAATAAGGCGTCTTCGCGGCCAGCGTGTTCAAATAAAGCCGCAGCGCAGCGAGCAGACCGCGCGTCCGGAAATTCCGTTCAGCGTCCAGCAGCGCGCCGGTCTGCGCGTATTTCAGGCCGAACTGCAGGCGGGAATAAGGATTGAGCGTGTACTCCACAAAACCATTATTGGACGAAAACCGGAAATTCACATCATCATAAACGGTCTGCCCCAGACCAAAGCCGAACCGCGGCTCTCCCCCCAGCAGAGAAACACAAAGAAGCGCGCCGACAATTAGCCTTTTATCCATAATACCTTAACAGGCTGGCCGCTGGTGTTGCGGAAACTGTGCTCCGCGCTGGAATTAAAATAAATATTATCGCCCTCCCGGATAGTATAGGTCTCGCCGTTAATTTTGATGTCCAGCTGGCCGGAAAGGATCAGCAAAAACTCCTCGCCGCGGCCGGACATTTCCCCGGAAGAGGCGTCCGGCTCCATGACCAGCAAAGCCGGTTCCAGCGTATTGTCAATATTGTCCGGCACCAGCCGCTTGATCGTGACCCGGGACAGCTTGTTCGAATCAAAACGATTTTTTACCAGCGGCGCGGCGCTCAAAGCCCCGGTATCGCTCTCGCCCAGCAGATAGGAGCTGGTCACGCCCAGCGCTCTGGCAATATGCCGCAGCGATTCGACGGACGGCGCGGCCTTGCCCTGTTCAACCTGTGAAATGAAGCTCGGCGACACGCCGATGTCCTTGGCCAGCCGGCGTAAAGTAATACTCTTTTGTTCTCTGGTCTCTCTTATTTTAGCGCCCAATTCCATAACCGCACAACCTCTCTGTAGTAAATTAACCATATTTTAGAGGTAATTTATGCCTGCATCAAGTATCTATTAACTATTAAATTACACTTAACAAAATGGTGCAAAGCCAGGGACTTTTATTTTGCAACCTCTGCCAGAGTCCGCTCCCCTGTGATAAGCCGCCCGCGGCGTAATAAACTCTGGCCTGTTTGCGCTAAAATCCTTCGCCGCAGGCAGCTGCGCAAAAAAGTATGGCCTAAAATATACTCCGGCAGAGGTTGCATTTTGCCGGTGGACGTTTGAGTATGTTAATATCAAGTCATGGCGCCATTTTTACAGCTCCATAATGCTGTGGTACTGCGGGACAAGCGCTGCATCCTCAATGTGCCTCAGCTGCAAATAGACACCGGTGAGCAGGTGGCCGTACTGGGACACAACGGTGCGGGCAAATCGACCCTGCTCAAATTATTATCCGGCGATATTCATCCTGTTTTCCAGAAACAGCCGCCGGTAAAATTATTCGGCGCGGCGCAGTGGGATCTGTTTGCCCTGCGGAACAAACTGGCGGTAATCTCTCCGGCCGTACAGGAGCAGTATCAGCAGCACGGCGAATGTACCGGGCTGGAAATTATCCTCTCCGGACTTTTTGGCAGCATCGGCCTGTACGCCAATCACAGAACGACCGGCGAGCAAAAACAGTATGCCCGGCTGATCGGCGCCAAACTGGGTCTGCACGCGCTGCTGTCTAAATCTGTCCGCACCTTTTCCTCCGGAGAACTGCGGCGTTTCCTGATCGCCCGCGCGCTGATCAACGACCCGCAGCTCATTGTCCTTGATGAGCCGACGGTCTCGCTGGACATCAAAGCCCGCGCGCAGTTCCTCCAAAATATCCGCGGGCTGGCCGCGCAGGGGCACAGCGTGATCATGGTGACCCATCTGCTGGAAGAGATAATCCCGGAAATAAAACGTGTGATTATCCTCAAGGCAGGCCAAATTTTTGCCGACGGGCCCAAAGACAGAATACTCAAAGCTCCTCTGCTCTCGGAAGCGTTTGAGCTGCCTCTCCGGGTGGAAAAACACGCCGACTATTATTATTTAAGACGGATCCGGATCAGTGCGGCCGCCAAAACTGCTGGAGCCGGGAAAAAACATCCGGTTTGAACGGCAGCAGGAGCATATTATACCAGTCCAGGCCCAGACGTATATTGGCCTCTCCTATTCTCTGCCGGAGACTTTTTATGCTGTCAGCCATCGCATCTGCCAGAAAATCATCGTCTTGCGTGGTGCCCAGCGGCATTTCTTCTGCCAGCCAGTAACGGAACACTAATTCATATATATCCCTGTACCGCCACACGATCTCCGGATGTTCAATATTAAAGCGGGGGATCTCCCCCGCCTCCGCCAAATTAATAATTTCCCTTTCGGCCGCCGCGCCCACCAGTTGCGGCGCAAACCCATAATTAAAACGGTAATTAATGTTTATTCTTGCCAGCATACTATAAGTCAACTTGGTAAAGCCCACCCTCTGTCCGGGATAGCCGGAGACAGCGCCCACAGACAGCCCATAAAAATCAGAGTTACTGTCGCCAGGCAGGGCTTTCACCGCCGCCACTACATCTACATTCCGGCAAAGATAATCATAAGCATTGCTGCCGTCATCCTGCACTTTGAACCTGCACAGCAGGTCCCGCAAATCATGCGTCAGATTGGCGGTATGAAAACTAACCGCCGCATGGGTATAAGCCTGATTATATATTTCCAGACTGGACTTGCCGTCCAGGGCGTCATCTATTTCCAGCAGCGCATACTCACACGCCACAGGCTGGCGCGGGGTAAGTCCGCGGCGGATCTGCCGGGTAAACGGCACTGGCCTGTCTGCTACAAACTTACAGAAAATCATACTTACTTATATCGTAATCAGCCTGAAATCGTTGCAAAGTTTTTCTGAATAGGCATCTTACGGGCTATGCTCCTGGCTAAGCGCAAGCTGGCTGGCTAAATTAAATCGAAATAATCGCCAGCGTTTCTTTAACGGATGAATTTGAATCATTTACAAATATGAAGTGTTTGACAATCTTCAAGCAACTGCATATTCCTTGCCTAAAACTAAAGATTTTAAACAATATGGAGATGATGTATATTATTATATTGGCAAAGAACGAAAGGCACGCTCGGTATAAACATCTAAAACGCAAAGGTATAAAATGTGATTTTTGGATTGTGAGAAAATATCTTGTAACAATAAAACATAAAAGGGATTACCAATATGCTCGAGATCACAGGCAAATATAATACAGCTAAGGTATATACAAATAACCTTGATGATTTTTCCAGAGAACAGATTGAGACTCTCTGTAACCAATCTTTTACGGCAGGGAGTCAAATACGCCTAATGCCAGATGTTCATGCGGGAGCAGGTTGTACTATCGGAACTACTATGACAATTACAGACAAAATAGTCCCTAATCTTGTTGGCGTGGACATTGGTTGTGGAATGGAAACGGTAGTGCTTAAAGCAGATAGCCTGGCTTCTCGTGATTTTGAGCCTGCCCGATTGGACACGCTAATTCATGAACATATTCCTGGTGGAATGAATGTTCGTAAAGCACCTCATGAATTTGCTGAACAAATCGAGCTTGATAAAATTCGTTGTCCTGCTATTCATATTTCTAGAGCTAAATTAAGCATTGGAACTCTTGGCGGAGGAAATCATTTTATAGAAGCTGATAGAGACGATGAGAATAATTTATACATTGTTATTCATTCTGGCAGCAGGCATTTAGGCAAAGAGGTTGCCGATTATTATCAAACAGAAGCCTGGCACCAGCTTAACCACAATCGGAAGAAAGATATTACAGAGACGATTACCCGCTTGAAAGCTATTGGTCAACAGAAAAATATTCAAAATGAAGTTAAAAGACTAAAAGCGCAAACCATTGTAGATATTCCACCAGCGTTAGCGTATGTCAGCGAAGATCTTTTTACTGACTATATAAACGATATGAAAATAACTCAGCAATTTGCCATGCTCAATCGTAAGGCAATGTTATCTGTAATTCTAGAGGGGTTGAATATTGCCCAAAACGAAATAGAAAATTTTACTACTATTCATAATTACATTGATACGGAAGCAATGATCCTGCGTAAGGGTGCGGTATCTGCTAAGGCTGGCGAAAAGTTTATTATTCCTATCAATATGCGTGATGGCAGTTTGATTTGTGAAGGGCTAGGTAATCCAGATTGGAACTTTTCTGCTCCACATGGTGCAGGTCGCCTAATGAGCAGGAAGAAAGCTTTTGCAACCCTACAAATGGAAGAATTCAAAGAATCCATGACAGGAATTTATTCCACCTCTGTAAATGAAGCAACCCTGGATGAAAGTCCAATGGCTTATAAAAATATGGATGATATTGTAACGAACATAATACCTACTGCTAAAATTCTGAAAATCATTAAGCCAATCTATAATTACAAAGCTGCAGAATAATGTCTGAACCAACAATAAAACAAAAGATCAAAAAACTTTTCAGAGATTATTGTTTAGATATATTTTCTTTTGGCTATACGCTAAAATTACTAAATGGAAGCAATTATCTTTATAGGTATTCAAGCCAGCGGGAAGTCAACTTTTTATAAAGAAAATTTCTTTAACACCCATGTCCGCATTAGTAATGATTTATTAAAAACGAAACACCGAGAAGAATTATTATTGGAATACTGCAACTCTGCTCAAATGTCTTTTGTTTTAGACAATACAAATGTTACAAGACAAGTACGAGCAAACTATATCAATATCATTAAACAAATGAAAATCCCAATTAGGGGATATTATTTCAAGTCTGATATAAAGCAGGCTTTACTCTGGAATAAAACCAGATATGGCAAAGAAGCAATCCCGGAAAAAGGAATTTTCAGCACTCATAAAAAGCTGGAACTTCCTAGTATAGCTGAGGGGTTCACAAATTTATTCTATGTGGAGATAGTTAATGGTAAATTTATTATAAAGGACTGGCAAAATGAAGTTTGATGAATTAGACACACAAATGCGTGTCTATGAAACAACCAATGACATCCGTGTATTACAGGGAATGTATATGGTTGCCAGACTGGATGGTCGTAATTTTACAACACTAACCAAAGACAGCAAGAAATTTGAAGTTCCGTTTGATGAGAAATTTTGCAATATAATGGTAACAACAACAGAACATTTAATGAATTGTGGATTTAAGGTTGTTTATGGATATACAGAAAGTGATGAAATATCGCTCTTATTTGATATTGCCGATGATACATTTGGACGCAAGATTAGAAAGTATAATTCTATATTGGCTGGAGAAGCATCAGCTAAATTTAGCTTATTGCTGAATGATATGGCGGTCTTTGATTGCAGAATATGTCAGTTACCTAATATAGAAGTGAATAATCCATTAAATGCCGTCCTATCTTTATTGCCGCCAGTATTGATCAGACACTTATCTTTTTTGATTTTTTCTTTGGTTTCCCGCAATACTTTGTCCACATTCGTGAACTCTGTGCCAAATCTTTCATTGAACTTCTCTATAATTACGGACAATGGATCGAATTGCTTTTCTTTTTTACCAGTACCGCCTTGAGGGGGAGTCACTGTGCCAGTTTCATCCAGCAAAGATATTTGACCGCTGAATACTTTCTCAATCTTGTAATACTCCAGCAGGATTTTATCATCCAGTTTAATTCCTGATATAGACTTCAAGCGTAAGAACTTACTGAGATACTTAGCATAGTCATAAAATTTCTGTAAGTCTTTATCGAATAATCTGACCACCTGAATAACAAAGGCATACATTCTGATAAAATTATTCAGGGCTTTGCGGATGGTTTCCTGCTCTTCTTCTTTCCTGGCATTGAACCGATCTACGGCAGGCTTAATAATGCTGGATAACATACCCAGCACATTCTTATCTTTTTGAGCCTCTTTAGAATAATAGAGCCTGGCATAGCTTTCTATTGAAGAATGTTCAGCACATAGTCACTGCTGGCTCCCCGAGTAGGATTACTTCGCGCGCTACGCGCACTCGTCGTCCAACAGTGTAGAACAAGTTGCCTTTGCCCGAAAAATGTTCAGCATATAGTTACTGCTGGCTCCCCGAGTAGGACTCGAACCTACGACCCAATGATTAACAGTCATTTGCTCTACCGACTGAGCTATCGGGGAATTAGCAATGCCTCACATTTTCAATTTTACATTGTAATTGTCCGGCTGGCAAATACCGCCGGTTTTACCCCTGCCCGCCCAAAACCGCGCCGGTATTCGCTCCGGGCGTTCCTGATCAGCGGTAAAATCCGCACCGCGGTCTGCGGTGTCCGGCTAAAAACCCCGCTCCGGCCGCCAGCCCGGCTCCCGGTCTTTGCCCCAGGGATATTTGCGCCAGCGCTTTAACACGTTCACTTTATTACCGTTCTCATCTATGTAGCTTTTGACCCAGATCCTGAAACCGGCCGGCTTCTGCTTCAACAGGATACCGGTCAGTTTGGAGCTTTCGTCTTCATCAAAAAAAGAAAAAGTCGGCCGGGCGATCAGAATACGCCCCTCCTCCGGCAGAATGGGCTTATCCAGTTCATCATACAATTGCACCAGAAATTCGATGCTCTGCGGCGCAAAATCATGTTTAATTCTGGCTATGCGCATCGTAAAATTATAAGGTTCATATTCGGTTCTGGCGCCCGCGCCGGCCAGGTCAAAAGCATAATCCAGCGCAATGTTCTCTATGGTCAGCGGCACAGTGTTGACATCCCACTGGGCAATACCGTACAACTCATCGCCCCAAAGCGGCATCATCACAAACCGTTCAGCGCGCAATACGCCGGTCAAAAACAGCACGCTCCAAAACAAAAGCAGAATTTTACGCATAAAGCACCTCCTCAGTACTATATTATAACAGGCCGCCCTGCTATTTTGGGTTATCGGCAAGAAGCCGCGGCCCCAAAACAATTAAGGCCGTAAACGCGGCCTGGCCCGCGTCTCCGGCTAAATTATCAGCCCAGAGCCACATCCAGAATCATCATTATTAAAAAACCGCCCATCACCGCCAGCGTGCCCAGATTGGAATGTTCGCCTAAATGCGCTTCCGGGATCAATTCCTCCACGACCACATACAGCATCGCCCCCGCCGCAAAAGCCAGCAGCCACGGCATATAGGGTGCGAGCAAGTCGGCCACCGACACCACCAGCAGGCCGAATACCGGCTCGACAAAGCCCGACAGGCAGCCCAGCAAAAAAGACTTTCCGGCCCGCAGTCCTTCCTGACGCAGCGGCAGAGCAACGGCGGCGCCTTCCGGAAAATTCTGGATGCCGATGCCCAGAGCCAGCGCCAGCGCGGACAGGTACAAAGCCGGTTCCCCGCCGTGCTGCGCCGCCAGCGCAAAAGCCAGCCCGACCGCCATGCCTTCCGGGATATTATGCAGGGTCACCGCAGAGACCAGCAAAGTCGTCCGCTTCAGCGCAGCCGGCACGCCCTCGCGCACGCCGGTGAAAGCGTGCAGATGCGGGATAAATTTATCCAGACCGTACAAAAAAAGCACGCCGAGGAACAAACCGCCGGCGGCGGGCAGCCAGCTGATCTGTCCGGCCGCGGCTGTCTCTTCGATCGCCGGCAGCAGCAGGCCGAAAACCGCGGCGGCGATCATCACCCCGGCCGCAAAACCCAGGAACAAAGTCTGCATCGCCCGGCTCGTCCGCTTCTGAAAAAAGAAAACCATAGCGGAACCCAGACAGGTCATCAAAAATATAAATCCGGTGCCGCCGGCCGCCCACCAAAAATCGCGCATAAATATTCTCCCGGACAGGTATTATACGCCGTTAAAACAGGCCGCGAAAGCCGCGCTGGTCGGCAGGAAAAAGCAAATAGCCGGCTGTAAATTCTATAAATCCGGCAATCCAAAAATTCTCGAAAGATGTATAATCCTGTAATGCAAAAGATTAGTTATCTCTGTCTGCTGGCCCTGTTCCTCTATGCCTGCGGCGTGGCGACCAGAGACACCGGCAGCGGCGCCGCGCAGGAACAGGCTCTCTGGGTTTTCACGGACAAAGGCTTGAGCGAAGGCCGTATTTCCAGCTGGACCAGAAATATCGGCCAATCCGCCCAAACTTTCCGCGGTTTGCCGCAGGACGCGCTGCGCAATGGACAGGGCTTATTTCTGGCCACGGACGCCGGGCTGTATGTCTCCACCGACAATGCCCGCGCTTTCAGCCTGCTCCTCACCGGCAATATCGCCAGTCTGGCCGCCGATCAAGAGCTGGTCTGGGCCGCCACGGAGCGGGGCTGTTTTGTTTCCACGGCCAACTGGCAGTTTGAATTGATCACTTCCGCGGACAGTTACCAAAAAATCATTTATCACAACGACCGCCTTTATATTCTGGGCGGCGGCAGTCTGCAGGTCAGCACAGCTAACGGCTGGAGCGCCGCGGCTTATGTGAGCGGCAATATTCAGGATTTTAACTTTATCGCCAACCAGTTGTTTGTGCTGACCGGGGCAGGGCTGGTCACAGGCAGCGCGCCGCTGGAAATCCCGCTCAATCAGCCGGAGCGGCTATATGTTTCGGGCAAACAGCTCTGGCTGGCCGGAGCAAAAGCGCTGGCCAAATCCACGGATAATGGCGCAACCTGGGCCGTCTATGACACCAATGTTAATTACGGCGGGGAAAAAGTCCGCGACCTGCTGGTTAATGGCTTGAATATTTATGCCGCCGCGGAAAACGGCCTCTGGTATTCACTCAACGGCGGCGAGAGCTGGAAAGTCCTGCGCAAACAGAACGGACTGCTCAGCAATTACACGGTGAAAACCCTGCTGCGCTAATGGCCTTGCGCGCCAGCGCCGTTTATCCTTTTAAATCCTGCAGCAGCTTCTTTTGCCGGGCGCGTTTTCTCCGCCATTCGTCCCAGGTGTAATAAACCACCGGCACGATTATCAGCGTCAGTATCGTCGAGATTATCAGGCCGAAAAATATCACCGAAGCCATCGGCCGGAACATCATTGCGCCGGAATCGGAAAAATCCAGCCGCAGTTTCTTGAAATTGACGCCGATGCCAAACAGCAGCGGAAATAAGCCCAGCGCGGTCGTAAACGCGGTCAACAGCACCGGACGCAGCCGGACTTTGCAGGCCTCGATAATTGTCTGCTTGCGGTCTTCCGGAGTTTCGCCGCTGTCGGCGCCCTCGCGCTGCTTGAGCTGGACAAAATCCAGCAGCACAATGCCGTTATTGACCACAATGCCGGCCAGCGAGATCATGCCGACCATCGCCAGCATGCCAAAAGGCTGATTGGTCACTTTCAGGCCGAAGACCATGCCGATAATCGAAAGCGCCACGGTAAGCATAATGATTATCGGCACATAAAAACAGTTAAACTGTGCCACCAGCACAATAACCACCAGCAGCAGGGCAATTTGCAGGGCTTTGCCTAAGAAACTAAAACTTTCCATCATCTCTTCCTGCTCGCCGGTATAGCGCACAACATAGCCGGGCGGCATTTGCATCTGGCCGATCTGCTGCTGAATATTTTGCATCGCCACGGCAGGCAGCGTCCCGGCCTCGGTCGCGGCCGTTACTTTCAGCACCCGGCTGTAATCCTCGCGCCGCACCGAATCCAAACCGGCGGACAGGTTAATCTTCGCCACTTTGGCCAGCGGCACGTGATCGCCGGAGCTGGAAAGCAGGGTTAGATTGCGCAGGGTCTGGGTTGAAAGTTTTTCGCTCTCATCCAGTTTCACAACTATATCGTACTCGTCGTCGCCTTCGCGGTACTTGGCGGCAGTCGCGCCGTAAAAAGCCGTCCGCACTTCCATCGCCACCTGCGCCGGCGAAAAACCGTAGAGCGAGGCCTTGGTGCGGTCAATAATGACGTGTATTTCCGGGCGTCCGGTCGAGAGATTATCCTTGATATTCACCACGCCGGGCGTGCCGCGCATTATGGATTTGATCTCATCGCCCAATCTGTCCAAAACCGTAAAATCATCGCCGGCCACGACTATGGAGATCTGCTCGCCCGTCTGCGGACCGTTAGCTTCGGTACTCACCACAATTTCCGCGCCGGGAAATATGTCCACCTGCCGGCGTATATCATCAACGATCTGCAAGGGAGATATCGACAGCTGCCGCCGCTCTTTAAATTTGACCGACAGCCGGGCTACCGTCGCGTCGTCCGATCCGCTGCCGCCCATGCCGGAGCCTTTATTGCCGACATTGGCCACAAAACGGTCAATATTTTTAAGATTCTCGGCGGCCTGCAAAATGTTTTCCATTTTGGCGACTAATTCATTGGTCGTCTCGATATTCGTGCCGGGCGGCATTTGAATATCGATCACAAATCCATCCGGTTCAGTCACCGGAAACATTTCTTTGGGCATGGTGAACAAAAGAAATATGCTGGCCACAAACACCACTGCGGTCAGGCCGATAACTTTGCGGCGGTTGCTCATCGACCAGCGCAGACAGCGCTCATAAAAACCGTTCTTAAATTTTTCCAGCCAGTTATCCACGCGGTGCGGGATACTCAATTTTCCGGCCTCAGCGGCGCCTTCCTCCTCATGGCTGCGCAGAAAAGTCTGGCTGATGACCGGATTAAAAATGATCGCTGCGACAAAAGAGGCAAGCAGCCCCACCACCATGGTTACCGGCAGATAATGCAGCATATCCCCCACCATGCCCGGCCAGAAAGCCATAGGCAGATAGGCAGAAACCGTCGTCAAAGTAGAAGTCAAAACCGGCACCAGCACTTCCGCCGCGCCCTCCACCGTGGCAGTCCAGCGGTCTTTGCCGGCATTGAGCAGGCGGTAGATATTTTCCACGACCACGATAGCATTATCCACCAGCATGCCCAGCAGGATAGTCAAACTAATCAAAACCACAAAGTTCAGCGTAAAGCCCAGCAGGCTGATCACGATAAAAGTCATCAGCATGGCCAGCGGAATAACCGTGGCGACGATCGCCGAATTACGAAAACCCATAAAGAAATAAAGCACCACCACCACCAGGATCACGCTCAAAATCAAAGTATTTTCCATATTATCGACCTGCGACTCGATCATATCCGAAAGATCATCGACAAGTTCAATCTGCGTGCCTTTGGGCAGACCTGGTTCGGCGTCTTTAATTATTTTCTTGACCTCATTAGCGACATTGATAATATTCGCGCCGGAACGTTTCTGCACGGTCAGCGTTACGGAATCTTTTTGGCCGGTGCGGGACATAGAGGTCTGTTTGCGGTTGGTGTCGCGCACATCGGCCACGTCCTTGAGCAGAATAGTCTGTCCGCCGAAAGTGCCCAGCACGGTATTACGGATATCCTCGACCGAATTGAATTCATTGGGTATGCGCAGCAGATAAGAACGAGTGCCAATGTCCAGCAGTCCGCCGGGTATATTGATATTGGCTGATTTGACCGCCTGCGAAAACTGATCGTAAGAAAAATTATAAGCCTTCAGCCGCGCCGGGTTGACCACCACCTGTATCTCGCGGGTGTAGCCGCCGATCACGGTGACACTGGTCACGCCGTTTATACTCTCAAATTCATCTTTGAAATTATCGGCGATTTTTTTCAACCTGTTCAGGCCGTAATCGCCGGACAGCGAAATGGTCATGATCGGGAAATCATCAAAGCTGATCTCCGAGACTTCCGGCTCTTCGACATCTGCCGGCAATTCGCCGCGCGCCGCAGCTACTTTATCGCGGACTTTTTGCAAAGCGCTCTCGATCTCCACATCTGGATTAAACTCAATAAAAATTGCCGAATAAGACTCGGCGGAAGTGCTTTGCAGCCGCTTAATGCCGCTGACGCCTTTGATCTTGTTTTCCAGCGGCCGGGTGACCAGACTTTCCATATCCTCCGGCGACACGCCCTGATAGACCGTCAGCACCAGCATATAGGGTATCTCCACCTGCGGAAAACTTTCGCGCGGCAGGTTGACATAAGCTGACCAGCCGGTCAAAAGGATGCCGATAAAAGCCAGCACCACCAGGCTCTTGTAATGCAGGAAAAATTCCACAAAACGTTTCATAATTTACCCCTCGTTAATAAGCCGCGCCGCGCTTTAAGGCGCGACAATCTCCACTTCCTCGCCGTCCACCACGAAGTCCTGGCCCTGCGCCACTATCCGCTGACCGTAGGGCAGGCTGGATTGAATATATACTTGGTCGCCAAATTCGAAATTAACCGTCACCGGCGCAAAATGCACAATATTGCCGGTGGTGACCGCGTACAGTCCTCTTGTCTCGCCGCGCAGTACCAGACTGTCCAGCGGCACAACTTTGGCACGCTCATAACGCTCCAGCGTCAGGCTGGCCCGGCCGAACATACCGGGCTTGATCAAGCCCTGAGTGTTATCGATCTCGATGCGCACTGGATAAGTGCCGCTCCGGTCGTCCGCCAGCGAGCCGACTCCGATCACTTTGCCCGGCCAGAGCCGGCCGGATAGATCATCCACCCGCACCGTAGCCTTTTGACCGGTCTTAATTTTGGACACGTCCTTATCCGTTACGCCGATGCGCATGATAATTTTGCTGTAATCCGCCAGCACGATCACGGTGGAGCCTTTGGGCGCCGAGTCACCGATATCGTAATTGATAAACGACACCACGCCGTCGCGCGGCGCGGTCAGCGTGCAGTCTTCCAGATTTTTCCGGGCCACATTGTAAAGCGCCTCCGCCTGTTTGTACTGGGAGTCCGCGGACTCATACTGCTGGAGCGAAATAACTGACTCATCATACAGGGCTTTCTGCCGCTGCAGCGAGGTCCGGGCCTGTTCATAAGCCGCCTCGGCCTGACGATACTGCGCCGCGTTGACCTCGGACTCCAGTCTGGCCAGTTCCTGTCCTTTGCGCACGGTCTGGCCCAGCTCCACGCTGATCGACTCGACAATACCGCCGGTATTGGTCTGAATATTCATCTTATACAGCGGCGTCAAGAGGCCCGGATACTCCTGCGTATTGACCGCCGGGGACGGCGCAAGGGCAAGCACCGCCACTTTGGTCAAACGAGGAGCAGGGGCCTCTTTGGGGCCGCCGCAGCCGAACAGCAGTAAAGCTGCTAGCAGTAATATTAAAAATCTTTTCATAATATTCATATTTATAACCCCTCTATTATTAGTTATTTACAACTCAAATGTTGCACTTCACACTTCACACTTCGCACTCCGGCTGCGCTCAGTACCCGCAGGCCACAGCCCCAAACACAACCCCACCGCCAACGGTTAACGCCGCGGCTACCTGCTCTATATTATTTTCTGCCCGGCCGCGTAATTTAATCTGGCCGCGGCATACTCATAATCATACAAAGCCTTGATGAGATTGGTGGCGGAACTCTGCCGCTGGATCAAAGCGTCGTTGAGCTGCGTGCTGGTGCCGTTGCCGGACTCAAAGTTGATCTGAGCAATACGCAGGGATTCCGCGGCCAGCTGGTTTTGTTCGCGCGCGCCCAAAACAGTCTGGAGCTGCGCGCGCAGCTCATCCAGCGCGCTCTGGATCTCGATCAGGACGGCATTGCGCTGGATTTTCTCCTGCTCTGCATATTTATCCCGGTTGTTCGCTTTCTCGTGGATCTGGAACCAGTTGGCGCCGCCCGCAAAAAAGTTCCATTTGGCGCTGAGCGCCCAGGTTTCCGTGTCGCCGTCAGGGGACATCAGGGAAGCCGGGTCATATTCGCTGCTCTGTTTGGAATACACATAATAAAGCGCCGGCAGAGAGCTGCCCCAGGCATTGAGATAAGCGGCTTTGTTCAGCTCGACCGCCTCGTGGAAAGCCAGAAACGACGGCCGGAGCGCGTAAGCCTGCTCCGCCAGCTCGACCGCGTCCAAATTTTTGGTCAAAAACGTTTCGTCCACGGTCACGTTATAGGCCGCCAGCGCGGTATTCTGCGTGAGCGGCAGGCCAATCAGCGTATTCAGATTGTAACCGGCCGCGGCGGCAGCTTTGCCGGCGTTGGTCAGATTTTTCTGCGCTTCATACAGCTGAATACGCGCGTTCAAAAGCTCGCTGCGGGCGATCGTGCCGTTGTCAAACATCAGCTGAGCGTTGCGCGCGTAATGCTCTGTTTGCGCCGCCAGCTCCTGATTGAGCCGCAGCAATTCCCGGCTCATTTGCAGGTCAAAAAAAGCTTTTTTGACGGAAAGCACAAATTGTTCTTTGCTGTCCGCGTAAGTGTAATCCGCCAGTCTGCCGGACGACAGGGAAGCCTTGAGCGCCGCCAGACCATTGACGCTGAATAATAATTGCTGGGCGGACAGCTCTTTGATTTTGGTTCTGGTCTCATCCCCGCCCATGCCCAGTGCTACCATTTCCGGGCTGGACGGAGATTTACGCGTGGATTCCGTATAGCTGTAATTGAGCTGCGGCAGCACCTCGCCGTAACCCGCGAAAGACTGAGCGCGGCTGATCTCTTTGTCCTTATATATGACCCTGTACTGCGGGCTGTGCTGCAACGCGTAATCAATGGCGTTTTCCAGCGTAAACGTTTCGGCGCTTAAAACCAGACTGCCCAGCGCCAGCCAGCCAATTATTAGTTTATATTTATTTTGCATCTTCTTCCCCAAACAGGCATACATTCAATAATGCAGCCAGTGTAAAATTAAGCCTTTTTTATTTATTTCAGCTGCATCGCCGACATAGACTGCGCATACAAATCCCCGCCCTGCCGCGCTTCGGGCGGCACATCAAAGGTAGCCTCCAGCGCCGAGCGAAATATTTCGGCCAGATCAAATTTACCGTCCCAAAAAACCCAGACCAGCAAGACGCCCATAAACTGCATCCCGGTCGCCACGGTCAGGGCCCGCGCCTCCGATTTATTGCGCACCTCGCCGGCATCCTGAGCCTTGCGGATAATGTCGATCTCGATCTCCAGCATTTCGTGTTTATCTTTGACTGCCCCGTCCATGCACTGTATCGCTTTAATGCTGTGCAACCCGCGCAGGAAACTGGCGCCGCAGCCCATAACGAAATCTATCCGTTTTTTATACAGCAGCCAGAGCTGCTCAAAATGATTCGGCTCAGACAAAAGTATTTTAGACAGCTCCTGCATGGTCAAAGTCTTTTGCTCGCCGATACAGGCCAGCAGCAGGGCTTCTTTGGATTCAAAATAATAATAGTAAGTATTCTTAGAAATACCCACCGTTTCACAGAGCTGTTCGATAGTTAAATCCTGATACCCGGGGTCTTTGAATAATTTCAAAGCGGCATCTATGAGTTTCTGTTTGGTTTCTTTGTTGTTTTCCATAGTTAGTACTTAGTAATACAAAAATGTTACCTGTTACCTGTTACCTGTTACCTGTTACCTGTTACCTGTTACCTGTTACCTGTTACCTGTTACCTGTTACAATTTTACCAGTATTCGGTAATAATGTCAACAGCGATAAGGGACAGGCTTTTCGCCTGCCCCTCTGGCTAATTTTTGGGCGCTGGAATAAAGGGTATCGGTACCAGCATTATTTAATTTCTATTGTCCGCGCTTTTTTCCCGGCTTTTTTGGGCACGATCAATTTCAGCTCGCCGTTCTTAAATTCGGCTTTGACCGCGTCCGCATCGATATTCTGCCCCAGCGCGAAACGTCTTTCAAAACTGCCGTACTGCCTTTCCAGCCGGTAAAAGTTTTTCTGGTCAGTCTCTTTTTTGAAGCTCCGCTCACCGGCCAGCCGGAGCACATTGTCTTCATTTATTTCGATCTTGATGTCCTTCTGTTCCAGACCGGCCAGGTCGGCCTCGACATAAACATTGTCCTTATCCTCGTGAATATCGACCTTCGGATAAAAACCCCAGTTGTGTTCCGCGTGGCCGTCCAGCGGATTGTCAAAGAACCTTTCCAGCAAATCGCCAAAATCCCCTCTCCTGATTAAACCCGGTAACATATTTACCATCTCCTTTCGTTGTGCTGTCCACTATATAAACAATTTTTATGCCAGGCTGACCGGACTGCGCGCAGGGCATACTGAATAAACGCCTCAATATCAGTTTTTTGGCGTTTCCTGCGGATTGGCGGCAATTCCGCGGCCAAAACAATGTATATTTTCTATACATGTAATTGTCAAAAAATTATACATAGTGTAAAATATTTATACTATGTCCAGAGGAAATTATCGTTTCGAGACCCTGCACAATGTGCCTGTCCCTTTGCGGATGATCGGCAATTCTCCGGCGCTGTATGCCCTTTTTCAGCAGATGAAGGCGGTTATTGACAGCGCGGTGCCCGTCCTGCTCGAAGGCGAGTCCGGCACGGGCAAAGAACTGGCCGCCCGGATCATTCATTATCAGAGCGGCCGCAAGGACAAGCCTTTCGTCGCGATCAACTGCGCGGCGCTGCCCGAAACGCTCATTGAGGCCGAGCTTTTCGGCTACGAAAAAGGCGCGTTCACCGGCGCCGACCGCAGCAAGCCCGGCAAATTTGAAATAGCGCACCGGGGGACTATCTTCCTCGATGAGATCGGCGAAATGCCGCTGGGCCTGCAGACCAAACTGCTGCGCGTCCTGCAAAACAAGCAGCTCTCCCGCCTCGGCTCCAACGAAATTATCGACATTGACGCGCGGGTTATTTCCGCCACCAACCGCAAGCTCATCAATGAAGTCGCCGCGCAGAAGTTCCGCGAGGATCTGTATTACCGGCTGGCGGTGTTCCCGATCACCGTGCCGCCCCTGCGCGAGCGGGGGCAGGACATTATCCTGCTGGCGGAATATTTTCTGCGCGAGGAAAATCTCAACGGCAAAAAACAAATAGCCGGATTTAGCGAGCAGGCCAGAGCCAGCATGCTGCATTACAGCTGGCCGGGCAATATCCGCGAGCTGGAAAATATCGTCAAGCGCGCTTATCTCCTGAGCAGCGGACAGCTGATAGAACACACCGACCTGCTGTTCGGCAATCTCCTCAGCACGCCGGTGAACAGCGCCGCCGCTCCGGCTGCGTTCAGCGGGCGCACTCCGGTCAGCGAGCACAGCCGGATTGCCCCTGCGCCCGGCCCCCTGCCCGCGCTGGCCGAGATCGAAAAGAACGCTATTCTGGCACGGATAAAATATTTTAACGGCAATATCACGCAGGCCGCACGTTCGCTGGGGCTGACCCGGGCGACAGTATACAAGAAAATAAAATAAGGCAGCTCCCCCCTGGTGCTGCCTCAAAAAAATTACAGAAATATTACCTCTGCTTTTACATCCTTATCTATTGAATATCCCGGCTGATTATTTTATCGGCCAGGCCCAGGATCTCGGCAGAAATGTCCGGATCGCCGGCCGCGGCTTCGACCAGAATCTCCGGCTTGCTCAAGCTGACACCGCTGGCTTCCAGCGCCGCCAGAATGACGTTCTGAATAATAGCGGCGGGTTTCGCGCAAACCGCCGGGGTTAAGCGCCCCTGCAGCAATTCCTCAAAATGATTGATCTCCACAGGCATAGCGAGCACCGGCGCCAATTCCGTCTGTTCCTGCGGCTGAAATAATAGTTCGTTGTCCATAAAAATCCTCCCCTTTTACAGCATAACTATCGAGCGTACAGCCTGAATACTTGCATCAAGTTTTTAGAATATATTAGGCCGGGGTATCGCCCCGGAGCGGGATAAATATATCGGCCTGAGAGAAAGAGAGAAAGGGACAGATAAAATACCCAGTGCGCCGGCTCACTGACCGCTCTGCCCTGTCCCTTTCTCTCAAAAGTAAAAATCCCAAAAAAATGCCAGTTGGCATATTTTTTGCATTTTAGGGTTTGTGCAGCTGGCATAAATTCTTTAAGAAAGGCAGGTAAAAAATATGGCAGAGAGGTTGAATCCGTTGAATGATTTTTTGTTCATGAAATATATGGGGGAGAAAGGGGACGAGACACAGCTTTTGTCATTTCTCAACGCTGTGTTAAAAAGAACCGGGCAGGATAAATTGCAGAGTGTGGAAATTCTGGAAAACAAGACGCTGGCGGCGGAGACCATCGATGCGAAGACCGGTATTCTGGATATTCTGGCTGTTACGAACGATGGCGCTAAAATAAATATCGAGGTGCAGCTCTGCAATCTCGGAGATATGGACAGGCGCAGTTTGTTTTACTGGAGCCGGGA
>JAISQA010000019.1 GCA_031274525.1 Candidatus Margulisiibacteriota bacterium
CACTCTGGCTGGCCGGTTCTACCGTAGAGATGACCACCGGCGGCATTACGAATAGCGGAACTTTCACTTCCAATACCGATGTTTTCCGCTCTGCCAGCACCTGGAGCGGTTTCACTCTGGCCAGCGGCAGCAGCTCGCAAATAACCAACACCACCATTTCCAATGCCACTATCGGGATCACTGACCAGAGCTCCTCCGCCAATGTGGCGAACTGTACCTTTAGCAGTTTTGGCCTCAACACCACCGTCAACCGTATCGGCCCGAACGCCACCAACAGCAATAAATACACCTCGAATAAATACCAGACCCAGGCGGCGGCGCTGGAGATCACCGGCGGTTCTCCGGTCGTGAGCTCCAGCACTTTTGGTCAGGCGGCGGCCCGGCCGCTTACGATCAGCGGCGGCTCTCCGCAGCTGACAAACAATAGTTTTTCTTTCAATAACACGGCCGGCGGCAGCGCTGTATATATATCCGGCGGGACCCCGGTATTTCAGAATAATACAGTCAGCGGCTATAGCAGCAGCTCCTATGCCCTGAATATATCCGGCAGCGCGAGCATCCCCGCGGGTAATTTCCTGAACAATAATTTTTCCGCCGCCAATCCCCGCGTGACCGCCGGTGTGGGCTCAGTAGTAAAACTGGAAAACAATTATTGGGGCGCAGCCAAGCCGTCCACCGCTAATTTTAGCGGTACGGCAGAGATAGATTATGAGCCGTGGCGCAACGCCAGCGGGGGCTCCACCGAGGCCAGAGAAGTGCCGCAGGCTGTATTTAACATAACCCCGGCCAGCGGCACCATATTTACCAGCGGAGTTTCCAGCGTTAATTTTAGTCTGGAAGATCTGGGCTATCATAATGGCACGCCTCTGCAATACGGGATACAGATCGCCAACAATGCGAATTTCACCTCGCCGCTGCATTCCAGCAGATCCGGGGCGGCCTACCCGCGCGGCGGTGCGGCTACCCATACTTTTTCCGCCATTAACACGCCCGGCACATATTACTGGCGGGTAAGCGTGAACAATACCACGGACACCGCCGGCTGGGGGGCCTATCCTCCGGCGCCGGGTTATTTTACCTTTTCCATACGCGATTCGCAGATCAATCTCACGCTGGCGGCTTCTAAGACTCAGGCCAGCGCCGGGGAACAGGTTAATTACACGCTCAATTTTGACAATCCAGAAAGCTTTGCTTTCAGTAATGTAAAGCTCACCGCCATATTGCCGGATGATGTTTACTGGAATGGCACGGTGCAGCTAAGCAATATGCAGGCTATGGGCTCCGTGACTGTGCAGGCTTATGCCGATCTTAACGGGACTCAAGCGCTGGGCAGCTACACCGGCGTGCCCGGCAGTAATTCGTTCATCCCGCCAGTCTCTGTGCCGGAGGCAGATAATCACAGAGTAAGGCGTTTCGATGTCACTATTACCACTTTGTCGGCCAGCGGCAGCGGCGGCAGCAGTGGTGCATTTACTTACCAGACGCTGGTTAAATAACTCCTCCGGCAACTCTGCGCAGGATTATTCCAACCAGAGCAAAAGCGGATCACCGCAGGTACGCGGTCTAGCAGTGAACATGTAGCCAGTACGCAGAGCGGACAGATAAATAATAAGCCGCCGTATCCAGAGCGTTGCGGGGCAGAAGGACGGGACACATATCTATGGCGTGCGAAGCAAAATATTCGCGCAGCTATTAATATTGCGCATTTGGCCGTATACACAGTTAATTTTACAGTACCAATATGTGTGCAGCTCATACAACTATTTGACAATATGTAGCTAAATAGCTACAATGTTCTTGTGCCAATTGCTATAAAAACAACTGACAATTTCGACGCCTGGCACGACAGATTAAAGGACAGAAAAGCGGTAACTATTATAGACAAGCATATTTACAGAATGAAAAACGGAGATATGGGCAACGTTAGATCCGTCGGTGATGGGATTTTTGAAAAAAAAATCTATTTCGGGCCCGGTTATAGATTATACTTTATAAATAAAAATAACTGCTTAATATTGCTTTTGTGTGGAGGCGATAAAGTTACCCAGAGCAAAGATATAAAACTGGCCCGGAAACTTAAACAGGAGGTTTTGTTATTATGGTAAAAGTTAATGATTATGATTTTTCCAAACATCTTAAAACAGAAAAAGACATTCAGCTTTATTTAGAAACAGCGTTCGAAGATGGCGACCCCGGTTTTGTCGCTTATGCGCTGGGTAATGTCGCTAAAGTTCGCGGAATGAGCAACGTGGCAAAGGACTCTGGCTTAAATCGGGAAAACCTTTACCGGGCCCTGTCCAAAAAATCCACACCGTCCTACAAAGTAATATCCGGTGTAATGCAGTCTTTAGGCTATGGGCTTGCTCCGGTCAAACTAAAAAAAGCTGGCTAACTGCCCCAAACGCCCCTATAAAATACTTTCAGACAAGGCTAACAAGCCCGCCGTGTTCAAAATTGCCCACTTTGGGCGCTAAATAGGCCGTTTTTACTGGCATAAAATCTGCATTTTAATTACCGTTCATAAAAGGGGGAAATTACCATGCGGAAATGGCCGGTTATTCTTATTTTAATTTTTAGCAGCCTTTTGCTGTTTATTTATGGGTGCGGCACGGTTAGCAATGCTATAGATGAGGCTCCTGCCGCCCAGGAAGACCCGCTGGCGCCGCTGACTGCGCCGGTACCCGCAGAAAAACTTTTTGTTCTGGAAAATGGTCATGGCAGGTATCTGGAAAGCGCTTATTATTCCTGTCCGGCCGAAGCCACCGTCCTTATCTACACGGATGAGACCGGCGCGCTACTCAAGCACGGCCAGACCACCGTAAAATCCAAAGCCGCCGGCGAGTTTTTTGTTTACAATGACCTGCCGCGCGACGCCAATTTTATTTACGTGTATTTGCGGGAACCCGGCAAAAGAACAAGCCCGGCGACCAGCATCGAAAATAGAGTTTTAAGCCTCTAGCCGCTTCAATACAGGCCACGGAAATATGTTATAATCAAAAAAGAACAGCGGATTTTTTAAGACGATAAGGAGTTTTTGTGTTATCACTTGCAGACATAGAAGCTGCGGTCATTCCGCTAGCCGGTAAATATGCTTTAAAAACCGTCAGCCTTTTTGGTTCGTATGCCGAAGGCAGGGCTACGGAGAACTCTGACACCGATTTTTTGGTAGAGTTTAGTAAAGCCCCGCCCTCTATTTTTGATGTAATGGGCTTTAAAGCCGAATTGCAGGCAAGTTTACATTCTGCTGTTGATGTAATTACCCTGCCCCTCGTGCGAAAGGATATGCTGACTATAGGTAAAACCATCAATATTTATGGCTGATCGGGAGAGTAATGCGCTAAAAATCTTAAAAGAAGAGTTATTATTTATCCGAAATACTCTCGACAGCGTGGACAAAACTAAATTCTTAAATGATGAAATTATCCAGCATGCTATAGCCATGTCACTGATTTCTATCGGAGAAGCCGCCAACCGCCTGTCCGATCAATACAAGGAAAAATATCCTGAAATAGAGTGGCCTAAGATAATAGCCGTACGCAATATTGCGGCGCATGGTTACGGCCAGCTGGACATGCAGCAAATATGGCAGGCTATGGTTGATGATATTCCCTTGTTAGAAAAAACTTTTCTGTAGGCTGCTATTCCAGTTCTCTTAATTTATCTCTCAAGAGCGCGGCCCGCTCGAAATCCAGAGCCTCCGCGGCTTTGAACATTTCCTGACGCAGCTGCTCCACATAGTTCAGTAATTCCAGAGGATTTTTGAGCGGCGGTTTTTGGGTCAAAACAGTTTCATCGGCCACAACGCTTTTTTTAATATTTTTCTTAATCGTCTCCGGCGTGATGCCATGCTCCGCGTTATGTTTGAGCTGTATCGACCGGCGGCGGTTGGTCTCCCTGACCGCTTTGTCCAGCGAATCGGTCAATTTGTCCGCATAGAGTATCACGCGCCCGTGAATATTGCGCGCGGCGCGGCCGATAGTCTGGATCAGCGAGCGTTCCGAGCGCAGAAAGCCTTCCTTGTCCGCGTCCAGTATGGCGATGAGCGACACTTCCGGCAGATCCAGCCCTTCACGCAGGAGATTGACGCCGACCAGTATATCGTATTTACCGGCACGCAAATCGTTGAGGATGCGCACGCGCTCCAGCGTCTCGATATCCGAATGTAGATAGCAGACCTTAAAACCTTTGGTGAGCAGGAACTGGCTCAATTCCTCGGACATGCGCTTGGTCAGGGCCGTGACCAGCACCCGTTCCCGGCGCGCGATGACTTTTTCCGCCTCGGCGATCAGATCCGGCACCTGCCCGGCCACCGGCTTCAGCTCCACCTGCGGGTCGACCAGCCCCGTCGGGCGGATGATCTGCTCCACCACCCTGTCCCGCCCGGCCTGCGCCAGCTCGTGCTCCGCCGGCGTGGCAGAGACATAAATCACATCCCGGACTTTGGCCGTAAATTCCGCAAAAGTCAGCGGGCGGTTGTCGCAGGCGGACGGCAGCCGAAAACCGTATTCCACCAGCCGGTCTTTGCGCGCCTTATCGCCCGCGGACATGCCGCCGATCTGCGAGACGGTGGCATGCGATTCGTCGATGACCAGCAGAAAATCCGCGGGAAAATAATCCAGCAGGGTCGAGGGCGGCGAACCGGCCTGCCGCAGCTCCAGATGCCGGGAATAATTCTCAATGCCGTTGCAGTAGCCGATCTCGCGGATCATTTCCAGATCATAGAGCGTGCGCTGCTTGATGCGCTGGGCCGCGACCAAATTTTTTTCCCGCTCATAAAAAGCGATCTGCTCCGTCAGCTCCTGCTGGATATTCCGCAGCGCCAGCTCCAGCCGGTCTTTATCGGTGATGTAATGTTTGCCCGGATAGATGGCTATGTCGGCCCAGGTCTGGAGCTGCTTATGCGTCACCGGATTGAGCTCCGTGATTTTCTCCAGCTCATCGCCAAAAAACACCAGCCGCACAATATTCAATTGATCCGGCGGCACCAGCTCCAGCGTGTCGCCCTTGACCCGGAATTTGCCGCGGCTCACGTCCGTGTCGTTGCGCTCATACTGCATCTCGACCAGACGCTTGATCACCGCGTCGCGCGGGATAGACATGCCCTGCTTGAGATAAAAGACCGTGTTGAAGTATTCTTCCGGCACGCCAAGACCGTAAATACAGGACACGGAGGCGACAACAATGACATCTTTTCTGGTCATCAGGGCTTTGGTGGCCGAATGGCGCAGGCGGTCGATCTCCTGATTGATCGAAGCGTCTTTTTCGATGTAAGTGTCCGTCGAGGGAATATAAGCTTCCGGCTGATAATAATCATAATAACTGACAAAATACTCCACGGCGTTCTCCGGGAAAAACTCCCGGAATTCGCTGTACAGCTGCGCGGCCAGCGTTTTGTTGTGGGCAATGACCAGCGTCGGCTTCTGGATCTGCTGAATGACATTGGCCACGGTAAAAGTCTTGCCGGAACCGGTTACGCCGAGCAGCACGCAGGCCTGCGGAGTTTCCGCAGCCAGTATTTTATTCAACCGGGCGATAGCCCGCGGCTGGTCTCCGGCAGGCTGATAGTCAGACTTGAGCTTAAACATTTGCGGTATTATACATCTTGCGTTAAAATACTGTCCTTGTAATTTTAGCCGAGGTGGCGGAATTGGCAGACGCACTAGATTCAGGTTCTAGCGAGGTCACACTCATGCAGGTTCAAGTCCTGTCCTCGGCACTTTTAAGCGCTAAAAGCACTGAGGTTATACTCAGTGCTTGAGCAAGGGTATAGCAAGCAATATGCCGCTGGCATATTGCGGCTGGACTTGAAAGCTAACGACACTACGGTAAAAAGGAAAATATTTTGCTAAACGCTATAAACGAGGAGGAATTCTATCATGTCTATCGATGCATTAGGCACCACCGGATTCGAATCAACCAATCTTGAGGAAGTCAAAGCCAGCCCGGAAATAAAAGAAAAATCCCTGCAGGGTACCGCGCTCAGTCAGGAAGCGCAGGACGCCGCCGGCCCGGAAGCCGCGCAGCAGGCCGCGCCGGACTCCCCGCCCAACGCCGAGGATGAATTTGAAAAACTTTTTGGCACGGTCAAAAATTATCAGGAAGGCGACATCATTTCCGGCACGGTCAGCCGCATCATCAACGGCAGCATTTATGTCGATATTGCTTTCAAATCCGAGGGTATCATTGAGCCGGATGAGATCAGCAGCCGCGCCAGCGTCAAAGCCACGGAGATCTGCCAGCCCGGCGACAAAATCAATGTCAAGATCATGCGCCTGGAAAACAAAGCCGGCAATCCGATCCTTTCCAAAAAACGCGCGGACTATGAGCTGGGCTGGAGCAAGCTCAATGCTGCGGCGGCCAACAATGAGGACATTCTGGTCAAAGTCACCGGCAAAAGAGACGGCGGCCTCAATGCTGATTACGAAGGCATCAATGCTTTCATTCCGGCCAGCCAGCTGGACCGCGAGGATCTGACCAGACTGGATTCGCTGGTCGGCAGCAGCATTTACTGCAAAGTTTTGAAAATCGTCCGCAGCCGCAAGAGACTGCTCCTCTCCCACAAGGCCTCCAAAGAAAAAACGCTGGTCAAACTGCAGGAGGCGCTCAAGAGCATTCATCCGGGAGAGGTAGTCCGAGGTAAAGTCAGCAGCATCAAGTCTTTCGGCGCTTTTGTCAATCTGGGCGAATTTGACGGGCTGGTGCACATCTCGGAGCTGGCCTGGGACAGAGTGGCCCAGGTCGAGGACGTGCTGGAAGTCGGACAGGAAATTGACGTCTATGTCATCGGTATCGATGAGGAAAACACGCGCATCTCCCTGAGTCTCAAGCGGCTGCAAAAAGATCCCTGGGAAGAAGCGATACAGGATATTAAGGTCGGCGACCGGCTGCCGGTCAAGATCACCCGCCTCGCCCAGTTCGGCGCGTTCGCGCAGATCAAAGAAGGTGTGGAAGGCCTGATCCACATCACGGAAATGTCGGATGAAAGACAGGTCAAGTATCCGCAGGAAGTCGTGCAGCCCGGACAGGAGCTGACAGCCAGGGTTATCCGGCTGGAGCCGCAGAATAAAAAAATCGCCCTCTCGCTGCGCGCCGGAGAACCGGCGGCGGCGGAGCAGCCAGCGGCTAATCCCGCGGCTTAAAAATAATGTCCAAAACGGTCGCGATAGTCGGCCGGCCCAATGTCGGCAAATCCTCTCTGGCCAATAAAATACTCGGCCGCCGCGAAGCCATAGTTCATGATTTACCGGGCGTCACCCGCGACCGTAAGTATTTCGAGGCCGAATGGAGCAGCTGTAAATTTGCGGTCATCGACACCGGCGGCATTTACAACGACGACAGCCTCAACCGCAGCATTGATTTTCAAAAAGATATCGCGGCTCAGGTGCAGACCGCCGTACAGGAAGCGGATCTGATTATAATGGTGACGGACGGCAAATACGGACTGCATCCGCTGGACAGAGAAGTCGCCCTGCTGCTGCGGCGCAGCGACCGCCCCGTGCTGCTCGCCGTCAATAAAATGGAAACCAGCAAACGCGATCTCAATCTCTATGAATTTTACGATCTGGGGCTGGAAAAAATCCTGCCGATTTCCGCGATTACCGGCGGCGGCGTGGCCGACCTGCTGGATGAGGTTATTCGGAAATTAAAAA
>JAISQA010000036.1 GCA_031274525.1 Candidatus Margulisiibacteriota bacterium
TCCTGATGTATAACGGAAGCGGCTGGGTAAATAACAGCACGCTGCCGGGCTGGTATAAATGCGACGGTAGTAATGGCACACCAAATCTGGTGAATAAATTTGTCCGCGGCGGCGCGACGGCTGGTAGTACAGGCGGTGCAGACAGCCGCCCTTTTTCTATAGAGGCTAAGCATCTGCCAGATCATGTGCATACCTTTACTGGAGATAAAGTGACCGGAAGTTATAGCGGAATATTGAAAGATGACGCTAAAGCGTCCGGCGCTATTACGGTAAAAAATAGTTCTACACATACATGGGACGGTGGAAGCAATGGGTCTAATGGTGGCGGATTTGATTTTGCTATGACCCCGACAGGAACAGTGACTGGCGGCGGGTCAACCACTCCTGTATCGATTGTTGTTGATACCGTACCGGGTTATTACACGCTAATTTTTATTATGAGAGTGGCATAACTAACTACGCGCAGTGCTCTCGCTGATTTACTGAAACACCGCCAGCAGCACACCCGCCACCACCGCCGAGCCAATGACCCCGGCGACATTGGGGCCCATAGCATGCATCATTAGAAAATTCTGCGGGTCGGATTCCAGTCCCAGTTTGTTGGACACGCGCGCGGCCATGGGCACGGCGGAGACTCCGGCCGAACCGATCAGCGGGTTGATCTTTTGTTTGGAAAATAGGTTCATAAATTTGGCCATCAGCACCCCGGTCGCCGAACCGATGGCGAAAGCAACCAGGCCCAGCAGGATGATGCCGACCGTCTGGAATGTCAAAAAAGCCCCGGCGTTCAGCTTGGAGCCGACGGACAGGCCGAGGAGAATAGTCACGATATTTATAAGATTGTTTTTGGCGGTCTCGGCCAGCCGGTTGGTCTGGCCACATTCATTCAGGAGATTGCCGAACATCAGCGCGCCGATGAGCGGAGCGGCGGACGGCACGAACAGAGCGCAGAGTGTCAGCACGACCAGCGGGAAAAGGATTTTTTCTAGCTTGCTGACGTGGCGCAGCTGGGTCATTTTTATTTTGCGTTCCGCGTCGGTGGTCAGCCAGCGCATTATCGGCGGCTGAATGATCGGCACCAGCGCCATATAAGAATAGGCGGCCACGGCTATGGCGCCGAGCAGCTCCGGCGCCAGACGGCTGGTCACAAATATCGCCGTCGGGCCGTCCGCTCCGCCGATGATGCCGATAGAGGCGGCCTGTCGCAGCGTGAAGTCCAGTCCGGGTATGGCCACCGCGCCGATGAGCGTGGTGAATATGCCGAACTGCGCCGCGCCGCCGAGCAGCGCCAGCCGCGGATTGGCGATCAGCGGCCCAAAATCGGTCATTGCGCCGACGCCGATAAAGATCAGCAGCGGAAAAATACCCGTGGCGATGCCGGCGTTGTAGACATAATATAAAAAACCGCCTTCCTCGATGATCCCGGCCAGCGGGATATTGGAGAGCAGGCCGCCGAAGCCGATGGGGATGAGCAGCAGCGGTTCGAAGCCTTTACCCACCGCCAGATAGATAAGCAAAAAACAGACCAGAATCATCACAATATTGGCCAGCGTAATATTCAGCAGTCCGGTGCCGGACAGGATGTTCTGAAAAAGATGCAGTAAATTAAACGTTTCCATTATTTGCCCCTAGCCGATGACCGCCAGCACCTGCTCGCTGCTGACCGTGTCGCCGGATTTTACTTTGACCGCCAGCAGCACGCCATCGCGCGGAGCCTTGATCTCGGTTTCCATTTTCATTGCTTCGATGACGCACAGCACATCATTCTGGAGCACCCGTTTGCCGGCCTCGCGCAGCACTTTAAGTATAGTGCCGGGAAACGGCGTCTTGATCTCCAGCGAATCCGCGCTGTGTTCCAGGATATTCTTGGTGGTCGTATCCTGAATACCGGCCTCGATTTTGATATCATATTTCTTGCCGTCCACCGTGGCCACGCCGTTTTTGTAAATGACCGGATATTTTTTGCCGTTGACCGTGACCATAAAATTATCCGATTTGGGGGTTCTTTCGATTTTGCGCACGCCGATCTTGCCCTCGCCCTTGAGAAAAGCCAGACCTCTTTCTTTACAGGTCGCGGCGATAAAAATATTTTCCTCGCTGTCGGCCAGACCGGCTTCTTTGAGCATATTCCGGGCGGCCGCAATACCTTTGGCCGGGTCTTTTTCGTTGAGATCCACGACTTTTTCTGTAGTCCGCGGCAGGCCCATTTTTTCCCCGGCGAGCTTGACCAGCGTCTCATCCGGCGCCACCGGAGTTTTGCCAAAATAGCCCAGAAGCATTTTGCCGTAACCGTCCGCAAATTTTTCCCACGGACCGAACATGACATTATTAAAAGCCTGCTGGAAATAAAACTGCGACACCGGCGTGACGGAGGTGCCGAAGCCGCCGCGCCGGACGACTTCACCCATAGCCTTGATAATCTCCGGGTATCGGTCGAGTATGCCGTTGTCGCGCAGCATCTGTGTATTGGCGGTCAGCGCGCCGCCCGGCATGGGCGAGAACGGAATTAGCGGCGACACCGCTTTGGCTTCCGGCGGCACAAAATAATCTTTCAGACAGGCGGTCAGGACTTCCTCGGCTTTGAGCACTTTCTCCTGGTCGAGGCCGAGATCGTACTCCCGGCCCTGAAGCGCGTGCAGCATGGTCAAAATATCCGGCGAACAGGTGCCGCCCGAAACAGGAGCCAGCGACAGGTCGATGCTGTCCACGCCCGCCTCAAGCGCGGCGATATACGCGGCGACGGAAATGCCCGCGGTTTCGTGCGTGTGAAAACCGATCGGAATATTCTGGCCCAGCAGTTTTTTGGCCATCTTGATCGTTTCGTGCACTTTGTGCGGATTGGCCGTGCCGGAAGCGTCTTTGAAGCATAGCGAAGTGCAGGGTATGCCGGAATCCAGGATCCGGCGCAGGGTTTTTTCGTAAAAAGCCACGTCATGCGCGCCCGCGCAGCCCGGCGGCAGATCCATCATGGTGATCGCGACCTCGTGCTGGAGTCCGTTATTGACTATGCACTGGCCGCTGTATTCCAGATTGTCGGCGTCGTTCAGCGCGTCAAAATTACGGATAGTCGTCGTGCCGTATTTCTTAAAAAGTTTGGCGTGCAGATTGATGATGTCGCGCGGCTGGGATTCCAGCCCCACCACATTTACGCCTCTGGCCAGCGTCTGCAGAGTAGCTTCCGGCCCGACGATTTCGCGAAATTTCCGCATATTTTCAAAGGCGTTTTCATTGGTGTAAAAAAACGAACTCTGGAACAGCGCCCCGCCGCCAAATTCGAAGTGTGTGATACCGGCGGCGGCCGCGGCTTCAATGGCCGGCAGATAATCCTGCATGAACACTCTGGCGCCAAATACGGACTGAAATCCATCGCGGAAAGCGGTGCAGATTACTGCGATTTTTTTTCTGGCCATAGAGTTGCTCCTTGTAATTAGTGTTTAACGCTGGTCAGGGCGGTGACTATCGCCGCGATCAGGCTGCCGGTGTCTTCTGCTTCCTCCGGCGGCGGCACCGCGGCCGGCTCCGGGAACAACTGGGGCACAATCAGGCCCAGCAGGTTAATCGCGTAGACCAGCACAATTAAAAAAACAAAAACCACGCTCATGCCGGCAATGGTCAATTGTAATGCGCTAACCCACAACATGCACGTCTCCCGCCAGTATTTTTTCCGGGCCCTGAGCTGTCTCGACTATTAACGCTCCGTCCTCGCCGATCCCGGTGACAACTCCTCTGAACTCTTTTTGCCCGGTCTGGATATGCACTTCTTTACCTATTATATGCAGCTCATTTTGCCAAATTTTTACTATATAAGCAAATCCGCGCGCCAGAATGTGTTCATAAAAAGTAAAAAATTTTTCCAGCAGTTCATTCAACAACTGCTCCCGGTCAAAAGTCCGCGCCGTTTCCGCCAGCAGCGAGGTCGCCGGCTGGCCGATCTGCGCCAGCATTGCGGCCGGCATATTGACATTTAAGCCGAGGCCGAGGACCAGTCCCTGCGTGTTGGCCTCGGCGAGTATGCCGCAAATCTTTTTGTCTTTGACCAGCACATCGTTCGGCCACTTGAGCCCGGCGGGGACGGCGTGGCTGCGCAGCGTCTCGGCCGCGGCCAGTGCGGCGAGTATGGTGAGCAGGGCGGGCTTATCCGTGAGATTTTTGAGGACGATCGAGCAGTAAATATTCTGGCCCGGCGGCGACAGCCACCGCCTGTCCAGCCGTCCGCGCCCGCCGGTCTGTTCCTCGCTGACAATGACCGCGCGGTCGTTTAATTCGGCCAGATGCTCCAGCGCATATTGGTTCGTGGAGGACAGGGAAGTGAATTTGAGGATGTTGAATTTCGGCATGTTCTTATGTGAGTATACCAGATTTTTATTTTGACAGAGGTGGTCGTAGCCGTTAGGAATTACGGCCTCGGTCGCTGCCGCGGTAATGATTGCAAAAACTGTACTTCCGGGTACGTATTTATAGGACTGTAAAATTAACTGTGTAAACTGCCAACCGCCAGCGTAATAAATATATTGCTTGCGCGCGCCGTGGCCTCTCACTTAACGTCGCACTTTGTGCTTGCGACCGAGCGTGCATTTCATT
>JAISQA010000015.1 GCA_031274525.1 Candidatus Margulisiibacteriota bacterium
CCACCCGGCGGCGGGGCTGTCGTTGAGCGTGACTGCCAGCGCTATATTGGTGCTGAGCACGGAATTGTCTGTAACTCCGATGTAAATAGCCGCGGGTGGATCCTGCAGGCTGTTCAGCGGCGAGCGTAAATGAACCACCGGCGCCGTCCGGTCGCCGATATTTAGCGTGGCTTCCTCTGACCAGTTGGACGCCGCGTTATGACCGGAATATATCCAGCGTATGCTGGCGGAAACGACCTGCTCGTCCTGTATGCCGCTCAGCGTGACTCCCTCTCCGGGTAGAGGAAGCTGCGAGCGGTTGAATTCCGTATTGTTGGCATATAAACGGATTTCCCATTGATCGACGCCGGGCAGCAGGGCCGACGGACTTACTATTACTTCTTGAGTATCCCCGCTGTTCAGGCCATGATCCAGCCAGATTAACTGCGGAGCGTCCGGTGCGGGGGGATTTTCTATGTCGTAATCAATAACAAAAGTGGTATTATTGTTAAATATATCGGAAATTCTGATTTGCAGATATACACCTTCCCCGTAATTAAAATTATTGATGGGATCTATGGTCACCCGTCCGCTGGCTGGATCGACTGTTATCCGGGTTGAGTCGATAAGACCAGAGCCATTACTACTACCATTACTATAATTATAAATTTTCAGAGTATTCCAGCTTACCCCGCTCTCGTCGTCCACAATAGAGAAAACAATATCGGCGCTGACGCTGCTGGCTGTGACAATGTCTGTTATGTACGGCGTGGTGGTGTCCCGGTGCACATCCAGACTGAAACTTGCGGTGGTGGTGTTACCCAAAACATCGGCAAAATTCAGCGTGACATATACCATGTCGCCATAATAAAAATTCTGCGCGGGTTCAAAAAAGAAAACATTATTGGCATAATTTAAGCTGCCATTGATAGTGGTCACATTGTCCGTGGACACTTCTATACAGGCGTCCGCGCTGATCACGCTGTCGTCCGTGACGGTTATGGCAATGCTCGAATTAGTCGGCGCGTCACTCCGGGGCGAGAAATCCAGCATTACCGGCGGCGTCCTGTCTGCGATATTCAGCGTGGCGGCGTCAGACCAGCTGGATTGAACGCCGGTGCCTGCGGCGACCCAGAGTATGGCCGCGGTTACGGTTTGATTGTCCAGTACATCTTCCAGCGTGATACTTTCGGTAACGGCCGGTATATTTTCCGTGATATAGGCGTATCCGTTTATTTCATAATAGACACTCCAGTATTCCACGGCGTCCAGCGTAGGCGGGCGGGTGATGATAACTTTTTGATTATCCATGCTGTTCAGGCCCATGTCCGTCCACTCCAGAGTCGGCTTGTCCGGCCGCGGTATATCCATGATATGGGTAATAGCGCAGGATCCGATATTGCCGGAAACATCCTTCAGGTTGAGCGTTACGTTATAGATCTGGCCCTGAATAAAGTTATAGTCAAAATTTAGAGAGACCAGACCCTGATAGTTAGTGGTGTTGATATATTCAATATTAAGATTAAGCGGATCAATCAGTGAGTCATTAATTATAATTTCCAGTGCAGACCAGGACACGCCGGTTTGCGTGTCGGATGCGGCGAATTCCAGCTGCATATTGACGGTGGTTGCGGAGACGTCGTTCAGGCTGAGCGAGGGCGGGGTGTTATCTTCTTCCGTGGTATAACTGTAACTCAGGGTAACCGTATTACCGGCCAGATCGGCAATGCTGGCGGTTACAAATATCGTGTCGCCATAATCAAAATTGACGCTAACGAGCTGGCCCTCATGATAGAAAGGATTGTCCCGCATAAAAGGCTCGACCGGATTGAAGAAAAATAACCGCTCATAAGGTACGGGATGAATGGAATTGTACGATATAGTTATAGGAATATTCCCGTGCTTCGCGGAGTATACTTCGATGTTTATAGAGGCCGGATCCGGATTGACCCCGCTGTCTTCATCTGCCGCCAAAATATCAATACTCATGATGCTCGGCACATTGGCGCTGTTAATAAGGGGGCTGGTTGCCAGCGGCGGAGTTCTATCCTCGATATTCAGAGTGGTCGTGACTGACCAATTAGATGTGACGTTGGTGCTTGCGGCAATCCAGAGTATAGCCGCGGTCACAATTTGATTATCCGACACGCCTTCCAGAGTGATGCTTTCTGTGACGACCGGTATATTTTCTGTAATATAGGCGGACCCGTTTACTTCATAATAGACATTCCAGTATTCCACGGCGTCTATAGTGGCCGGGCGGGAGATGATCAGGCGCTGATTATCCGTGGTGTTGAGGCCCTGATCGCGCCAGTCCAGTACTGGTGCGTCCGGCGCCGGCGGACTGGCGGTTTGGTAGGCCCAGGTCACGCTGCTGGCATTGCCGGAGATATCGCTTATATTGATCGTGACGCAGACGAACTCTCCATAATAAAAACTATCCACAAAATTCACAGAGACCCAGCCCTCGTCGGTCGAGGTGTCTATGTATCCGATATTAGTCTCGTCGATAAGCACGTCATTGATCAGCACTTCCAGCGACGACCAGCTGACGCCGGTCTCATTATCCGTGACTCTAAATTGCAGATCCACGTTATCCGTGGCGCTGGAAGCGGTAAAATCGCCGATCCACGGCGGAGTGTTGTCCTGCGCTACAGTGAAAGAAAAAGTAACTTCCGCCGTTTTGCCAAAAATATTGGCAAAATTAAAAGTGACAAAAACCGTGTCGTTATAATAATAAAAATCACCCGGAGGGTAAAAAGTAAAATTTCCTCCGGAATAATTCAGCTCGCTCTGAATTATATTAATATTATCCGTGGACACCTCAATGCTGGCCGTGGCGGCAACGCGGATGTCGTCGGTTACGGTTATTGTAATTGGGGTATTGATAGTGACGCTGCTGTCGCCGTCTTCCGGGATAGAGCTGACCAGAGTCGGCGGCGCGGCGGTATTGAGGATATTCAGCGCGTTATAGGCATTGACCACGCCATAGCCGTATTTATCATCTTTGCCCGGATCACCCATATCCGTGGCGGTTATCTGCAGGATTTTCCGAATTTCTTTATTGGTCAGATCCGGGTAAGTGCCTTTGAGCAGGGCGGCCAGGCCGCTGACCACCGGCGTGGCATAGCTGGTGCCCTGCCCGACATAGTTATAATTGGGGATTAATATTCCATTGCCTGCCTTTGTTATATGGGTAGTGTACATATTGGAGTAGGGCGCGGCTAATTCCGTGGTCTTATCGCCGCTGCCGTACAGCGAGCCGTCGCCGATAGTATTGTCCGGATTGACGCCCGCCACGCCGATGACGCTCTCGAACCCGGCGGGATAAGAGGTCACTGTCTGGGGAATATCTAACGTGATGTATCCATAATTCGGTATTGTGCCGCTCACCGTGGTATTGCCCATCGCGGCCACCAGAAGGATCCCGTTGTTATAAGCATTATCGCAGGCTTCTTTTAAGGCAGCGGTATCAACATTACTGGATATTAAGGCTGCGGCTAGGTTTGCAATAAAATCGTCATCAAGCAAACTCAAAGCCGGGATTTTTTGTTTGATTTGGGCTATTAAATCAGCCTTTACAGCCGGATCATTCATTATATCTTCCAGCACCGGAATGCCCAGACTCATGTTGATAATGTCCGCGCCATTATTTACAGCATGATTAATACCCTGAATAATTTTATCCGTGCTGTTCAGGGTATCGTTATCCAGTACTTTTATCGGTATTATCCGGGCATTCCAGGCCACGCCTGTTACGCCCTCATTATTGTTACCCTCTGCCGCGGCTATGCCGGCCACCGCCGTGCCGTGATAGTAGATGGCTGATTTGTCGGGATCTGGATTGGGTGTACTATCGTTATCCACATAATCCCAGCCTCTTGCCGTATCCACAAGTAAATCCGGGTGATTAGTCAGTACTCCGGTGTCCAGCACCGCGATCTTGACCTCATAGGCATTGCCTGTGCCAAGCGCCCAGGCATAATTGGCGCTGATTTGTTTCAGATAGTCTTGTTTGTTAAAATCAGGATCCGCTGGCGTGACTGGCGCGGGCAGGGCGGCAGCCGGATTTATAAATAAACCCGCCCCCAGTAAAAACAGCAAAAAATATCTGCGCAGCATGTCCCCCCGCCTGTAAAAAAAATTCCCTATACAGAGAGATATATACCCATTTGCCTGTTAAATTATACATAGCGTAAATTAGGGTATTTCACCTGTCCCTTTCTGTTACCTGTCACTTTCTCTGGTAAATATTTAATTTTTTAGGGCTGCGCGAATATTTTGTAGTTCACGCCTAATTGCACGCTCGGTCGCCGCAAAAGCTCTGAATATCCGGGTATCCATTTCAATAACGGGACTGTAAAGTTACCTGTGTAAACGAATAGATGTGTTCATAATTTCTGCGGCGCAACGCTCTGGCCGGTACTGTTTGTTTGCGGTATTCACGCCACCAGCGTACCGGGCTTTATGCTTACCAGATATGTTCTGTTGGAGGGAACGCCGCTTTTGCGCTGTTCTACATGGCTCTAAATTGTCCTCTCCGTAATGATTGGCCTGTTAAACAGCTCGTTTACGCAGGTAATTTTACAGTCCCTTGACGGTCAGGGTATTCGTTCCACCCGCTATTCCGCCGGTAGGCTCTTTTTCACGAACAAAAAGATAGAACAGCAACAGACATTTTACCTGTCCCTTTCTTTAATTTAACTTGACAGATCAGGCAACCTTTATCATACTAATAATATATGATAAATATGATAAAGAAAAAAATATCTGCGGAGCGCGTAATTTAGTGTCCGCCAATCTCCGGCGCGTTTTTGCTTCGCTGCATTATCCGTATTTCCGCAATTTTTTTCTGGCGCAGAATGTGGTGATGGTCGGCGGCTGGCTGCAGTCCAGCGCGGTGCTCTGGCTGGTTTACCGTCTGACGCAGGATCCGCTGCTGCTGGGTCTTTGCGCTTTTCTGGGACAGCTGCCAGTTTTTTTGCTGACGCCGTTCGCCGGGGTTTTGAGCGACCGTTTCAATAAAAAAGTTCTGCTGCGTTTTTATGTGCTGGGTACGACGACTTTTAGCTTGCTGCTGACGATAGCGGCCTGGCGGCAGATTGAGTTTGTGCCGGTTTATTTTCTGCTTAATTCCTGTCTGGGTGTGGTGTCCGGTCTGGATATGTCCGTGCGGCAGTCTATGGTCAGCGAGCTGGTGCCGGACAAAAAACATATCTCCAACGCGCTGTCGCTTTTTTCGATGTCCAATCACTGCTCCCGCATTATCAGTTTTGCCCTGTTCGGTTTGATTATTAAATTCTATGGCGAGACCGGCTGTTTTTTCGGAAATACTTTGTGCGCTCTGGCCATGTTTTTTGTCCTGACTTCGATTCCCAGCACGGAAGTTTATCAGCCTGATGACAATGTACATACAATGTCATTTTGGCAGAGTTTTTTGGACGGTGCGCGCTATATGTACACGGATAAGGCCATGCGCAGTCTGGTGACTATGATTATCGGCATGAGCATGATCGGCATGTCCTACACCGTGACTCTGCCGGTGCTGGCACAGGAAGTTTTTCACGGCGATGCCTCGACTTTCGGCTGGCTGATGACCGGTGTTTCGCTGGGTTCGCTGACCGCCGCGGTGCAGCTGGCCTACCGCCGGAACATTCTCAATCTGGAGCAGAGCATTGTGCAGGCCGGCCTGCTCTGGGGCGCGATGTATCTGCTGGTCGCGTTCAATAAAATTTTGTGGTTGAACTGGCTGTTTTTGATCCTGCTTGGCCACGGTATGGTCGTGCAGTTCGGCAGTAATATTATCATGCAGACGCTGGTGCAGCCGCGCTACCGCGGCCGTTTGGTCAGTTTTTATATTCTGGCCTTTCACGGCATGCTGCCCTTTGGCAGTCTGCTGGTCGGCCGCCTGACCGCCTGGCTGGGCAGCCAGCTCACGCTTTTTTTCTGCGGCCTGTTCTGTCTGGGCGTGATGGGCTGGTTTGCCCGGCGGCAGGGTTTGGTCGCAGTGAAAATTAAAACACATGCTTCATAAAAGGTACTTCATAAGGTATTAAATAAAATACTAAATAAAAAGAGAAGGTGAAACGAATTTGCTGGAAAATAAAGGCCTGCGTTTATAAGCGTATAGGCGCAGGCCCGGATATGCCCTTGAGCAAAGACTGGCTAATTCGCAAGTATCTTCTTGCTTGCGCTTTGGAGTGTCTTAATCTGCTCCTGGGTTTCCTCGATAAGTGTTTCTACTGTGCCGTCAGCCGTTATTTTTTTACTGTAAGATCTAAGTGGTATATTGCGTTCTTCTATTATTGTATCGATTTCTTCAGCAGGAACTGCCGTAGCAGAACCCTCTAAAGGTGCAGTTGAAGATTCTTCGACAGTTTCGATAGTTTTCTTTTCTAGCTTAAAATAATAGAGATAAACACCGGGCTTTACCTTTTCAAGCTCTGACGGAGGAGCTGTTTCCTGCAATTCATTATCTGAACTGGTTATAGGCTCAATCACCTCGGTTTTTTCATCGGATACTTTCTTAACATAGCCAGCCGCGCTTGAAAATGCATAGGGATTTCTGCTAATTGTCATACTCATAATTTTGCTCCTTTTTTTTATTGAGAGGAATGTCTAGAATTTTCCACTCTGAATATATATCGCAAGTTTAGCGCAGAAGTTGCAGAGAATTTATTTAAATGGCCGAACTTGAATTGACATTGTTCTCGCTCCAATATATACTACTAATTAGGTATGATTAGTATAAAATAGGAGAGTAGTATGCACCTGACAATTAACGGCGCGGCGGAAAATCTCGAACTGACGGGCCTATCCATAGCGGAATTGCTGGTCTTGAAAAAAGTAGAGGCTCCGGACATGGTTTCCGTGCAGCTCAACGGCGAATTTGTCCAGCGCGCGGATTTTGGCTCCACGCAGCTAAAAGAAAATGACGCGGTGGATTTTCTGTATTTTATGGGCGGCGGTGGTAAAACCGGGGCACAGCAGGAAATATTTTACAGTAAACGCACATACGGTACTCCGTCGGGCGCGGCGGCAAAGATATTTCCTGCGGTGTTTGTGCGCACAACAGTAAATATTTTTGCAGAGGCCTAAAATGTCCGGCTTTACCACGCGCAGTATTCAGCCCCGCTTCTTAAAAAAAGACCCGCACGGCTCTCTGCACATGCCGATTTACGAGAGCGTGGCTTTTGAGGCGGACAGCGCAGAGGAGCTGGAGGCTTCCTTTCGCGGCCGCCGGCCTGCGCATGTTTACTCGCGCATTTCCAATCCGACCGTCGAGCATTTCGAGCAAAAGGTCAAAGCTCTGGCCGGTGCCGAGGGTGTCACCGCTGTTTCTTCCGGCATGGCCGCGATTGCCGCGCTGATCCTGGCCATTGCCGGACAGGGCGACAACATACTCACGACCAGACATATTTTTGGCAACACCTATTCTTTATTTTCCAGCACGCTGCAGGGCTGGGGTTTGGAAACGCTGTACGCGGATTTGACCGATCTGGCCGCAGTGGAAAATTTGATCACGGACAAAACCCGCGCGATTTTTGTGGAGACGATTACCAATCCGCAGCTGGAAGTCGCCGATCTGGCCGGACTGGCCGCAATTGCCCGCCGGAAAAATATTCTTTTGATCGCGGACAGCACTTTGACGCCGCCTTATTTGTTTGACGCTCGCCAGCACGGCGTGCATATTGAGATAGTTTCCAGCACCAAATATATTTCCGGCGGAGCGACCTCGCTGGGCGGTCTGATCATTGATTACGCCGCTTATGACTGGCGGCACAATCCGCATCTGGCCGCGGACGCGCTCAAGTTCGGGCCTTATGCGCTGCTCAACCGCCTGAAAACCAGAGTCTGCCGCGATCTGGGCAATGCGCTCTCGCCGCATAACGCTTATTTGCAGAGTTTGGGTCTGGAAACTCTGGCCCTGCGTGCTAAAGTTTCCTGCGCCAACACGCTGGCTCTGGCGGAATTTCTGCGGGGCCGGCCGCAGGTGCGGCGCGTGAATTATCCCGGTCTGCCGGATGCTCCAGCTTATGCGCTGGCGCAAAAACAATTTCCAAACGGCGCGGCCGCCTTGCTGACTTTTGAGCTGGCCGACCGCGCGGCCTGTTTTCGTTTTTTGAATAAACTTCAGCTGATCCGCCGCGCGACCAATCTCAATGACAACAAAACGCTGATCGTGCATCCAGCCTCGACTATTTTCAGTGAGTTTTCCGCAGAGCTGAAAGCGGAAATGGGCGTGCCGGAAACCCTGATCCGGTTGGCCGTGGGGATTGAAGATTTGGCGGATTTGCAGGAAGATTTAGCGCAGGCTCTGGAGGCAGTATGAGTTTTACGGATGAGCAGTTAGAGCGATACAGCCGGCATATTATTTTGAAAAATGTCGGCATTGAAGGACAGGAAAAAATCCTCAAGGGCAAAGTGCTGATCATCGGCACGGGCGGGCTGGGTTCGCCGGCCGCGCTGTATCTGGCCGCGGCGGGCGTCGGGACTATCGGACTGGTGGACGGCGATGTAGTCGACCGCACCAATTTACAGCGGCAGGTCATTCATTTCACGCCGGACATTGGCAAGCCCAAAGTTGTTTCCGCTCAGGAAAAAATAAAGCAAATAAACCCGGAGGTGCAGGTCAATACTTACCACACGCTGGCTCTGGCGGCGAATATTGCGGATTTGATTCAGGATTACGATTTTATTATTGACGGCACGGATAATTTTCCGGCCAAATTTCTCATCAACGATGCCTGCGTGCTGGGCGGCAAACCTTTTTCGCACGGCGGCATTCTGCGTTTTGACGGGCAGACTATGACGCATCTGCCGGGCACGGCCTGTTACCGCTGTATTTTTACCGCTCCGCCGCCCAAAAATCTGGTGCCGACCTGCGCGCAGGCCGGGGTGCTGGGCGCGGTGGCCGGTATGCTGGGGACTATTCAGGCTGCGGAAGCTCTGAAATATTTGACCGGCGTCGGCGGGCTGCTGACGAACCGGCTTTTGATTTTTGACGCGCTGTCTATGGATTTCCGCACGGTCAGGATTCAGCCTAATGCGCGCTGTCCCGTCTGCGGCAGTTCTCCGGCGATCACCGCCCTGCATGACGAGGAACAGGCGGTGTGCGATCTAAAGGCTGGCCGTAGTGTGTCCTGAAGCGGGATGCGGGCGCAGCCGGGCAGCCGCAGGTCAGGCAGGTATTGAGGATTATAGAGGATTATAAATATGCTGAAGATTACGAAAGAAGTTGTGCAGCAGATTCACGCGCATGGTTTGCGCGAGCAGCCGCTGGAAGCCTGCGGGTATCTGGCCGGTAAAGAGGAGCTGATTTCCCGTTATTATCCCATGACCAATGTGGATAAAAGCCCGGAACATTTTACGCTGGATCCTCAAGAACAGTTTCAGATTGTTAAGACAATTCGTCAGGATAATTTGTCTTTACTGGCGGTCTGTCATACGCATCCGGCCAGCCCCGCGCGGCCTTCGCCGGAGGATATCCGTCTGGCCTATGACCCGCAGATTTTGTATGTGATCGTTTCCCTGCAAAGCCCTGAACCGGTCTTGAGAGCTTTTCGGATACAGCAGGGCGCGGTCAAAGAAGAAAGCCTTAGCGTCGGGATCTGAATAATTTTTTCTGGTTTTCCCGGCTTCAGGCTAGCCTAAATATGGCCTGCTAAAACGTGATATAATTAGTTGCTCTTGAGGAGGTATCTTTAATGTACTCAATAAAAGCTATTTATGATGGGCGGAGTTTTAAGCCCAGCGAGCCTATCCCGGTAGAGGGAGAGTATGAAGTAGTCATTACCTTTACTATCCCGGTAAATTCACGCGGCGCAAAAAATAACTCTCGCAAACCCGGCCGTATTTCCAGAACAGAAAAAAATAAAATCGCCAGTTCTTTGTTCGGCGTTTTGCCTGCTGATGTTGATCTGGACAAAATGCGGGCCGAGCGGCTGCGTTGAATGAAAGCGCTTATTGATACCAATGTGGTGCTGGATGCTATTGCTGCGCGCGAGCCTTTCTATAAAGATGCGCAAAAAGTCCTAAATTTAATTTTGGATAATAAGCTAGTAGGTTATATTACCGCTAGCAGTGTTACGGACATTTACTATATTGCGCGTAAGTATTTACATCAGACGGTTTTACAAAATACCATGCGCTATTTGTTCAGACTTTTTGTTGTTATTGATGTGCTTGGTGAGGATTGTCTGGCGGCGCTGGATTTTTTTATAGATGATTATGAAGATGCGCTTATAACTATTTGTGGCAATAAGGTGGAAGTGGATTATATTATTACGCGTGACGCAGATTTTTTGGGTAATGTAAAGACAACCCCGGTTATTACTCCCGCAGATTTTCTGGCGCGGCAAAAGAAATAAAACTATTTACCCGATTAAATTGACAGCGTTTTGCTCTTAATATATACTACTAAGCTAGTATGATTAGTATGTAATAGGAGCGCATTAATGTCCCTGCCGGAGTTTGACCTTGCCGCGCTGAAAAAAGTCGGGACTATTCAGCAGCGCCAGCCGGAATATTTTGTCCTGCGGCTGCGGCTGGTCGGCGGCGACACGCACGCGGAAACTTTGCAAAAAGTTGCGAAAATTGCCGGACAGTACGGGCGGGGCGAGGTGCATCTCTCCACGCGGCAGGGCATCGAAATACCTTTTGTCCATTATACCCGGATTGCGGAGGCGCGGCAGGCGGTCGAGGCGGCCGGACTCAAAATGGGCGCCTGCGGGCCGCGGGTGCGCGTGATCATTGCCTGCCCCGGCGAGCAGGTCTGCAAATGGGGCATTATCGACACCAAGTCTATTGCGAAAAAATTGGACGCGGAGCATTTCGGCACGGAGACGCCGCACAAATTCAAACTGGCGGTGACCGGCTGTCCGCACAACTGCGCCAAAGCCACCGAGAATGACATCGGCATCATGGGCGGCATCCGGCCGGAGTGGCGGGCGGAAAACTGCACCAGCTGCGGTCTGTGCGTGAGCGTCTGCCCGACGCAGGCGATTACTAAAGAAGACACTAAATATGTGCTCGATGAAACGAAATGTATTTATTGCGCGATCTGCACCTCGCTCTGTCCGCAGGATGCCTGGCTGAAAAAAGACATTGGTTATCTGCTGACTATCGGCGGCACTCAGGGCAAAAAACCGCGGCTGGGTTCCAAACTGACCGGCCTGCTCACCAGTCTGGACACCGTGTACGAATTGATCCGCAAAATTATCGCTTATTATCAAAAACACGGCCGCAAAAAAGAACGTTTTGGCCACGCGCTGGACCGCATCGGTCTGGAGCAGGCGAGGGAGGAAATTCTCAATGGACTTCACGATCAGTAAGCGCGTGGATTTGAGCGGCGTGCTCTGTCCCTTAAATTTTGTCAAAACCAAAGCCGCGCTGGCCGAGCTTCAGAGCGGCGAGTATCTCGAAGTTATTCTGGACGAAGGCGAGCCGCTGCTCAATGTGCCGCGCAGTTTGAAAGACGAGGGGCATATTATCGTGCAGGTGACGCCGCAGGACACGCAGTTCAAGCTGGTGGTGCGTAAAGGATGAAATTTTTGCCGATCGGGATAAACCTGCGCGGGCAGAAAATTTTAATCATCGGCGCCGGCGCGGCGGCCGCTCAGAAAATCCGCGCGCTGCGAAAATATACCTCCGCGCTCACGCTGCTGGCTCCAGAGATAAAACCAGTTTTACGCCGCAGTAAATACCGGAAAATAATTAAGCCTTATGCCGCCGCTGATTTGACCGGTTACAAATTGGTCTACGCCTGTACGGACGACCGCCGCCTCAATCAGCAGATCGCCAGAGACGCGCGCCGGAGGCGGATACTGGTCAATGTCTGCGACGACCCGCAGCATTCCGATTTTATTTCGCCAGCCGTTTATAAAAAAGGCTTTATGAGCGCGGCAGTTTTTTCGGACGGCCGCGATGTGCATAAAAGTTTGCAGTGGCGGGACAAGATACGGAGTTTTCTGTGATTACTTTAAAGAGCAGGGGAGTAGAATTTTCTCTGGCCGAGCGCGAGGCCTATTTACAGACCTTGCGGCCGGACTCCGCAAGCCATGTGGCTCTATTTACCTGCGACCGCGTGGAGCTGTACGAAGGCTCCGGCCCGGCGCCGTGGCCTGTGGCCAGACATTTATTCCGCGTGGCATCCGGTCTGGAGTCGGCGCTGCTTGGCGAGACCGCCATTCAGGGTCAGGTCAAAAAAGCTTATCTGGCCGCCCGTCAGCGGCCGCTGGCGCCGGAACTGCACCGCTTGTTTCAGCGCGCTTTGCATGCCGGCAAGCGGGTACGCGCTGAGACCGGCCTTTCGCGCGGCGCGGTGTCGCACGGACAGGCCGTGCCGGAAATACTGGCCAGACTAAATATTGATCTGGCGCAGTCCAGAATTTTAATTATCGGCGTGAACAATCTCAACCATACTGTCCTGCGCTATCTGGCCAGAAACGGCGCGGGCGCGGTTTTTGTCGCCAACCGCACTTATGAGCGAGCGCAGGAACTGGCGCGGGAGTTTGACTGCCGGGCTTTGCGGCTGGACAGCCTGCCGGAGCTGCTGCCGCAGGTGGATATTATGATCTCCGCCACGTCCGCGCCGCATCTGATCATCCCCCAGGAGAAATTTACCGCGCGTCAGCCGCTGATTATTTTCGACCTTGCCGTGCCGCGCGACATTGCGTCCGCTATCGGCGCCTTGCCGAACGTAACGCTGTACAATAATGAGGATATAGAAAAAATTATCGCCGGTAATCAGCGCAGCCGTTCCAGCCAGATAGCCGCGGCGGAGCGGATAATTCAGGAAGAGCTGGCAAAATTGTATGCTTAAAACAGCTGGCGGTTACTGCGGCGGTTCGAGAACCTCACCGGCCTTAGTAACCGCTGTAACACACCAGATATAGCGTGAAAACACCACATATAGCGTGTCCGTCTATTGCTTAAATAGCAGGAGTTTCCTGCAACTTCCACTGAAAACTTGCGATATATTGCATATATTTAAACAGGAGCGAATATGCATTTCTGGCAGGATAAAAATATCAACGGTGAAGCAAGCGCTAATGAAAAAAAAGCAACATTTACAGCTATACTGGCAGATGTAAGGAAATATAGAAAAGATAACGAGAATGAGCCGCCAAAAGCAATTCATAAAAAAGCCGTAGCAATGACCGAAGCAGAGCGGACAAGTAATCGTCTTTATAATCGATTAGGTTTTCTAAACAGAAAAATAAAGGAAGACGAAAAATATCTGGACGGGCCGGGTTATTCTGCGGAGGAAAAAGTAGAATTATTGAATATACTGGAGGGAATGTTTAAGGATAGTGATATATTGGCAGATGTAAGGAAATACAGGAAAGATAACGGGAATAAGTTACCAGAATATATCCATAAAAAAGCCGTAGCAATGACCGGAACCGAGCGGACAAGTAATAGGCTTTATGCGCGATTAAATCTTCTAAACAGAAAAATAAAGAAAGACGAAAAGTATCTGGACGAACTGGGCTATTCTGCGGAGGAAAAAGCGGAATTGTTGAATATACTGAAAGGAACGTTTGCAGTAATCGTTCAGCGTAATGCAAAAATAATTGCTCTGATCGATAAATGGATGCTGGAGAATAATAAGCAAAAGGACGGACAGCCTTTTTCGAGCATAGACGAATTCATTCAATATTTGAGGGGAAATCCGGGATACGAAGCCAAAACGCCACGAAAAATAACAAAATATGGCGGCGAGAATATCGGCGGATGGATAAATACTTTGCGTCAAGGCAAAAACTCCTCTGTTGAGGAGAGCGAAAAAAAGCATCTGCGCGACTTGCGCATATATACTGAAGCGGAAAGTCAAGAGGCGAGAAATAAAATAATACTCTCTCTGATTGATGAATGGATGTTAGAAAATAATAAGCAGAAGAACGGACAG
>JAISQA010000017.1 GCA_031274525.1 Candidatus Margulisiibacteriota bacterium
ACGAATACAACTCTATCCGGCCGCACGGCAGTATTGCCTTCTTATCCCCCAATAATTACCTTAAATCTGTTAAAATTACATCCTCTTAAAGTGTTACCTATGTGACCAACCAATGCGCCGCCGCCGTTAAACCCAAAATATGATAAACTACTATATCTATATCAAGCAGAGCCATAGGGGATAAAGATAATGCCGGAATTATGCAGATTTAACGGGATTTATCCAAATGTATTTCAAGGATATAGAAAAGCATTATAAACCGCATATACATGTAAAATATAATAAACACTCGGCAGTCGTTGGTTTGGACGGTGAGCTCCTCGCGGGCAGTCTGCCAGTAAAACAGATGAAACAGGTTTTAGCGTGGATTACGTTGCGCGAAAAAGAATTATATAAAGACTGGATTAAGGCCGTAAGAGAACAGATACCGGATAAAATATTGCCATAAGGAGAATATTTGTGTTTACAGTAAATGGCATTGCCTACGCAGGAACGCCGGAGAATCATATAAAAGACATAACCGTAACCGCGGCGCGTCCGTTGGACGACTATAAATTGCTATTGCGTTTTTCCACTGGCGAAAAAAAACAATATGATGCCAAGCCTTTGTTAAAACGGGCAATATACAGGCCATTAAAAGACAAAGCTGTATTTAATAAAGTGAAAGTAAAATATGGTGTTCCGGTTTGGAATAATGGCGAAATAGATATAGCTCCTGAAACATTATATAAATATAGCGTTACGACAGCACTGAACTAAGTAATATTTGCGGCTTATCCTGCAAGGTTACTGCATAGCTCTGATCATGATTATATTTTCGCTTCAGGCCACTTTCATGATGTAGATCACCGTGTAATACGCCGGGACGGTCGGCACCGCCGCCGTAGCCGCCGCGCCAGTATAATTTGAAGTAGTCCCGGAATAAGTATGCGTGTGCGCAGTCTCACCGCCAGAAGTACCGGAATAGGTATGCGTATGCGCGGACTCGCCACCCGAAGTACCGGAATAAGTGTGCGTGTGCGCGGTCTCGCCGCCCGTGGAACCGGAAAGCGAGTGGGCGTGCCCGTCATGAGTGCTGTTGGAGCCGGATGGGGTCATGGAAAATTTCAAAGCGCTTAGTGAAGACATTGTGCCAGTCAAATCTGCAAAATTACCGCGCGCTGCAAATGTAGAAGATGAAAACACTCCGGAAGCTGAAGAAACACCTTCAAATGCAGATTGATGGTTTGTCTGAGCGGCAGCAGTTATTTCCCCGGTCGCGTTAGTGCCGGAAAAAGTATGCCCGTGGCTTCCGCCGGAGCCGGTATTGCCGGACAGACTGTGGCTGTGACTGGTGCCGGCGGCGGAGGTCCCCGAATAAGCATGCGTATGGCTGGATCCACCGGAGGACGTCCCCGAATAAGCATGCGTGTGGCTGGTGCCGCCGGAGGACGTGCCCGAAAAAGTATGCGTATGCGCCGGGATCGGCACATGGCTGGCGGTCAGGGTCACACTGTCCGCGCCGCCGGTCGTACCGGAAGATGCCCCGCCGCGCAGGAAGCGTCCGGTCAGATTGGGCGTGCCGTTCTGTCCGTCGCAGATCTTCCAGATAGTTTTGAAAGCCGCGCTGGCGTTGCTCCACGCCGTGGAATTAATGGTCAGTATCGTGCCTTTCGGGAAAAAAGTAAGATTCAGTATATCGGCCGCTAGCATTGGTTCGCCTGTTTGTATGGTCATATAAATACCTCCTGCTATTTGTTTTCTGGCTAAATTGTAGCAGATTTTTATAGTAAATCAATATATATCTGAATACAATAAAAATGTTCAGGACAATCATTTAAACTAAAATCCAAAGCCCAAAGGGGTGTCTATTATGCAAGACGATGTGGAGAAAAAATTAAAATCCCTTATTTCCACCAAATTACAGCAAATCCGAAAAGGCAGCGGCGACAGCCTGGAGAAAATGGCCGAAGCTCTTTCGCTGGATTACAGCGTTTTTTATCATCTTTATAAAGGGGCCTATCTGCCGCGCCTGACCACCTTGTGGCGGATTTCCCGCTTTTATAATATTCCGATCGAGGATTGGTTTAAGGAGCTGGATTTTGCGCAAAAGGCGGCTCCGGATCACCATAGTCTGGAATTTTCGGTGCTGCATAATTTTCGCCAGCTGGACGCTACGACCAAAGATATTTTTGCTAAAATTTTGCAAAGGTATAATATCAAAGAGCGCAAACACCGGGCTCCTGCGCGGCAAGTAGCGCGAAAACCCAAAATCGCTTAAAATAAGCGGCTGAAATTTTCTCCTGAAAGGTGTGTTTGATGACCAAAATAATTAAACCCGACCTATACGCCAGGGTTGCGGACTTGCTGAGCAAGGCCAGGCAGGCAGTTGCGCGTAATGTCAATCAAGCGATGGTTTATACTTATTATGAAATAGGCCGAATGATTGTTGAGGATGAACAACAGGGCAGGCAAAGAGCCGAGTATGGTAAAGGTGTTCTGAAAGAGTTATCCAGCAAGCTGATTAAAAAATTTGGTAAAGGATTTTCTGTTGAGAATCTGGACAGGATGAGATTTTTTTATAAAACATATGCTCAACAAATTTCGTCAACACCGTTGACGAAATTATCCGCGGCAAAATCAGCACGTACTATAAGAGCCTTGTCTGCCCCGCAGCAGTTGGCATCCCTGCCAGCCCTAAATTTTAGTTTAAGCTGGTCACATTATTTAATGCTGATGAGAATTGATAATGTGGACGAGCGCCGCTTTTACGAAATCGAGAGTAATAATAATAACTGGAGTTTAAGAGAATTACAGCGGCAATTTGACAGTTCATTATATGAACGGCTTGTCTTGAGCAGCAATAAGAAAAAAGTTAGAAAATTAGCGAACAAGGGCGAGATTGTAGAACAGCCTCAGGATTTAATAAAAGAGCCTTATGTTTTGGAGTTTTTGGGTTTGCCAGAGCAGTCCAGTTATTCGGAAAGCGAACTGGAACAAAAAATAATTGATAAACTTCAGCATTTTTTGCTGGAATTAGGCAAAGGTTTTGCTTTTATCGGCCGTCAGGTGCGGTTTACTTTTGATGAAAAACATTTTCGTGTTGATTTGGTGTTCTACAACCGCCTGTTAAAATGTTTTGTTTTGATTGACTTAAAAATCGGCTCATTGACGCATCAAGACCTTGGGCAAATGCAGATGTACACCAATTATTATGACCGATTTGTTAAACTGCCGGAAGAAAATAAAACTATCGGGATAATCCTGTGCAGGGCGAAAAATAAAGCATTGGTGGAAATCACTTTGCCTGAAGACAACAAAACAATATTTGCCGGCAAATATCAAACGATACTGCCCAGCAAAACAGACCTGCAGAAATTGATCGAAAGTAAAAATTAAGGAGTTTAAGCAATGACCAAAACCGCATTTGTCTTCCCCGGTCAGGGCTCTCAGGCGCCGGGTATGGGCAAAGAACTTTATGAAACCAATTCCGTGGCCAGAGAAACTTTTCAGCAGGCCGATAAGGCTTTGGGTTTTTCGCTGACAGACTTGATTTTCAATGGCACGGCGCAGGATTTGCAAAAAACCTGTAACGCCCAGCCGGCTATCCTGACCGTATCTATTGCCCTGTTTAGGGCGGGCAATGTCCTGCCGGATATCGCGGCCGGTCATTCGCTGGGCGAATATTCCGCGCTGGTGGCCGCGGGGGTTCTGGATTTTGCCGACGCGGTTGGTCTGGTGCGTTTTCGCGGCGAGTGTATGGAACGCGCTGTGCCGGACGGACAGGGCGGCATGGCGGCCATACTGGGCTTGCTGGACAATGACATAGAGTCAGCTCTGGTCAAATATGCCGGTAAAGTGGAAATAGCTAATTATAATTGTCCCGGCCAAACCGTGATCTCCGGCGAGACAGATGCCGTGCGGCAGGCCTGCGCTGACCTGACCGCGCTGGGCGCCAAACGGGCAGTGCCTCTGGCGGTGAGCGGGCCGTTCCATTCCGGTCTGATGCGGCCGGCCGCCGAAGAGTACCGGCAGAGACTGGACAGGACGCGTTTAAATGACCCCCGGCTGCCGGTGGTGGCCAATGTGACGGCCGATTATGCCCGCGATGCCGCTTCTATCAGAGAGCTCCTGTATCGTCAAGTATTTTCTGCCGTGCGCTGGACGCAATCGGTGGTCAAAATGCTGGCCGACGGTGTAAATACTATCGAGGAGATTGGACCGGGCAGGGTTCTGACCGGTCTGGTGAAAAAAATACAGGGCGCGGATATAAAACACCGTGCTTTGTAAGGGCGGATTTTATAGCTGCCCCGGGTAGTTTAAAAAAAGAGTTTGGCGCGGCAGATTTGCTATTTGTTGCTGGACAGCCGATTAAAACAAGGAGAAAGCAATGGGAGAATTTACAGGCAAAGTGGCGATCATCACCGGTTCGGCCCGCGGCATCGGCAAAGAGATCGCCGCGGCTCTGGCGGCGGAAGGCGCCAGAGTCGTTATTTCGGATGTGAATGCCGAAGCCTGCGCGGAGACCGCCGGGGAATTTGGCGCGCAGGCTATAGCGGTGCCGGCCAATGTGACGGTCAAGGCCGAAGTCGAAAATCTGGTCAGGCAGACCAAAGAGCAGCTGGGCGCGGTGGATATCCTTGTGAATAACGCCGGCGTGACCCGGGACGCGCTGTTTATCCGGATGAAAGAAGAAGACTGGGATTTGGTGCTGAACATCAATCTCAAAGGCACTTTTTTGGTGTCACAGGCGGTCTCGGCCGTGATGTTAAAACAGCGTTCAGGCAAGATAATTAATATTGCTTCTGTTTCGGGGCTTTTTGGCAACGCCGGGCAGGCCAATTACGCCTCTTCCAAAGCCGGCATAGTCGCTCTGACCAAGGTCACCGCCCGCGAATTGGCCGGGCGCAATATCAATGTCAACGCCGTGGCTCCGGGTTTTATTGTGACGGCCATGACCGATAAATTGACCGAGGAGATCAAGGCCAGTATCAATAAACAAATCCCTTTTGGCCGGATGGGCGAGGTGAAAGATATTGCCAACACGGTGTTATTTCTGGCTTCGGAAAAAGCTGCTTATATTACCGGTCAGACTATTGCGGTGTGCGGCGGGTTGACCATGCAGTCCTGATAATTGTCAACCAATCTGACATTGACATAACGGGAGGCCTGTTTTTTAATTAGCAAGTTTATAAAGCAGACAAAAATTTATTTAAGAAGGAGGGGGTGAATTGAATGGCAACAGAACAGGAAATTTTTGAAAAAGTAAAAGCTGTAGTTGTAGAACAATTAAGCGTTAATCCCAGCGAAGTGACCAAGGAAGCGTCTTTTGTCGATGATCTGGGCGCGGACTCTTTGGATACGGTGGAGCTGGTGATGGCTCTGGAAGAGGCTTTTGATACAGAGATCCCCGATGAAGATGCGGAAAAACTTTCGACAGTGGGCAATGCGGTTTCTTATATTGTGCAGCACGCGGGCCAGTAAGTTAGCGTATTAAAAGTTTAAGCGTTAAGGAAGAGGGACAGCCTGAAAAACTGCCCCTCTTTGATTGCTAAAGGGGACTCAATGAAAATGCAGGAATTAAAAATAGGAAAATTCACAGCGCGTCTCCCGATCGTGCAGGGCGGCATGTCCGTGCGCAATTCAATGTCGCCTTTGGCCGCGGCGGTGTCCAATGCCGGCGGTATTGGCGTGATCGGCGCATCGGCTATAGACAATGACCTTTTGCGGGCCGACATTCAGAATTGCCGCAGGCTGGTGGCGCAGGCCAGAGGGATCGTCGCGGTTAATATTATGTACGCGATCAAACGTTTTACGGAAACCGTAATGCTCTGTATCAATGAGGGCGTGGATTTGATCTTTCAGGGCGCGGGGTTTTCCCGCGAGATTTACAAGCTGGTCGAGGGCACGAACACCGAAGTGGTTTCTATAGTGTCTTCCGCCAAGGCCGGTCTGCTGGCCGAGCGCTGCGGCGCGTCCGCGGTGGTGGTCGAGGGTGCGGAAGCCGGCGGACATTTGGGCACCGACCGTTCGATCAATGAAATATTTCCGGAAGTGCGCGGCGCGGTCAAATCCATTCCGGTGCTGGCAGCCGGCGGGATTATCGATGGCTATGACATTGCCCGTTATCTCAAAATGGGTGCGGACGGCGTGCAAATGGCCACCCGTTTTGTCTGCTCCGAGGAGTGTTCGGCGCCGCTGGCTTATAAGCAGATGTATATCAATTCCCGTCAGGAAGATATTGTCGAGATGTACAGTCCGGTCGGTATGCCGGGCCGGGCGATCCGCAATAAATTGATCAGGGAGATCGAAAGCGGGACGGTGGAATTTGAGGGCTGCAAAAGTCAATGTCTGCGCGAATGTTCGCGCAAATACTGCATTTCCGACCGCCTGCTCAAGGCCATGGACGGCGATGTGGATAATGGTCTGGTTTTTTCCGGCGCCAATGCCTGGAAGCTCAAGGATATTCTGCCCGCGGCGGAAATTATGCAAAATCTGGTGCGTGAAGTGGAAAGCGTGCCGGAGTAGATAGGGGTTGAGTAAAAATGGCGAAGCGGGTGGTTATTACCGGAGTGGGCACGGTCAATGCGCTGGCGAATAATGCGCGGGATTTCTGGCCCAAACTGCTGGCGGGAGAGACCGGCATAGACAAAATCAAATCTTTTGATGCTTCGGCATTCAAAGCGCAAATCGCTGGCGAGGTCAAAAATTTTGACCTCAGTAATTGGGGTATAGATAAAAAAGAAACCCGGCATCTGGCGCGTTTTATGCAGCTGGGTTTAGCCGCCGCGCTGGAGGCGGTACGGGACAGCAGTTTTGACATCAAGGCGGAGCCGGAAGAAGTCGGTGTGATTGTCGGCAGCGGCATCGGCGGTCTGGAATCTATCGAAGAGGCGGCGGAGACGATACGGGCCAAAGGCCCGTCCAGATTATCGCCTTTTCTGGTGCCGATGATGATCGCGGATTCAGCGGCTGGCATCATTTCTATTATGACCGGAGCTCAGGGCGTCAATACCTCGGTGGTGACAGCCTGCGCCACCGGGACACATTCCGTGGGTGATGCTTTTGAGTGGATCAAGCGCGGCGCGCTCAAAGCGGTTATCGCCGGCGGTGCGGAAGCCTGTATCACGCCGCTGGGTCTGGGCGGTTTCTGCGCGGCCAGAGCTTTGTGTTTCGATCATAATGACGATCCCGCGGCGGCCTGCCGGCCTTTTGACGCGACCCGTTCCGGTTTTGTGATGGGCGAGGGCGCGGGCGTGGTTTTTCTGGAAGAGATGGAGCACGCTTTGCAGCGCGGTGCGAAAATCTATGCCGAAGTGGTCGGTTACGGCGCGACCGGCGACGCCTATCATATTACTTCTCCGCGGCCGGGCGGCGCGGGCGCGGCCCGGGCCATTAAAATGGCTTTGCAGGAAGCCGGTATTGAGCCGGCCGCGGTGGATTATATCAACGCGCACGGCACCTCGACGGAGCTCAATGACAAATATGAATCCGCGGCGATCATCAGTGTTTTTGGCACGGATACTAAGGCGAGTATTTCCTCGACCAAAGGCGCGGTCGGTCACTGTCTGGGCGCGGCTGGCGGTATCGAGGCGGTGATCCTAGCTATGGCAGTCGAGACGGGCGCCATACCGCCGACTATCAATTACCAGAATCCCGATCCGGAATGTCCTCTGAATTACACGCCGAACAAGGCCGCGCAAAGAACTGTAAATTACGCGCTGTCCAATTCTTTCGGCTTCGGCGGGCACAACGCGATAATTGTTTTTAAAAAGTTTCAGAAATAAACCGTGCATGTCGTTTTGGTCAATCCCGAAATACCGCCCAACACCGGTAATATTGCGCGGCTTTGCGCCGGTGTGAATGCCGTCCTGCATCTGATCAAGCCGCTGGGGTTTGCGATCTCAGACCGCGAGGTGAAGCGCGCCGGTCTGGATTACTGGGACAAAGTAAAAATTGTCAGCTGGGAAAATCTGGACGAATTTTTAACTCAAAATAAGGATAAGCGGCTGTTCTTTTTTTCCACCAAAGCCCCGCGGCTGTATACGGATATTCAGTATCAGCCGGACGATTATCTGGTTTTTGGTTGCGAAACCAGAGGTCTGCCGGAGTCTTTGATTTTTAATAAGCCGGAAAGTGCGGCGACAATTCCTATGGTCAGAAATAATGTCCGCTCGCTAAATCTGTCCAATTCCGTGGCGATAGTTTTGTATGAGGCTTTGCGGCAGCAGGGTTTTCCTTTATAATGTTGAACGCGTGTTTTTTTAGGAGAGGTCGCATAGTGGCCGAGTGCGCTGGTTTGCTAAACCGGTAAGGGGGAAACCCCTTCGAGGGTTCAAATCCCTCCCTCTCCGCCACGCGAAGCGTGGCCTGAGCGTAGCGAAGTTTTGTGCGAGCCGCTCTGCGGCGTAGCGCAAAGGAGAGGGATGTGCCGGAGCGCAGTTTTGCTCTGCAAAACAAGCGAACGGCCTCCCTTTCCGCTCGCGCTAATGCGCAAGCAACGCCTGCGCGCGCAAGGAAACACACGCGCAGTCAGCGCCAGAACATCTGGTAAGTTTTCAATTTTCCTGATTCAAATCTTATGGGGCAACGTAAGGCCAGTCTTTGCGGGAACATCCCCCGGCGTTCTGCCGGTGGGCAGGGAATGGCGTATAAGCCGCACAATGCCCGGAGAAAGAAGGGTTTTTCTCTTTAACACCGCTTAATAAGCCCAAAAAATCTACTTTTCTCGGCACGCATGATGGCCCGGCGTATGCTCTTCTTTATAATGGTATTTTGTACGATAAAACTATAAACGGCGGCAATGTTTTGACCGCCAAAACGCTGGATATAATCCGTAAAGACATTGGTAAAACCGGATACGACAAACTGGTCATTTACGGCGAGGCTTCGCGTCTCGGAGCGAACAAACTAAAATCTCTAAGTATAGAATTTAAGCAGACGCCGTATGATGTAAAGGGGAAATGATTATTGTTATTCTGACCCGTATAAGTTATACTATACTCAGCAGACCCACCGCGCCTCTATCGTAAGATATGCGTAATCCGGTGGGTTTTTTATTGTGAGGATTCTATGCAGTATGGAAAGCCGCCGCTTTCTTTTGAACAACAAGCAGATCTTTTAATCGGGCGCGGCTTGATTGCTGATAAAGCATTTTTGGTTAAACGTTTACAGCAAGTTAATTACTATCGGTTGAGCGGTTATCTTTATCCGTACAGACAGCCGGACAACACATTTCAGGCGGATACGGCTTTTGAAAAAATCTGGCGGCATTATACTTTTGACCGCAGACTGCGGTTACGGTTAATAGTAATGGACGCTATTGAGCGAGTGGAAGTGTCTATTAAGACACAGCTTGTTTATGCGTTGTCTATGCAGACAGGTGCTTTTGGCTATACAGCCGCTCAAACATTTCCAAATCTAAAAGTTGAAGATTATACAAATTGGCTGAATAAAGTTGTTACCAAAGAAGTAAATCGCAGCAAGGAAACTTTCGTTAGCCATTTCAGGGCGAAGTACGGAGACACGCACAAATTCCTGCCTTTGTGGATGTTGAGTGAGATTATGTCGTTTGGTTGTGTTTTGACTATGTATCGAGGTGTAACTACCGAAATAAAAAAGGAAATATCTGCTTCTTATGGTGTTCCAGACCTGGTATTGACTTCCTGGTTGCATACAATCAGTGTTATTCGGAACACTTGTGCACATCATTGCCGTTTGTGGAATAGAGAGCTTGGCGTTAAGCCTCTATTGCCAAATAAACACAAATATCCGCAATGGCACGTGCCTGTCGCCATTCCTCAAAATCGCATCTTTGGTGTGCTGACTATTTTGCGCTACTGGCTTTCTATTATTGCGCCGCAAAGCAAATGGACGGAGCGTTTGCTGGATTTATTGGATGAGTATCCTGAAATATCGCGCGGTCACATGGGTTTCCCTGATAATTGGACAGACAGTCCTTTGTGGCAATAAAAATACTAAAGCAAAACATTTGATCGGCGAATTGTGGGAAAAGCATACCGGCGGTAAAGGGTTATTTCTGCTTGTGGAGAAATCCAGAGACGGACTGGATCCAGCCGAGCAGATCAAAGCGAAGATTGGAGAGTTATAATATCATGGAAAAATGTCCTTTCTGTTTGACAGAAAATACGATGAGTTATATCGGCAAAGACAGCAGTACCAGTCTTTGTACAAATACCGTTGATTGTCCGATTTGTGGACAATATAAAATATCAATGGAGTTTGCCGAAGATATTGATAAAATGAAAGAAATTACGCCAAAAGTAAAAGCTATTTTATCGGGATATACTAGAGAGAAAACATATCTTAAAGCTGACAATTATGAAATACCTGTGCTTTTGCATGGAAATTATCAGGATATATATAATTCCCCTATTGTACCAAGGTCTGTTTCAGAGAAAGTATATAAGTTACTTAATTATCTAAATGTAAAGGCTTCGGATTTTGGAGAGCCTGTAAGTATAAACTTATCGCTGGATAGGTCAATAACGTATTCTGTTTCTCAAAAAGAGTTGCGGGAGATTATTTATGAATTATATGGAGAGCACTTGATTGATATTTATAATGAGGCCGGTGTAAAACACGGTCGTAATTTAAACCCAGATATTATTATCTTGGATAAGACGCTCATTATGGATTTGAAGTTAACTATGAAAGGCATACAATATTTAGAACAATAAACGCGACAAAATGTTACTCCTCCAGCCGCGCGCTTTCTGTCTTCTGAATTAACACACTAGATATAGCGGGCATACACCATATATAGTGTGTTTTTATGGCTGTGAAACAATTTGTTTCACGGACGATTTTTAAGGATTTATGCTATTGATTTTGCGCCTCGCCGCACAATGCCCGCCAGCAAAAAGCACAGCCCTACACTTTTTTCCCTTTGCGGCGGCGGGGCTTTTTTGGCGGGATTTGCTGGTGTTCCTGCAGGATCCTGCGCAGGCTGACGGGTTTCACCGCCGGTGCGGCCTTGAGTTCGCGGAGCGCCGCCTGCCTGTCAAAAGCCGGACGGTTTTGGGCATAATAATATAGAGAATAAGCCAGACAGCTCAGCTGAATAGCCAGCAGGCAGAGCGCCAGTTTTTCAAATAAATAGATAAACGGCGCGTAGTTAAATAGATAAAAAAGGCCGAGATTATTCAGCTGAAAATATAAGCTGTAGGGCAGCAGCAGTCCGGCGGCGATAAAGAAAAAAAGCAGGGTATTCTTAAAAAAGAAGAGCTGAATATTCTGGTAAAGTGAATGGTGAAAAGATACGCGGAGCAGAAAAATCGTCACAAATAAACAGAGATAAAAACACATCACGATCAGAATATAGACGTCAGTGTAGGGCGAGAAATTAAAAAAAGCAAAACCGGCGCTCTGGCCCAGCTGCTTAAACGGCGCCAGATGAAAAGCCCGGATCAGGAGGGCGTAAACTACGCCGCTGGCCGCCGAACCGACCAGTGCGGCGCCGGCCGCCGGCAGGATTTTTTGCGAATTAAGCAGGAAATAAGCGAGGAGCGTATTGCTCAGATAGAAGAGCAGGATAAACCAAAATAAGTGGATCTGCCGGTTCAGACAAAAAGGCAGAATAAAGAACAGCAGCAAAATATTGCTTAGAATGGCCACAATGTAAAGTCCGGTTTTTTTATTAACCAGCAGCAGCCCCGGCCCCAGAATAAACAGGGTCAGCCAGAGCGCTCTATCCCGGGCAAAATCCCAGAAAACGAATTTTTCCTCAAAAGAGCTGTCCAGTCCGTAGTTGAAATTGTCGTCGATTTTGCGCACCAGTATCCGATCGCCGACCTGCAGGCGCTGGCCGTCCGGCATTTCGATCAGGACAATATCTTTCTGGCTGTTCTTGTCCAGACGCACTTTGACCAGCCGGCGGGGATTTTCCGCATCCTGATCCTCCAGAATATGCGCCGCTGTTCCGCGGAAATAAGTGAGGCCGGGCACAATGTATTCAGTGGCGGCCGGTAACAGCGCGCCAAGCGCAAGCAGCGCGATAAATAGCAGGCGTTTCATGAGAATATTATAATATGATTTAGCCCCAGACAATAGTCCGCAGGCGTTCGGAGCTTTCAATAAAACTGTTATGGTCAAAGAGTTCTTTTAACGAAATATCCAGTCCGGCGGCGATCCGTTCCAGATTGGAGATCCGCGCATCGACTTTCCCGCATTCGATCCGGCTCAGGGTAGATTTGGACAGATCGTTCTCATAGGCCAATTTTTCCAGCGTCAGGCCTTTTTTCTTGCGGAGTTCGGCGATCCTCTGTCCGACCAGCAGGTTGATATTATCCTGCGTAGTTTGTTTCATATAAATCCTCTTTAGTAGTTTGTTCCATATATGGAACAAACTGTTTTATTCTATTACATTGTACGGTTTTCTGGATATAGCTTGTTTCATATATGGAACAAGCCGGAGCCGGTCAGCTCTATGCCGCGCGCGTTAATCCAGCTTAAGCGCGGCGCGGAATTATGTTAAGATTGATGCTATATTTTTATATGAAGCCTTTTCTGAAAATAATTTGTGGTCTGGCGGCGGTTGTCGCGCTGGCCGGCGCGAACGGCAGTCTGAACGTTTTTACCGGGGATAAAGAGGCGGAAGTTTTTATTGACGGGCAGTTCGTGGCCAGAGAACAGGCGCTCAATCATGCTCTGCCGGCCGGCACGCATTATATCCAGGTCAAAAAAAACAACAGGGTCATCCGCTCGCGGACAGTCGAGGTGCAGGACGGCCGGCTGGAGACGGTGGTGCTGGATGATTTTGTGGATTACAAAACGAATGTCGCGTCGCGCGGCGCGCTGGATGTCGAGGCGATGCGGGTGCGTGAGACGCGCGGTAATTTCGGCTTCGGGCTTTACGGCGGCTCACCGGCTTCCGGCCTCAGCTTGAAATGGTGGCCGTGGGAGAAATTTGGCTTTCAGGCCCTGGGTTATGTAAATACTTTTGACGGTAACGAAGACACCCGCTTTGGCCTGCGCTTGCTTTGTTCTTTAAATGAATCGGTTTATAAGAACAGCACTTTTACGACTTTTCTGGCGCTGGGTGGCGGGCGCTCTATGCTGGCCAATAATATCGACGACCAAAAAAATGAGATTTATGATATACAGGAAGCGGCGCTGGGTATTGAATTTAAGATCGCGGATTTTTTCAGCACGGCTGAGCGTCAGGACCGCTACATTATCCTGAACAGCCAGGACGAGGGCGCGTCGCCGTATATCTCGCTGCTGACTGCGGTTGTTTTAGGCATCGGCGAAGGCTTATTAAAATTCGGGCATATCGCGCTGGAGCTCGGCGTGGAGCATGTCAGGGTTCTGTATTTACTGGACAAGGCGGATACGGAGCACACGGCGGTTAAAGTGAGCGGCGGTTTTCATATATATTTTTGATAAAATTTTTAATAAATAAGGAGGAAATGCGATGCAAAAATATTTGGCAGTTTTATTGGTGGTTTTGAGTGTCCGGGGCTTTGCCGATCCGGGGAAGATTAACGTTATTACGGATCTGCCGGGGTCATTGATCTATATCAACGGCGTACCGGCCGGCACGGAGTCTGTACAGAATTATGAAGTTGAGCCGGGCGAATACTATATTATGGTAAATTACCGCGGCAAGAAAATTTACGCTAAGACTTATAAAATAGCTTCCGGCGAGATACGCACTATTCCGACCGCACATTTTGTGGACTTCAAAACCAATGTGGCCTCGCGCGGCGCGGTGGATGTCGAGGCGGCGCGCATCCGCGAGACGCGGGGTAATTTTGCGCTGGGCGCGCAGGGTTCGCTGACCGCCGAGACGGCTTCGCTGGGCGGGGTTTCGCTCAAAAAATGGTTTGGCGAACGTTTTGGCCTGCAGGCTATCGGCTGGCTGGACGGACAACGCACTTATTCCGGCGGACGCCTGCTGCTCTGGATCGCGGACAAGGTGGTCTTTAACGCGCCGTTTTCCGGTTATGTTTTTGCCGGCGGCGGAACGGACAGCTATGTGGACAGGTCAGACTCTTACAATAATATCCGCACTGCGGTCAGTGATTTTGGTTTCGGCGTGGAATTTTCGCCGCTGGGTGTGAACGGCCTGTTTTTGGGCGTGGAGCTGGGTCTGGAAAAACGCTTTTCCACCGGGCAAAATCCGGAGGTAGACGGATACGCGAGCACCGGCATGTTCCTGGGCGGCGGGCTGCATTTATATTTTTAAGTAACAAGACCCGCAGACTTCTGCCGTGCGCCGTGCCCGCCTGACGAAGTCGAGGCAGACCGGGATGATGAACTGCCGGGGTGAAGCGTGGCGGCGGGGTTGGGCAATAACTGCGCTGACGCCGCTGGCTACAAATCCTTAATCAGCTCGCTCAAGGTAATATCCAGACCGGAAGAGATTTTTTTTAAGGTGGTGGCCCGCAGGTCGGACTGGCCGGTTTCAATTTTACTCAAGCCGGATTTGGTGAAATCATTTTCGTAAGCAAATTTATTTAAGCTAATCCCCCTGGCTTCGCGCATTGTTCTGATCCGGCGGCCTAATATCTGTAGAAAATCACGCTGTTCGCTCATGGGCTTAATATTTTACTTGCATATGTAGAATTGTCTGTTATATAATAGCGAACAGAGGTGAGATTATATTAGCCGCGGGACGGCCGGGCAAAGCCGGTGAAGTGAACGCCGTACTCAGCCTCAGTAAAAATTGCAGCGGTAAATAAAGGGGGACAATTTTATGGCAGAAAAATATTCAGGAATAAAAGCGGGGAACCCGCTGAAAGCCAGCGACATGGAAAGCGCGCTGGACACCAAAGCCAATGTCAGTGATATGACTACCGCACTGGCCGCGAAGCAAAATAAAATTGCCGCTGGCACGACCGACAATATTGTAGCCTATTCCGGCACAGCGGGGACGCTGAATACACTGGACAGAGTGACCGGTGTGCGTGCCGCAGCTTCCGCGCTGGATACAGCTATTCCTACGGAAAAAGCGGTAGCCTCCGGGCTGGCGGCCAAAATTAATACTGCTGATGCGCAGAGTAAAATTGCCGCTGGCACGGCTAACAATATTGTGGCCTATTCCGGGGCGGCGGGGACGCTGAATACGCTGGACAGAGTGACCGCTGTGCGTGCCGCGGCTGCCGCGCTGGATACGGCTATTCCTACAGAAAAAGCCGTGGCCACGGCGCTGGATGCCAAGGCTAATTCCAGCGATATGACTACCGCTCTGGCGACCAAAGCTAATGCTGCCGATGTACAGACCAAGCTGCCCGTGGGGACTATTCTGATGTTTGACGGGACAGGCTGGCAGGATAATGTCACGCTGGTCGGCTGGTATCAATGTAATAAGGCGAACAAGGATGCCGGGCGCACGCCGGATTTGAGCGACAAATTTATCATGGGCAGCAGCGCAACCAATCAACCCAAAGAAAGAGAGAATAATTTTTTTAAGCTTACTTCCAGCAATATCCCGCAGCTTGAAACCAGTACGACTGCAAATTTAACCGGTAAATTTCTAATACCAGCCAGACGGTCATATCACGATAACAAAGCGCTCATAAATAATGGCATTATTTCTGTTGCGGACGATACAGATGCTGTCTATTATGGAGAGAGTACAACCATAAATTCTTTCATGGCGAAAGTAGATGCTAATCACAAACACACTGCTGGCACAGCAGAGAACAGTTTAACAGCTGTGGATAACAGGCCCAGTTATTACGCGGTGATTTTCATTAAAAGAGTGGCCTAAACATATCTGTATTGCCACAATCAGCATTGTGGCGATCCTGTGTTTCGTTCCGGAAATGAGTATCCTGTTTCCAACTGCAGTCTTTAGCGGGCAGACACGCTGTCTGCCGCGGCGCTAACTATGACAGATGCAGGCCAGTCGGTTAAAATCAGACAGATGAAAATATTTTTACTCTTTATCCTCCGCCTGCTGTCCTGGATCGACTACGCTTACCGGGCGCTGGTGCGCTGGATACTGCCTTTCCCTTACCGGCGCGCCGGCCGCTGCCGGCAGTGCGGCGAGTGCTGCAAAAATATCCTGATCGGCATAGAGCCGCGTATGCTCAGGATCGCTGCTCTCCGTAATTTTGCCATTTGGTGGAATAAGTATTTTAATAATTTATATTTGATCGGCAGTTTTCTGGACGACGGCTTAATGGTCTTTGGCTGCAATTATCTGCGGGACGACGGTCGCTGCGGCAATTATAATCTCTCCCGGCCGGTTTTTTGTTTTGAATATCCGCGTTTGTTCAAGTATTTTGAAAAACCCGTGGAGCTGCCGGGCTGCGGGTTTAAGTTCGTTGCACGAAAATAAATTTAGCCAGCGCATTATCCAGCGCGAGGCGGCCCTGTTCTGTGGCCGCGATGTACGCCGGATACAGCTGCTGCAGCCGGATTGTTTTGCCGGGGTGAATGCCCAGATCGTACAGCTTCAATAATTCCGGCCGCTGCAAAGTCTGGACATAGAGCACCTGTGCCGCGACACCGACCGGCAGCCTGTTGAGCGGCAAAACGGTCTCGGCATTGTGTTTTCTGGCCTGCAGGCAACATTCTCCCGGCGGGATTTTGTGGCTGTAGCCGTGGCCGATCAGCGCGCAGTATCTTTCCAGCAGAACAGGCGTAATACCCGGCAGCAGCGCGTTCAGAAAATCCCCGGTTTCTTTCTGGGTCAGCCCCAGAATTTCCCGGCAGAACACTTTGAGCACAGCGTTAGCCCGCTCCAGCTGTTTTTCTGCGGCGGAAATTTTTCTAAACATGGCGGCTCCTTTTTAGATACGCAGTATTTTATTGACCAGCGCGGCAATAGTAAATGCATAAAACGTGGAGAGACCAAAAATTAACAGCGCCTTGCGCCAGCCGTGCTGCTTGTAGATTTCGCTGACGAAGCCCAGACAGGGCACAGACAGCGAGATAAACAGGCAGGACACCAGTACCTGAATGGAATTGAGCAGGCCGTTATTGGCCAGATCATACAGGGACACCGCGCTGAAATCTTTGCGGAACAGACCGAGGATTATGCTGTCCGTGAAAGACTCCGGCAGATCCAGAAAAACGGCGGTGAGCGGCGTGACCAGACTTCTCAGCAGGGCGAGCAGTCCGACCGCGTCGCTCAGAAAAAGTAGCAGGGAGATCCCGATGATCAGCGGACAGACCTCGCGCAGATACCAGCGGGTATAGGCCCAGAATACCGCCAGCACTTTGCCCGGCTCCGGCAAATGCAGCGGCGTGAGCCGGGCGATATAGTGGCTGCCGGTTTGCTGCCGCGGCAGGAGCCGGTGCAGATTGAGTATGACCGCGATCTGCGCCAGCAGTACCCCGCCAAAGATCAGCGCGTAGTTAAAGGGAATGATGGTCAGCAGGTTGGCCACGATCACCAGTTGCGAGACGCAGGGCACGCAGAAAAGCAGGAGCAGCAGGCAGACCGCCCGCTCCTTGCGCGTATGTAAAATGCGGGCTTTGTTGAGCGCGGTGAGCTTGCAGGTGCAGAAAAGCAGGGGCGGCAGCGCATAGCCGTTGAGGCGGAACAAACGGAGCAGCCGGTGCAGGGTCAGACTCAGGCGGTCAATATAGCCGGTGTTTTCCAGCAGCGCGTACATAAAAAAGAAAGAGGCCATCAGCGGCAGCAGAAAAGCCAGCGCGTAAGTCACGCCGGTGGTTAAGAGGCCGTAAGGCCCGACAAAGAGCCGGAACAGCAGTCCGTCCCCGGCCCAATTGACCAGCAGATACGTAAAAAACGGCGTGAGGTATTTGCCCAGCAGCTCATTGTAAAAAAGATTGACCAGAATTTTGCCGCCGACCACGTTGACAAAACCGAAAAGTAAAAACACGGCCAGCGCCGCGATTATAAAATCCCAGCCCCAGCGCAGAGAATATTTTTCAAAAAAATAAGACAGCCGCTGTTCCCCGGCCGGCCGTTTGTGCCAGAGCTCCTTAAATAAACTGCGCGCCAGACTTTCCCAGCGGTTGGCTATGGAAAAAGAATAGGCGATCTGGTATCTGCTGGCGGCATAGTCCAGCAGCCGTGCGCTGAGCTCCGGCGGATAATTGCGGCGGAGCCAGTCGGAGATATTGTTATTGCCGAGCAGCAGCATCAGCCCCCAAAAACGCGGCGAGACTTTTTGCTGCGCCGGCCAGGCGAATTGGAATTGCTGCTCGAAATCGGCCAGATTTTTTTCGACAGTCCGGGAATAATGCCCCACCCAGCGCGGTTTGTGGCAGTCGGCCAGAGCTTTTTTCAGCTCTTTAGTATTGGCCTGAACGACGGGCGAGCTGATGATTACTTTTGTATTAAAAATATGCGCGAGTTTGGGCCGGTCAAAGCTATATTCCTGCCGGGCGATATTTTCGACCTGATAGCCGATGACAAAAGGGATGCCCAGCTCGGCCAGCTGGATCAGGATCATGATACTGGCTTCCAGCGTTTCTTCCCGCATGACAAAAACTATTTTTTCCGGCTGTAATCCCAGAATTAGATTCAGGGTTACGATCTCATATTCCGAAGTGGGGATCAGCGAGTAAATGCCCGGCGCGTCGATGATCTGATATGGCACGCCGCCGATGCGGGTCTGTCCGGCGCGGAAGGTGATCTGCGTCTGCGGATAATAAACCGTGCGGATCCGGCCGCCGCTGAGCAGATTATGAAAAAAATCGCTTTTGCCCGAAAAATTCTGGCCGATAACTAAGATATTTTTGGTCATTGGATAAGCAGCGATATATCCAGCGCGGGGGCGGAGTGCGTGATCCGGCCGCAGGAAATATAATCCACGCCGGTTTTAGCCAGCGTCGGCAGAGTCCGGGCGTTTACGCCGCCGGAGATTTCCAGACGGCAGGCGGGATTGAGCTGGCCGCGCAGTTTTACCGCTTTCCTTATACCGGACAGGGGCATATTGTCGAGCAGAATAATATCCACCGGCAGCCGCAGGAAATTTTTAACCTGCGAGAGGCTGGCCGCTTCGATCTCCAGCGGCGCTTTTTTGTGCCGGCGCTTAAAATAAATTATTCTTTTGCGCAGTTCCGGGAGGCTGAGCCCGGTCAGATGATTGTCTTTGATCAGAACCATAGCGGATAAATTCAAGCGGTGATTCTGGCCGCCGCCTGCGGCCACGGCGTATTTTTCCAGCTCGCGCAGTCCCGGCGTGGTCTTGCGCGTGTCCAGCAGCCGGGCCCGGCTGCCGCGCAGCAGTCCGGTCATTTTGCGGGTTTCCGTGGCAATGCCGCTGAGATGCTGGAGCAGATTGAGCGCGGTGCGTTCGGCCAGCAGCAGATCGTTGAGCCGCCCCTGCACTGTGGCGAGTGTTTCGCCTTTTTGGATCCGGGCGCCGTCTGTCTGTCTGGCCTGAAAAACTGTCCGCCGGGAAACGCTGGTGAAGCAGTATTGCGCGGCTTCCAGACCGCACAGCACGCCGCTGGCTTTGGCGATGATTTTTGCTCTGGCCGGAGTTTTTCTGCTGCCGAAATATCTGGAAGTAATATCGCCGCGCGGCGCGTCTTCGCGCAGAGCTGCACGGATTAAATTTCTGGTGTTTTGACTGAGCCCCATGGCGTTTAATTAAAACTCATTCCCCGGCTTTAAGCAAGAAATTAGAAAAATCAAATATTTATGCCAACTGGCATAAATATTGCGGTTATAGGGGTGTTATGAAAAAAACAAAAAAAAATGCCAGGTAGGGAGGTTTTATGAAAAAAGTAATTTTGCTGTTTTTGTTGTTCGGGCAGGGTCTGGGTGCGCTGACCGCTGGTGATCTGCTGCGGGACAGCGCGGACAATCGCGCGCGGATAAGCTCTTATCAGGCCGAAGTCGTCACCACTGTCGAGAGCCCTCTGGCCGGCCGGCGGGTTCAGCAGGGGCTGGCCTACTATCAATATCCGGACCGGAGCCGGACAGATAGCTTCCAGCCGCGGCAGACGGTACTCAAGCTGGCCGACAGGGTTTATACCGGCGCGGCCGGGCGGGTGGAGGAATTAAAAAATGAAGCCGCGCTGCCCGCTGCTTTTCAGCAGCCGGAGAGCCTGCTGGCCAGATTTGATTTTCAGCTGGAAACGGCGGGACAGGGCTGGCGTCTGACCGGCACGCCGGGGTCTGCGGATCCGCAGGATATTTTTTCCAGCGTTTATTTTACACGGCTGCTGCTCACTCTGGATGAGAACAAAAATATCACGGAGCTGAGCCTTTATGACGATCTGGCGCAGGAAGCGCTGAATATTAAGACTGTTTACGCCGCTGTTTCCGGGATCGCTTTCCCGGTGCGGACGGAAGTTTTTTTGCGCGCGGCCGGACTTACGGCTGTCACCGAATACAAAAATATCCGGCTCAATATCCCGCTGGCT
>JAISQA010000078.1 GCA_031274525.1 Candidatus Margulisiibacteriota bacterium
TGCTGTGTTTGACCAGCATGCTGTAAAAATCCAGTAAAGTGTCCACAGAACCGGAGGATGAACCGTAAGCCACGCCCAGCCGGCCGTTGTGCAGCACGGCGGCGCCCAAAAGTCCGGCATCCTGCAAGGCCAGCTCGGCGGCATAGACGCCCAGCTGTGCCACCCGCCCCATAGAGCGGATTTCTTTGCGGCCATAGCTGGCCGGCAGGACAAAATTTTCCACAGGCGCCGCCAGTTTGGTCTTCAGGCCCTGATAAATTTCCCAGTCCGGCAGATATTTAACTTTGTTCTGGCAGGCCCGCAGGGCAGCCAGCATATCCGGGACCGTGTTGCCCAGCGCGCTGATCAGGCCCAGACCGGTTAGCACTACCCGCCGCATTAACACATGCCTCCATTTACGCCCAGCACCTGTTTGGTTATGTATACCGCACCGGCGCTCAGTAAAAAAGACACCGCATGAGCAACGTCATCCGCCTGACCGGGACGCGCCATAGGGATAAACTTTTTAGCCAGCTCAAAATCAACATTTTTGGTCATATCTGTTTCAATAAAACCGGGAGCCACGCTGTTTACCGTAATTTTATGTCTGGCTAGCTCCAGAGCCAGCGCCCTGGTCGCTCCGATGAGCCCGGCCTTGGCGGCGCTGTAATTAACCTGCCCGCGATTGCCCAGCAGGCCGCTGACCGAAGAGATAGTCACAATGCGTCCCGGCCGGCGCGCGCTGATCATCGGCATAATAGCCGGGCGCACCACATTGTAAAAGCCGTTGAGGGAAGTATTCAGCACTTTGTCCCAGTCTTCATCCGCCATGCCGGGAAAAGGAACATCCGCCGAAATGCCCGCGTTAATGACCACTCCGTAATAAGCTCCAAATTTTTCTATATCGGCGGTGATGGTTTCCCGCGCCGCCTGCCGGTCGGTCACATCGAACTGCAAAATCCGGGCGGCTTTTATTTCACCAGCCAGGGCTTCAGTCTGACCGCGGCTTTTATGGCAGTGCAGCACCAGCTCGTAGCCATCCCGGGCCAGCCGCCGCGCGATAGCCGCGCCAATTCCCCGGCCTGCGCCGGTGATCAAAACCTGCTGGGAAGCATCGGGCATATTTTAATGTTCCTTAATAAATTTAGCCGGATCCTGCGGCTTAAATAAATTTAACTCCGCGCTGGCTATAGCCTGCCCGGCTGAATTTTTTATCTCACTGAAAAAACAGGCGAGTTCTCCGCCGTTAAAAATCTCTTTAACAGCAATATAATAGGAGGCCGGGTAAAACAAGTCAATATTGTTTTGGTATTTGCGCGTGCCCAGAATAAAGCCAAAAACAATAATTGCCGCGCCGGTCTCTTTGTCGGCAATGCCGGAAAAAGCGCCCACGCTCTGCGCCATATATTCCAGACCAAAACTGGCCGGCACGCCGCCCAGTCCGCTGTCAAAAAAAAGACTGTCTGCGGTAATTTGCATTTCGGCTAGCAGGGTGCGCTCTGCCAGATCGTATTCAATAACTTTGTGGATGAGGATCATCGGTTTTTTGTGCGGCAGGATTTCTTCCAGCTCAAAATATTTGGTGTTCTGCATTATTCCCGTCCTATAATGATGCTGGAATTACTGCCGCCAAACGCAAAAGCATTGGATAGCATATAATTGGCGTTGAGTCCGCCGCCTGACGCCAGCTGTATCGGCTCCAGTTCGGCGTCGCGCTGACCGTCCCAGATGTGCGGAGGCAGCTGGCGCGCCGCCAGAGCGAGGGCGCCCAGCACCAATTCTACGCTGCCCGCCGCACCCAGCGTATGTCCGATCATAGATTTGAAGGAAAGGCAGGGCGTTTGGTCTTTTGCCAGAGCATACACAGCTCTGGCTTCCATCGCGTCATTCAGTTTGGTGCCGGTGCCGTGCAAAGCAATAAAACCGATATCTTTAAGCTCCACCCCTGATTCCTGCAGGGCGGTAGTCATCGCGGCCAGCGCGTATTTGCCGTCGGCGCGCGGAGCGGTGGCATGATGCGCGTCAGAGGTCTCTCCCAGACCGGCCAGAAACGGCGCGGCGCCGTTTTTTTGGCGTTCTAGAATGATCAAAGCCGCGGCTTCGCCGATATTTATGCCGTCGCGGTTGACGCTCAGCGGATTGCAGCGCCCTGCGGATAAGGCTTCTAAAGCGCAAAAACCGCTGGAAGCGTAACGGCTCAATTCATCCACACCGCCGACTACCGCCGCGTCGCACACCCCCAGCTCAAACAGACGGCTGGCCGCCGAGAAAACTTTGGCGCTGGAGGTACAGGCCGTAGAAATGGTATAAGCCGGGCCGCGGCTGCCCAGAACAGCGGACACGAACCCGGACGGACTGCCGATTTCCAGCATGTCCAGCGAGAACTGGCCGGTATATTTGCCGCTGGCTAAAAATTTATTTATCCCGCTCTGGGCTTCGTCAATAGAAGTGTTGGCCGACCCGAGGATCACGGCGATGCGCTCCGCGGAATATCTGGTTTTAAGGGCCGCTAATTCCTTGCGCAGATTGTTTAGACATTTTAACAGCAGTCGGTTGCATCTGGTGTCCGGATAGCCCTGCGGCACCGGAGCAAGACAGGCGTCCGCCACTTTGCCGAAATAAAACTCCTGTCCGGGCACTATATCTTTGATCTTTTGCAGGCCGTCCTGACTTCCCGCCAGAGACTGGCGCAGATTATCCTGCAGGGTGTCGCCTAAGGGCGACACCACGCTAAAGGCATTCAGATAAAGTCTGTTCATTCTGCCTCGCGCAAAGCAATATTATACGCATACTTGCGTTCGTTATTTTCCAGCCGGATCGATTGGTCCGTGTAGCTTATGCGGATTATTTCAGTTTGGGCTTTGCTGATCAGCCGCACATTATCTTTTTCGGTGACCGTCAGCGCGGCCGGCAGATGTTTTTTCAGCGCCGCCAGAGGATAATAGATCAGCTGGATGTCCGCCAGTATGTACACGGGCGGGATAGGATAGGTTTTGGCCACCGCAGAATATTCCGTATCGATAGCGCTGCCGTCATAACTGATCGTAAACAAGCGCGCCAAATCCGCCAGGGCAATAACTTTAATTTGCTCGGCGGTTAGCTTGACGGCGCTGGTTATATTCATGGTTCTGCCGGCATAAGAGATGCCCATATCCATGATCAGCGCTTTATTTCCCGCAAATTCTGCGGTGGGCAGCAATTGAGCTGCCAGACCATTGGCAATAAAAAATTGCAGCGGGCTGTCCCTGCTGGCGCACCCCCCAAAAAACACGGCAAGTATGAGCAATAACGCCGCTACTAGTCCGTGTTTCATGAATGGGAGTATAATTGAGTAAATGACGTTTATCAATCTAAAAATAGCACAGTGTACCGCCCAAACCAGCGATTTAAGTTTTGTGCCGGCGCTTTTAAGACGCCGGCTTTCGGCCAATATAAAAGCCAGTTTGACCGCGGCGCACCTGCTTTGTCCGGACGCGCAGGATATTGCCACAGTTTACGCTTCCCGTTTTGGCGAATGGCGGACTACCACCGCGCAGCTGGAGCTGGAGTATGCCGAAAATAGAGTTAGCGCCGCCAGCTTCGGGCTTTCGGTGCATAACGCCGGCATCGGCCTGTGGCATCTAATTAGTCAGAACCACAGGCCGTATACTTCTATCGCTGCTGGCCTGCATAGTTTTGATCTGGGTCTGCTGGAAGCCCTGAGTATTTTAACCAAAAATCAGGGCAGGGTTCTTTACATATATTCTGACGAAAGCCGGCCGGAGCTTTACGCCCAAATTTTTCCTGATTTTGCCCCGCTGACTATCGGCGCGCTTATAGAACCGGGCGCGGATTTTGCGGTAGAGCTGGGCAATTTCTCCGCCGCACCGGCTGCTCCGCTGGCTCTGGTGGAGCTGGCGGCCAGTAAACAGCCGGAGCTTACCGCGCCTTTTTACCGGATTGTCCGCGCCGGATGTTAACCAAACTAATTATACTCTGGCGGATTATAGCCACGGCGGTTTGTTTTGGCCTGTTTGGCGGCGGCTCGCTCTTACTGGCTTTTATTATTATTCCGGCCTTGAACCTTGGCGTGCGCGATAAGTTACGCCGCAGAAAATATATTTTAGCCAGCATCCGTATCTTGTGGCGGATGTATATCTGGTTTATTGGTTTGCTGGGTTTATTTAAGGTGTATTGCAGCGCGGGTGACCGGAAATTACTGGGTACGCTGCAGTCCAGGATTGTTATTGCCAATCATCCTTCTCTGGTGGACATAGTTATTCTGGTCAGTCTGGTAAAAAATGCGGTGTGCATCGCTAGAGGCAAACTGCTGGAGAATTTCTTTGTGCAGAAAATCATAAAGAGCGTGTATATTGCTAATTCGGCCGGCTATGAAACTATCCGTGCAGATGCGGTTGCGGCTTTGCGCGGCGGCTTAAATCTAATCATTTTTCCGGAAGGCACGCGCACCCTGAATGAAGAGCAGCTCTACTTGCAGCGCGGAACCGCTTATATCGCCATGGAAGCCCGCGCGGATATTATCCCTATCCGGATCAATACCACGAGCAAACTTTTGCGCAAAGACCAAAAATGGTACGATCTGGGCACAAAATGCGGCGTATACGAATTGAAAGTCCGGCCTGAAATTATAGTTAGTTCCCTCGTAAATGCGCAAAAATCTCGCAATATCAATGCGCGGAAAATTACGGAGCGGCTGAAAAATAGCATAGAGCGGGATGGTCTATACAGCCCAACCGCAGCGGGGCAGGGCGAATTGCCGGCTTGAGTGCGGCCGCGAGTTCTGTATAAAAGATTTAGAAAATGTTATAATTCACCGGTAAGAAATAAGCGGGGGATTCATGTCCAAACTCTGGTCGGGGCGTTTTTCAGCCGATACGGCAAAAGAAGTGCAGAATTTTACGGAATCGATTTCCTGGGATTGGCAGTTGTATCGATATGACATACAGGGCTCGATTGCCCACGCCGGCGGTCTGCGCCGCGCCAAAATTCTGACGGCGCAGGAATACAAAAAAATTGTCGCCGGCCTCAAATCCATAGAGCGGGATATAGCGCAGGGTAAATTTGAGTTCAATACAGCGCTGGAAGATATTCACATGCATATCGAGGCGGCCCTGACTGCCCGGATCGGCGCTGCCGCCCAAAAACTGCACACCGGCCGCAGCCGCAATGATCAGGTCGCGACGGATGTGCGTTTGTACCTCAAGGACAAACTTATTTTGCTGAGCGGTCAGCTCAGCGTGTTTTGCACGGCGCTGCTCGCACAGGCGGAAAAACATCAAACAATTATTCTGCCGGGCTTGACGCATCTGCAAATCGCCCAGCCGGTACTGCTGGCGCATCATATTCTGGCTTATGTCGAAATGTTTTTGCGGGACAGGCAGCGGCTGGCGGATCTGTATTCCAGAGTGGATGTGATGCCGCTGGGCTCCGCGGCGCTGGCCGGTGCGGCTTACCCGCTGGACCGCCGCGCGGTGGCGAAAGAATTAGATTTTGCCGTTATCTCGGAAAATTCGCTGGACGCCGTGTCCGACCGGGATTTTTTGGTAGAATTTCAGTCCGCCGCGGCGATCCTGATGCTGCACTTGAGCCGCCTGTCTGAAGAATTGATACTCTGGAACAGCGCGCAGTTTGATTATGTGGAGCTGGCGGACAGCTACACGACCGGCTCCTCGATCATGCCGCAGAAAAAAAATCCCGATATTCCGGAGCTGACGCGCGGCAAGACCGGGCGGGTGATCGGCAATTTAATAAATATCCTGACCGTGCTGAAAGGCCTGCCGCTGGCCTACAACCGCGATCTACAGGAAGATAAACAGCCGTTATTTGACACGGTTAAAACAGTCTTTGATTGTCTGCAGGTGCTGACCGGGCTGTGGCGGACGATCCAGTTTAAACCGGCTAAAATGGCCGCAGCCGCGGCGAAAGGTTTTGCGACGGCGACGGATCTGGCGGATTATCTGGTGCGCCGGAATATCCCTTTCCGCGAGGCGCACGCAATTACCGGGCGGATCGTGCATTATGCCATAGAGCAGGGTAAAGCTCTGGACGGCTTAACCCTGCCGGAATACCAGCGTTTTTCCCCTCAAATAGCTAAGGATATTTATAAAGCTATCTCGCTGGCGGGCTCTATCCAGTCCCGGCAGATCTATGGCGGCACCGCTCCGGCGCAGGTGGCCGCGGCTTTAGAACGCGCCAGAAAGAGGATCTAAGATGAACTTTATCAGCGCCAGCTCAATAAAAAAAGCGGAAAGCGCGGGGATTTTTGTTTTCGAGGGAGAAGCCAATCCGCGGCCGAAGTTTTTTACCGGCAAGAAAAACGAAGTCTATGCCTATGATGAGGCCGGTCAGCGGATTTTTCTGGTCGGTCTGGGCGCGCGGGCCGATTTTACCGCGGATCAGACGCGTTTGGCGGCCTACCGTCTGCTTAAAGCGGCGGCTAAAGCTAAATTAACCGCCACTGCGGCGGCCCTGCCCGCAGCTTTTGAACTGGCGGCTTTTATCGAGGGTTGTTATCTGGCGGATTATCAATTCGCCGGTCTGCATAAAAAAAAGACCGGGGCTTCTGTGCCCGATTCGCCGGTGCGGATTAAAACGGTTTATTTACAGGGCCGGTATCCCCGGTTAAATAAACTGGCCGCCAGAATCAAAGTTATTTTTGCGGCGGTCAACCGGGCGAAAGATCTGGTCAATCTGCCGGCTAATGTGGTCACGCCGGCCTATCTGGCCAGAGTCGCGGCCCACATAGCCCAAAAGCCGAAAGTTAAACTTTCTACTTTCAACTTTGCGCAGGCCAAAAAGGCCGGGCTCACGGCTTTTTGCGCGGTGGCGCAGGGCTCGGCTGAACCGGCGCGGTTTATCGTGTTAGAGTATTTGCACGGCGGGAACAAACCCAAAATAGCGCTGGTCGGCAAGGGCCTGACTTTTGATTCCGGCGGCATATCGCTCAAACCGGCGGCCGGTATGGGTGAAATGAAAACCGATATGGCCGGTGCGGCCGTGGCGCTGACCGCTTTTGCGGCGCTGGTGGAGCTGCAAGTAAAACAAAACCTGCTCTGCGTGGCGCCCGCGACGGAGAATATGCCGGGCGGGGCGGCTTACAAACCCGGCGATATTATCACGACCGCGGACGGCCTGACTGTGGAGATCAATTCCACCGACGCGGAAGGGCGGCTGCTGCTCTGCGACGCGCTCTGGTACGCGCAAAAACTGGGCGCCAAAAGAATTATCGATTACGCCACTTTGACCGGAGCCTGCCAGATCGCGCTGGGCGAGACCCGCGCCGGTGTCCTGACCAATGCGCCGGGATTTTTGGCTGAATATCTGGCGGCCGCGGAACGCAGCGGGGAAAAACACTGGCAGCTGCCGCTGGATGAAGAGTACGCGGAATATTTAAAATCCCGGACTGCGGACACGCTGAATAATTCTAAAGACCGGCTGGCCGGCACGATCACCGCGGCGAAATTTTTGGAGAAATTTATTCAGCAGGGCGTGGAGTGGATTCACTGCGATATAGCCGGCACGGCTTTTTTGCAGAAACAGCAGCGTTATCTGGAACCGCAGGCTACCGGTTTTGGCGTGCGGACGCTGCTCGATCTGCTGGGAGGACATAAATAATCATGGCTGGGCCGGATCCAAGCGGGCGGTACGGGAAATTCGGCGGCCGATTTGTTTCGGAATTGTCCGCGACTTTTCTGGATGAGCTGAAGGCCGAATATGACCGGCTCAAAAAAGACGCGGATTTTTCCCGGCAGCTGAATGAACTGCTGTCCGATTATCTGGGGCAGCCGACGCCTTTGTTTTTTGCCAGACGTTTTGCGGAGTACCTGAAAGGCGGAAAAATTTATCTCAAGCGGGAAGATTTAAATTACACCGGTTCGGCCGCGGCCTTGAATGTGCTGGGGCAGGCTTTGCTGGCCAAACAGCTGGGCCGCCGGGAAATAATCGTCGAATCCGCCGGCGGGGAGCAGGCCTGGGCGGCGGCCAGTCTGGCCAGACATTTCGGCCTGCGGGCGCGGATCTATACCAGCCAGCCTTTGCCGCTGCTGGCGCAGGCTCAGCTGCGCTCCAACGGCGCTGAAGTAATTATCAAAGCCGATTATCAGTACAAAGATCTGGTGAATGTCTGCGTGCAGGACTGGCTGGCGGAGCCGCTGGAGCGTTATTACATACCTGCTCTGCCGGTCGGGCCGCATCCGCTGCCGGAGATCACGCGGGATTTACAGTCTTTTATCGGTCTGGAGCTGGCCCGCGCTGTGCAGCGCAAAGAACAGCGGCCGCCGGATATTTTGGCGGCGGACAGCGCTCTGGCGCTGGGCGCGTTTTATCCGTTTATCAAAACGGAAGCCGAGCTGATCGTGGTGGAGCCGGTGGAAACTATAGAAGATCTGGCGCCTCTGGCGGACGGCCAGCCGGCGGTCTTTCAGGGGGCCTATACCAGAGTCCTGCAGTATGCCAACGGTCAGGCCGGTGTTTACGCCTCGCCCTGCCCGGAACTGAATTATCCCGCCGTGCCGCCGGAACTGGCTTATTTGCATGCTACCGGGCGGCTGACCCTGAGCAAGATACCGCGGCAGGAGCTGCTGGCGGCCGCGGATTTGTTCCGCGAAACAGAGGGGTTAAATGTTTCTCTGCGCAGCGCGGCGGTGCTGGCCGAACTGATCCGCCGGGCCCCGACGGCCGGCCGTGCTAAAATCTTGACCGGCGTGCTGGCCAGCGCGGATCTGGAGCTGTGGCCATGAATAATTTTTGGAGCGGGCTGAATAAACCTCTGATCGTGCCGATCGTGCTGCAGGGCAGCCGGCGGGACAAAAAACGCTTATACCGGGCCGCCAAAACTGCGGATGTTCTGCAGCTAATCCTGCCGGACAGCGGCGGCTGGGGCACGGATCAGCCCTATGGACGCCAGACCTGGCCGGATTTTGCTCTGGCTCTGGCGCTGGAAGCCTGCGGGCAGCTGCGCCGGAAAAATGCTAAAAAGATTATTTTGCAGGCCGCGGTCAATCAGGCGCTGGCTTATGGTCTGCGGCCGTTTTTCGCGGATTTTGTGCAGGCCGGAGTGAACGCTTTTGTTTTTCGGGATTTGCCGCTGGAAGAAAGCGGGGATTTTGTGTATCTGGCCCAGCAGCAGCAGACGCCGCTTTTTCTGCAGGCTACGGAGTCCGCTTCAGCCGAACGGCTGGCTGCTCTGCTGAAAACTTCCCCGCAGGGATTGATCGTGTCTACCGCACGCAAAGGCCGGGAAAATCAGGAAATAGAAAACCTGCTCAACAGCGTTGTCCGCCTCAGAAAAAAAGACCGGGTGCCGCTGATCATTGAGCATGTTTTGAGCCAGGCTGAAAATTTAGGCAGGGCTTATCAAAGCGCCGACGGTCTGCTGCTGGCCGGTCTGGCCGATTTGCCGGATAGAGCTGTTCCGCGCGCGCTGCAAAAAATCCGCAGAATCTTAGCGGTCAAATAGAGGGAGAAATTTATGGAAATTGTGCAGTATCCAGCCAAAATAGCTGCCACACTCCGGCTTATTCTGTGGCCGAAAGTGACGGATGAGGACGTGGTTTTTATCCGCGCGTATTTGAATAAGCAGGAGCAGATTTTATTTTACGCGCAGACCACGCTGGATCAGCGCCATGCCCTGAATGTCGCTTATGCGATCCGCGATTTGCTGGGACGCCGGCCGAAGCTGCATCAGGATAAATTATACAAAGCGGCTCTGCTGCATGATATCGGCAAGGCCCGCGCCAGACTGCGGCTGCTGGACCGCATCTGGCAGGTTCTCTTCTTTACCTGCCTGCCGCCGCTGGCCAATTATCTGGCGGACCGCGGCAGTCTGTGGCATAAAGCTTACTGGCGGCGGATTTTGTATGCCTGCAAATACCACCCCCGGATCGGCGCGGAGCTGGCCAGAGACATCAAGGTCGAAGAGGGCGTGGTCTATCTGATCGAGCATCACTGCGATCCCGCAGCTCAGGGCGAACCGGCGGAGCTGACTATTCTGCGTGAAGCGGACGAATTAAATTAAGCTGTTGATCGCCAGCTGGAGTTTCCGGGCTTCGGCCGCCGGATCGGCGGCGTAAATAATCCCGCGGGAAGAATTGATAATAAATCCGGAATTTTGCCTGTTCCGGGCGGCGCGGACGGTGCTGGCCAGCTCGCCGCCCTGCGCGCCGACGCCCGGAATGAGCAGAAACGCGTCAGGAATGAGCGCCCGGATAGAGGCGATCTCCTCAGGATGCGTGGCGCCGGCGACCGCGCCGCAGTTGCCGTAACGGGTCTGCCAGTCCTGAATTTTGGCGGCGACTTTTTTATAGAGCTCCGGTTTTTGAAAATCCTGCGCGCCCTGATTGGAAGTCAGGCAGAGGACGAAGCTGTAATTTTCTTTGTATTCCAGGAACGGCGTAATGGAGTCCTCGCCCATATAGGGGGCCAGCGTCACGGCGTCCGCGCCAAATTCCTCAAACACGGCTCTGGCGTAGGCGCGGGACGTATTGCCGATGTCGCCGCGTTTGGCGTCCAGAATGACCGATATATCCTCCGGTATATACCGGAGCGTGGCCTGCAGGGCCTGCAGGCCGGCCAGCCCGTACATTTCATAAAAAGCCAGATTGGGCTTGTAGCAGGCCGCATAGTCTCTGGTCGCGTCGATTATATATTTGTTAAATTCCAGAAGAGGCGCGGCGCTTTTCTGGAATTTTTCCGGCATTTTGGCTGTATCCGCATCCAGACCCACGCAGACAAAAGTTTGCCGGGCGGCAATGCGCTGGTTTAATTTCGTCAAAAATTTATTCACCGGCGCATTATACCACTCAGGCTTTGCCCGGCTCCAGCCGCGGGGATATTTTTTTGAAATATCCGCCGGGAAGTTGCGATATCTAAACACACGAGAGGAGTATCTAATGCACAAGCAGACGCAGCAGGGACGTTTATATTTTCGTACAGTGCTTTATACCAGAGAAGAAATAATTTCAGCGGCGGATTTTCAGGCCATCGATAAGTATGTGTTAAGCGGGCTGAAGACCGGAGCGCGGGTTTTTAAAGTGGCGCTCAAACTGCCGCGCGAGCTGTATATCCAGCCGCTGGAATTTAAGCAGGCGGTTTTCCAGCTGCAGGAGCTGCCCGCGGCCCGGCAGCGCAATGCGGTGGCGGTGCTGCTGACCAGATTTCGTTTTATCTCGCCGAAGCTGATGCAGACTATTGTCAACGGCAAAGATAATTACATCAATATTACCTATGTCCAGTATCCGCACGGCATGTACAGGACGCTTATTGCGCTGGAACACTGGAGCCGCGCGCGCCGGCAGGCCGCGAAGACGGAAGAGCAGCTGGCCGAGAACCGCCATGCGGAAAAACAATTCCTGCCCGCAGCCCGCACCCGCAGACTGCGCGCTAAGCCGCGCAAACTCCTGCGGGATTATCAAGCGCTGGAACTGGTGGAGAAAGAAAATTTTTGAGCCAGGGTTTAAAATTAATAAGTCTTTCTATTCTGAACTGGCGCGGCCGGGAAATTATTGTGCTGGGCTGGTGAGGCGGCGCCCGGACTAAAAGCCGCAGGGACAGAATTGCTTCAGGAGCATAAGCCGGAAATCTCCGGCCGCTCTCAAAAACACCATAGACTATAGTATCAATGACTATCGTCTGTGGTG
>JAISQA010000083.1 GCA_031274525.1 Candidatus Margulisiibacteriota bacterium
ACCGGAGAAAGACCGCGCGGAAGCAACGCAAGTTTACCGCACGCACCATGAAACCCACATGTATACCGGCCTAAAATTTTATCCCGGCCTTTCTGATTTTTTAAGTCTGCTGCGCGCGCAAAAAAAATTACTCGGCATTGTTTCCAATAAAAACACTTATTTTATTGAGAAAATTCTGGAAAAATTAAACTCGCCGGTTAGTTTTGACGTCATTGTCGGCGCGGACACTCTGCCGGAACACAAGCCAGACCCGCGCCCCCTGCTCTATGCCTGTGAAAAACTGAACTGCCCCGGAGAGAACGCTGTGATGTTCGGGGATTCTATTTACGATGTGCAGGCTGGACTGGCCGCCGGCATATTCACAGTCGGCTGCGCCTGGGGCTTTAACGGCACAGCGCCGTTCCAGAAAGAGCGTCCGGATCTGGTCATTCATAATATTAGCGCTGTGAAAATCAGCGGCAGCGTTTTATAATTTAGCGTCAGCTCCGTGCAGCTGTCCACAAGCGGCGGCAATATCCGAGCCAAACTGCGTCCGCACGGTCACACTAATATTTTCGGACTCTAATTTTTCCCTGAATTTGCGCACCCGCTGCTTATCCGACGGTTTAAACTGCCGCGGCGTTTTGTCCGTGGCATTATAAGGTATCAGGTCGACATGATATAAACGCGCCCACGGGCCGCGTCCGCGCAATAATCCGGCGACAGCGGCGGCGTGCTGCGGCGAATCGTTTATCCCCTCCAGCAGCACATAAGCCAGAAATACCTTGCGGCCGGTGTTCTGGATATGCTCGTCCAGAGCTGCCAGCACAGCGTGCAGCGGAAACCGGGCATTGATCGGCATTAATTCCGTCCGCTGTTCCTCAAACGGCGAGTGCAGGGAAAAGGCCAGATTGATCTGCGGATAATCCCGCGTCAGCCTCTGGATGCCCGGCAGAATTCCGATCGTCGATACGGTGATTCGCCGCGGACTCAAGCCCAGCAAAGACTTATCCGTAAGCAGGGCCAGCGCGTCAAACAAAGCCGGATTGGCCAGCGGCTCGCCCATGCCCATAAAGGAGATGCTGTCCAGCTCATGTCCCTTGAAGTAAAGATACAGCACCTGATCGGTTATTTCTTCGGCGGTCATATTCCGCCGCAAGCCGAGCGTTCCCGTAGCACAAAAACGGCAGGCAAACCCGCAGCCGCACTGGGTGGACAGACAAAATGACTCCCAGCCGCGCTTATAACGCAGAGCCACCGCCTCTATTTGCGCGCCGTCCGGCAGCGCCAGCAGAGTTTTCGTAACCTGTCTGGAAACATTTTCCGCCGCAGGCGCCGCGCAGCTAACCGCTGGCCCCAGCTCCGCCGCCAAAGCCGCGCGCAGGGACGCAGGCAGCATCTGCATCCGCGCATATTCGCCGATACGCTGTTTAAAAATCGCGTTAAGTATTTGCCGGTAACGGTAGTCCGGCAGCTGCAAACGCGCCACCAGCTGTTTAATTCTGTCATATTTAGAGGCCATGGGATTTATTTTAGCACGACCGCCGGGTAGCTGCGGGTCATTGACAAATCCTGCAATGTTTCTTTTAATAGTAACATGAATGACAAAAAAGATTATCAGGAATTCATCGCTGTGCTGCACAACTGCGACCAAAAACTGCTGGGTGATTTTTTAAAAGATGTTTTGACGCCCAATGAGCTGCGCGAGCTCTGTCAGCGCTGGCGGGTCATTAAAATGCTGGCGGCCGGTGCGCCCCAGCGGACTATTGCCCGCGCGCTCAAAACCTCGCTCTGCAAAATCACCAGAGGCTCGCGGGAACTCCAGAAAAAAGACAGTTCGTTTTTAAAAGCATTAAAAATAAAGGAGCAAATTTATGGGTAAAAATATGCGCAAAGCAATACTGGCCGAAAAGGACATGCCGGCGCAATGGTATAACATCGCGGCGGATTTTAAGACGCCTTTGTCTCCGCCCCTGCATCCGGTCACCCATCAGCCGCTGGGGCCGGCCGATCTGGCGCCGATATTTCCTCTGGAGATCATCAAGCAGGAAGTCTCTACCGAGCGTTATATCGAGATACCGGAGGAAGTGCAGGACAAACTGAAACTTTACCGGCCGATCCCCTTGTTTCGTGCTGTGGAGCTGGAAAAAGCGCTGGATACTCCGGCACATATTTACTACAAGCATGAAGGACTGTCCCCGAGCGGCAGCCACAAATCCAACACGGCTATCGCGCAGGCTTATTACAATAAAAAAGAAGGCACCCGGCGCATTGCCACGGAGACCGGCGCCGGACAATGGGGCTCCGCGCTCTGTCTGGCCGGCACAATGTTCGGCATAGAGATCAAAGTCTATATGGTCAAAGTCAGCTACAACCAAAAGCCTCTGCGCCGCCTGCTCATGGAAACCTGGGGCGGTAAAGTCGTCGCCAGTCCCAGCCCGGACACGGAATACGGCCGCGCGGTGCTGGCCAGAGACCCGGACTGCGAGGGTTCGCTGGGCATGGCTATTTCAGAAGCCGTAGAGGACGCCATGCAGCGCGAGGACACCAAATATGCGCTCGGTTCGGTGCTCAATCACGTTATCCTGCATCAAACTATCATCGGTCTGGAGACGCAAAAACAGCTGGAAATGTTTGGTGAAAAAGCGGATATAGTCATTGCCTGCCATGGCGGCGGTTCTAATTTCGGCGGATTCGCCGCGCCTTTCGTCGGCGACAACCTGCGCAAGGGCGCCCGGACCAAATGCATCGCCATTGAGCCGTTCTCCTGCCCCAGTCTGACCAAAGGCCGGCTGGCTTATGATTTCGGCGACACGGCCGGGATGGTGCCGCTCGTGATGATGCATACGCTCGGCCACGATTATATGCCGCCGGGGATTCACGCCGGTGGATTGCGTTATCACGGCGCCGCGCCGCTGGTCAGCCACATGCTTCAGGAAAATCTGATCGAAGCCCGCGCTGTGCATCAAAAAGCCTCTTTCGACGCGGCGGTATTATTTGCCAAAAGCGAGGGGTTTCTGCCCGCGCCGGAATCCTCGCACGCGATCCGCGGGGCCATAGACGAAGCGTTGAAATGCCAGAAATCCGGGGAAAAGAAAACCATCGTATTCAATCTGACCGGCCACGGTTATTTTGATATGGCGGCTTATGAGAAATATTTGAGCGGCCAGCTGGAAGATTATGAGTATCCAGCGGAAGCAATACACCAATCGCTGTCCAAACTGCCGCAGGTGTAAATAAAGAATGGGATGAACTGTGCCTTGCCGCCGGTAACACACTACCCTGGCGTTACTATTCAAAGTCAGAAAATCAGGGTTTGATCAGATTTTTTGCTAACTGTACCGCCGCGGCCGCGTCCGCTGTATAGCGCGCGCCAAAATTCGCGGCAAATTCCGGCGTGACCACCGCACCGCCAACCATGACCGGAATATTCAGTCCTTTAGCCGCCAGCTGCGCTTTGACCTCTTTCATTTTGAGCATAGTTGTGGTCAGCAGAGCGCTCAACAAAACAATATCCGCCTTATGCTCCAGCACGGCCTCGACTATTTTGTCCGCGGAAACATCCTTGCCCAGATCAACAACCTGAAAGCCGTGATTTTCCAGCATCATAGCCACAATATTTTTGCCAATGTCGTGAATATCGCCCTCTACCGTACAGATAATTGCCGTGCCGGTCGGCGCCGCGCCGTCTCTCTGCATCAGGGGCTTGAGATACTCAAAAGCCTTTTTCATCGTATTGGCCGAGGCGATCATCTGCGGCAGATAATATTTGCCGGCGGAATAATACTCGCCGACTTTCTCCAGAGCCGGCAATAATTCTTTGTCCAGGATCTCCTGCGGCCTATTTTTTTGCAGAGCGGAGATCACCAGGTCTAAAATCACCGCCTCATTGCCTTCGATAATAGTCTCATAAATCGCCGGCAGACCAAACCGGCCGCTTCCCTGCGGGAGCGGGCGAGCGTCTTCCGTGACCGGCGGCGCACTCCGGGCGGATATGCTCTCAATATATTTTTTGGCGCCGGGGTCCCGGCCTAAAATCACCGCTTCGGCCAGTTTTTCCGCCTCACTATATTTATCTATCCGCTGGTAGGTCGCCGCGCTGACAATGGCCGCTTTCAAACTGGCTTTTTCCAGCAGTTTCAGAAAAACATTGTTGATATTTTTACGCTGCGGCAGGCCAAAAGAAACATTGCTTACCCCCAGCGAGGTATGCCAGCCCCGTTTGGTGAGGGCTTCCGTGGTCTGGAGCGTCTCCAGCGCGGCCTGCGGCTCCGAAGCCAGCGTCATAACCAGCCCGTCAAAAAATACCCTGTGCTCCGCAAAACCAGCCGCGCGCAGGCAGGCCATGATCTTTTCCGCTACAGCCACGCGCTCCGCAGCCGCAGCCGGGATACCCCGTTCATCCAGAGTCAGCGCGATCAGGGCCGCACCGTAACGTTTGGCCAGCGGCACAATTTTTTCCAGAGACTGCGGTTTGCCGTTCACGGAATTGACCAGCGCAATACCGGGATAAGTCTTCAAAGCAATTTCCAGAACCTCCGCATCGTCAGAGTCCAGGCAGAGCGGCTTATCGGTGATCATTGTCAGAGTTTGAATGCATTTTTTCATCAACTGTTTTTGATCCAGCTCCGGCACGCCGACATTGAGGTCCAGCAAATCGGCGGCGGACTGCGCTCTGGCCTGTTCGCGCAGGAAATTTTCCTGCCCGGACTTTAATTCTTCAGCAAATTTTTTACGCGCCGTCGGATTAAGACTTTCGCCAATCTTCAAGAACGGCGCGGCTTCCGACAGGCGCAGGACTTTATTCCGGCTGGTAAAATACACTTCCCGTCTATCAGAATTATGATATTTTATTGATAAAGTTTTGATAGTCTGCGCCAGCGCGGCGATATGCGCCGGAGTGGTGCCGCAGCAGCCGCCGTATATTTGCACGCCGTAGCCGGCCAGTTCGGCCATAATTTCCGCGAATCTAGCCGGTGTCATCGTGTAAGTCAATTTGTCGTCAATCAATTCCGGCATCCCGGCATTGGGCATGACCATTAAAGACAGGCCTAATTCGCCCAGGTCTTTGTAATATTTTTTGTAAAGACCGACCACCCCCTCCGGCCCGATAGAGCAGTTAATGGACAGTACGTCCGCGCCCAGCTCGCGCAGGGTCACCCCGGCGGTAAACATATCCGTACCGGTCAAAGTCCGCCCCTGTTCATTATAAGTCAGGGAACAAATCACCGGCCTGTCGCTGACATCCTTGACCGCCAGCAGAGCCGCGCGCATCTCCTGTATGTCGCTGATCGTCTCGATAATAAACAAATCCACTCCGGCAGCGGACAACGCTTCCGCCTGCGCACGGTAGGACTGATAGGCCTCGTCAAAAGTCAGCGCGCCCAGCGGCTCCAATAGTTTGCCGGTCGGCCCCATTGACCCGGCCACAAAGGGCGCGCCGGAAGCGCGGGCCAGCTTAACTGCCGCGTGATTTATGGCAGCAAGTTTGTCCGCCAGACCCAGCTCCTGCAATTTAAGCAGGCTGGCATTGAAAGTATTGGTCTCGACAATATCCGCGCCGGCCAGCGCGTACTCTTTATGAATTTGAGCAATGACTTCCGGTTTTTCCAGATTTAGTTTTTCCGCCAGAATATTTTCATAGCCGCGCTGCATCAGCACAGTGCCCATCGCCCCGTCGAAAATCAAGGGCTGACCGGTTTTTAAGGCTGCGCGCAAATCCGCATTCCGGCTTACTTCGACTTTGCCCGGGGTAAACCGCTCGCCGGCCATCACGCCAGTAATTTATTGAGAATATCTTTGACCACCGCGCCGTCGGCCTGTCCGCCGAGTTTGGCCAGCGCGGTTTTCATCAAAAGGCCAAATTTGGTTTTGTCTTTACCCACCTCGGCGACCACGCCCTGCACGGCCGCTTCGATCTGCTCCGCGCTCAACTCCGGCGGCAAAAATTCTTTGACAATCACGAGCTCGCCTTCTGTCGCGGCGGCAACCTCAGTCTTGCCGGTCTTCCGGGCAATATCGATAGTTTCATTTAAGGCTTTGGCATAACTTCTGATTATTTTAAGACCTTCTTCTTCCGTCACTTCGCCGCGGGCGTTGACGTTGAGTATTTTAGCCTTGAGCATCCGTACCACATCCAGCCGTTTTTGGTTTTTGGCTTTCATGGCGGTTTTAATCTCTGCGTTCAGTTTCTCGATTATGGTCATCATTCGCTCTCCTTATATATACGGCATTATAAGTTTACAGAGCGGATATTTCAAATAAAAAGATCAGCTATTTTTTATTTTTCCAAACCTTATTTACCCATTTTACAACATCCTGTTCGGCAGCACCGCCGGAAAAGGCTTGGCCGGGCAGTAGCGCGGCCCGGGGCGCCAGTTTAGCTATATCTTTTTCGACATTACTAATACCGCCGCCGCCATGCGTCACAAAGGGAATAACTGTTTTATCGGACAAATCATGCTCTGCCAAAAACGTCGTGACCGGCAAAGCTATTGTGCCCCACCACACCGGCGAACCGATAAACACCGTGTTATAATCCGCCAGATTTGTAACTTTTTCTTTGATCGCCGGTCTGTATCCAGTATTGATTTCTTTTTTGGCCTGCTCGGTTGTGGCACGGTATTCCTCCGGATAGGGGACAACCGGCTGTATTTCAAAAATATCCGCGCTGACGGCTTTTTGAATATACTCCGCGATCGCGCGCGTGCCGCCGGTTTTAGAATAATAGACGATCAGCGTTTTCGCATTAGCAAACGACATAGTTAAAGCCATAAGCATCACCCCTAAAATAAGTTTTTTCATTGTGCCTCCTTAATTTCAACAGGCGATACTATTCATAAATCTTCATTATTATAAACGCAAAATCATTAATTAATTCTCCAGAACCCGACTTAAAACCATTTTCTCAACCTGCTCTAAAGTCATTGTGAAAAAACGCTTTTCTTTATTCAGCGCACGCATTGCCGCCATTTCGGCGTCGCTTAAAGCAAAGTCGAAAATACTGATGTTCTCTTTGATGTAGTCGGGATTGGTCGCGCCGGGTATTACCGAAAAGCCTTCCTGAATATGCCAGCGCAGAATAATTTGCGCAGGGGTCTTGTGATGCGCGGCAGCAATGTCCTTGATTGTTGAATCTTGAAACAGCGCGCCCTGACTCATTTCCCCGCCCAGCGGAAACCAGCATTCTATCACTATGCCGTAAGGTTTCACTTTCTCCTGCATCTCTTTGCGCTGCGCGTAGGGGTGACATTCGATTTGCAACGCCACAGGTTTAATTTTCATGTTATCGACTATGGCGTGGAAACCCTCATCCGTAGCGTCAAAATTACTGAGCCCCAGAGAACGAACCTTGCCGCTGGCCACGGCCTTTTCCAGCTCTCTCCAGGCAGCGACATAATCGCCCACCGGCTGGTGTATATAAAGCAGGTCGATATAGTCCGTCTGGAGACGCGCCAGCATTTTGTCGATTGATTCGAGAGTATTGCCCTTTGCATAATCAGAGGGCCATAGTTTGCTGGTAAGCCAAATTTCCGCGCGCGGAACACCGCTCTCTTTTATAGCTGCGCCGACAGCGCTTTCATTACCATAAACGTGAGCCGTATCTATATGACGGTAACCGTTTTTGAGCGCCACCAGGCAGGCTTGTTTGGCTATTTCGTTTGACGGAGTATTAAAGGTGCCCAGTCCAAACTGCGGCATTTTAAGACCATTGTTCAGTTTCAGCACAGGCACATTCTTCAGCTCACTTTGCTGTTGAGAATTGACATTCATTTTGGTCTCCTTTTTACCGAGAAAAAACACGGCACAAACCACCACGATAATCAGAACTAAAACTATTGGTATTATTTTTTTCATTATCCCTCCTTAATTCTCAACAACAGCCTACAAGTTAGAGTACACTCTAAGTCAAGCGGAATTGATTTTGTACTTCAACCACAATACATCATTGTCCAGTTGTTCTGCTTTGATAAGCTGTAATTGCGCTGCCGGGTTTTTGCGCAGGGATGGGCTTACCTCAAAAACTGTTTGTGTTTTTGGCATGCCGTCTGCAATCGGCAAAAGCAAAAGACTTATTTCGTCGATCAATCCGTCGTTAAGAAATGAACCGTTCAGGCAACCGCCGCCTTCCAGCATTATTTTCCGGATAGAAAATATCTCTGTCAGTTGCGCCATTGCCAATTTCAAATCCACCTCGTTTACGCCGGCAAAAATGTAAGATATGCTCTTGCGCTGCAGATAGGCTAAATATTCATCGCTAACTTGTTCGGCGAGCACGGCGATGAGATGATCGCCGCCTATTTCGTTTCCCGGCCAGCCTAATTTTCCTCTGGTATCAATGGCTACGGCAAAGGTTTGGGCCTGCCTGTTGCCCACAAACGGCTCTCTTTTGATCGGCGCGGACGGTTTTATCAGTTCAGGTTTTATCCCTTCTGAAAAATCTTTTTCCAGCGACACTCTGCCCAATATCCAGCCCTGAGTGTTATAAGCGTCGTGACACATATTGTAGAGTTCCGAATATTTTTCTTTGGGTATATCGCCGCCCCAGTTATCAAAAATTATTTTGCCGTCTATGCTGCAAGCCATGTGGCAGATAATATAAGGTCTATCCATAATATGTTTCAGCTTCCTTTTATTTTTTTATTATATCTCCTTAATTTTCAGCGACAGCCTACAAGTTAGAGTGCGCTCTAAGTCAAGCCTTATTTTTACTTTTGCCATAATTCGTTATATATTCTTAAAAAGAGGTGCAAATCATGATCTACACTATCGCGCAGGTGGCCGGGAAATTCGGCATTACCGCGCACACTCTGCGCTACTATGACAAAGAGGGACTGCTGCCTTTTGTGGAACGCAGCGCGTCCGGCCGGCGCCGTTTCAAAGAAGAGGATTTCGGCTGGCTGGCGATGATCGAATGTCTGAAAACCACCGGCATGCCGCTCAAACGTATCAAGCAGTATATCGACTGGTGCGGCAAAGGCGACGCCACGCTGCAAAAACGGCACGAGCTTTTTCTGGAGCGCAAAACAGCGATCAAACAGCAAATCAAGGCGCTGGAAAAAGCATTAGAAAAAGTGAAGTACAAATGCTGGTACTACAAAACCGCCGTGGCCGCCGGCACGGAAAAAATCCACCGCCAAACGCTGCGCAAAGCGGCGGCGGAACACAGAAAAACTGTATAATTGACCGTTTTTATATAAATTCGGTTAGTTATACTGACTGTATTTGACCAAAATCCGTGAATTACAGAATATCTCACTATCACATTTTCCGAATTTCTGGCATATTCCACCCAAATATCGTCTAACACCGTAACCATTTTTTCGTATGAAGTTAAATATTATAAAAACGCCAACCCTTTAATTAACTTATGATTAAGTTACAGCATATCCGGAAGTAGTGACCTAGCCAGCCATAACCCCGAGGGCCGTTAGGATCGAAGCATAAACAGGTCTGCTATGCGGCGTGACCGCTAACGCGGCCAAATACAATAATCTTCATTTCGCGGGAAACGCGCAGCGTTGCCATGCGGCGTACCGCTTTTGGCAATTATTTTTTCTTTGCATATTTTTCATAATATTTTATTAATTTTTCTTCTTTTATTTCACCTTTCGCCACGTTTATAATTTCATTATATAATATTTCACCATTACAATTAAATGTATATTCGTTAATGTCTAAAAATGTTAACGAACCTGCCAATGCTACGCGCTTGTTTCCATCAATAAATGGATGGTTTTGACAAATATGAAATGCATAAGCGGCTGCCATTGCCGGTATAGTTTTATGTAAATATTTCCCCTCAAAACTTGATTGCGGCATATAAATTGCAGAACTTAATAAATTGATGTCTCTAATTCCATATATCCCACCATAATTTCTTATTTGATCTGCTAATATGAGTAATAATTCAGATAATGTGAGAAATTGGATCATTTATCCGCCAAGTTTTTTTAAGACATTACCATATTTTTTATTAATTTTCTTCAATGATTCAAGAATATTATTTTCTTGATTAATTGTATTCTGCGGGGATAAAATTATATTCTTTCCATCCGTACTTAATTCAAAATATGTTTCACTGGTAATATGTAACATTTCCATTATTGGTTTATCAATAACGAGAGCAGCACTATTTCCATGTTGGATTAATTTTTTTGCCATAAAATTCCTCCCAAAACATCAATTCAAATAAACCACATGATTTTCTATACAATCTCCATAATATACTGTATACACATTGTTAATATTTGTCAATATTTTTATCGTTTAATTTTTTGCGGTATGTCACAGCCCAATGTCCCGGCTGTTGACGACGTAGCGACGGCGAAACATAAACAGATCTGCTAGGCGGGATAGCGGGACTGCGCCACTTCATCCAGCAAAACAACGGGCTTAACTGCCGTACACGCACGGCTCGCGGCGAAGGCTTTTTCGATCTCCTCGAACCGGTAAAAACGGAGCATTTTTTCGAACGGAAACTTTCCGGCTTTGTAATACGCTATCATTTGGGGAATAAATAGCTGCGGCACAGAAAATCCCGTATCGGTGACCGCCCAGGTCTTGCCGTCCCTGCGTTCCCTCGCGTTCAGTGTGAGCGCTCCCCCAATGCCGACACCGCAGGCCGCTGCGTTCGGTTTCAGGGTTTTGCACATGGCTTTTAGTAATCGGGAATCGCCGGATGTGTCGAAAGCATAATCAAGGCCGCCGCAGATATTTTTTATTGTTTTTTCTATGTCAACTTTCCTGCTGTCGATACAATGCGTTGCGCCCAATTCCCCGGCCAGTTCCAATCTGGAAGCGACACGATCTACAGCAATAATAGGTTCGCAATTTTTGATACGCGCCGCCATGATCGCGGATAGGCCGACACAGCCTGTTCCGAAAACGGCTATCGACTTTCCTGTTTTCGGTTTCAGGTAATTGAGGACGGACCCGGCGCCGGTCATAATTCCGCAGCCCATAGGCGCCAAAATGCGCAGGTCCAGACCGGGCTCGACTTTAATTACGGAGTTTTGGTGACAAACCATATAAGACGAAAAGCCGCCTTCGCGCATAAGCGGGGCGACTGGTTCTCCGTGCCAAGAGAAAGGCGTGCTCCCGTCCGGACGCCAGCCATCGAAGTTTTCGGAAAAGCGCTCACATTCCCAGGTCCGCCCTTTTTGACAGGCAGCGCACTCCCCGCACCAGTTATAGGCGG
>JAISQA010000075.1 GCA_031274525.1 Candidatus Margulisiibacteriota bacterium
GTATATCCGCGACCTGCAGTTGAGCCCAGTAAAAACCCAGACTGCCCCGGGACAGGGGCAGCGCGCCGCTGAGGCCGAAAAAATCCACCTCCGCGGAGAGCTGAGTTTGTATGGTGGCCAGTTCTTTCTGTCTGGCAAAAGCCAGACTGCCCGGATTCCAGATAAAAGAAACGGCATCCGCCGGATGCGCTGTGTAAGCCCTGCCCAGAGCCAGCGCTCTGGCGCCGGGAGCGATTTGGGTCACAGCCAATTCCCGGCCGCCGGCGAGCTCCGCGGCGCGGATTAAACCCGGCAATATCAGCAATAAAATTATTTTTTTCAGCGCCATTTCAGCATCTTTCCCCGCGCTTTGACCGCGCGGCCGGCAGCCTGCGCCGTGATTTCATAAATATAGGAGCCGTTCAGCACAGGCTGGCCAAAATCATTAGCGCCGTCCCATTCGACATCATTATAGGGACGCCCGGTCGTCGCGCCCCTGCCGCCCTCCTGTCCCGGGAAAAAATCCAGCTGGCGCACCGGCTGTCCCGCGGCATTGAATATCCTTATGGTCACTTCCGCGTCGCGGGTCAATCTGTAGCGCAGGATCGTTTTGTCCTGAAAAGGATTGGGATAATTGATCTGTTTCTCGACAGCCAAAACCGGCGCGCCGGAGAACGACTCCAAAAAATCAGGCTGAAGATCCCGCGCAGCCATTGTGTTCAGCGCAAAACTACTGTCCGCTGGATCATTTTTAAATACCGCATATTTCTCCGGAATATGCACCGCCTGCACGGTATAATTACCGCCGGTTTGTTCTATCCAGACAACATAGACAGAATTATCTTCCCCGGCGCAAATGGCCGGGGCGCTGACTGCTGCACCGGTACTGGAAAGCCTGAACGGTCTGGTACCGGCAGACTGACCTCTGGCCCGGCGCTGATAATAAACACCATCAGCGCTGGCCGTGACAGCATGCTCGTAATCAGAGGTGAAAGCGTTTTGTGTGCTGGCCGTCAGACGGCGGGCGCGTTCTCTGGAAGCCGGCGTCTCATCTACATCCAGTCCGCCGCTATCAACCTGCGTCTCAACGGTATTTCTGGCAAAAGCTCTGAACCAGACATCGTGCCCCCAGAAATTCACATTGGCCCGGGTAGAATTGGTCGTATCTCCGCCATTGGAAGCGCGGAGACGATAACGGCCAGGGGCTAAGTTTCCGCTCCAGCCCTTTACCCAGCCGCAGATATTATCGATTATCCCGCTGCCTCTATTGTTCGTGCTGTCGTCAAGGGTCAAAGCCACATCCTGATAATAGTCAACATAAAAATAATTATCATAGGATTTATCCTTAAAATCATAGGCGTCCCGCGCCAGAGGAATCCGCGCTCCCTTTACATAGCTTACTTCATAGCTCCCGGATTTATTTTCTACAGCGGTTAAAGATAATTTTTGCGGGCTGGAGATTATCTCCGCTGTATCGGCATAATTAATCGTCGCCGCCAGCCGGTAATCAAAATCATTGCCCACCTCGTCAATAATTTTTAACTGCGTAAAATAACCGCCCGGCGAAAGGCGGTAACCGTCCGTCAGATCGGCCGCAATTACAAAAGAATAAGACTGCGACACCGTAAATTCCCGGGCTGGATATTTTTCCAGTAAAGTGCCGGCCGCGTCATACAAACTCAAGATCATTTGCTGGCGCAGCGGAAAATCTTTCATATATATATTGACAGTCACTGTACCGGCGCCAGACTCCGGGTTAAAAATATTATCCGCCGCGCGTCCGTTGATCAAGACCTCGGTACGGCTGATCTTCTCGCGTGAATTGGCCACAATGACGCTGCCAGTCACCGGCAGCGAGAACACGCCCAGCGCATCCGCGATTTTTATTTCATATTCATGCGCGCCGTCTTTGACATAATTCTGCCGGGCGTCCCGGCCATCCCAGCTGAGCTGCATACTGCCGGACTGGACTACCTGTTCCTGCAGCAGCTCGCCGTCGATAGACAGATACACTTTCAACGGCGCAAAATCCGGCTGCTCTACAGCATAATAAGCCAGATATTCCGGCAGCTGAGCCGTAAAATTCCAGAACGTCTTATCTTTAACTCCGTCCTGATTGATCGGCGAAATGGCCGGATCTGTCTGAGTGAGGCTCAATATTCTGGGGCTGGAACGCACGCAGAAAAAACTGCCCGCAGCGGCCGCGCGATGACCAAAATCATCCGCCAAAATATATTCATAGCTATACTCGCCTTCCGGCATGTCCGCGCTGGCATAGATTTGATCGAACTGCCTTCCTCTGGGACGCCGTTCGCGGTCAGCAATAATTTTATAGAGCTCGCCGTTGTGATAAAGTTTGCCGGTCAAATAGAGCGGTCCGGTCGAGCCGCCTAATTCGTAACTGACATGCAGGCTCCGGTAAAGCGGGGACTCCCTGGAAAGAATAGCCGGATTAAGCGTCATCGGCCTGAACTGCGGGCCGTCGGCGGTGATCCTGAATGGCACGCGGAAAATCCCGGTATTGCCCGCCAGATCTCTGGCCGTAAGGAGCAGAACATAATTGCCGCTGGTCAAAGCGCGGCCGTCCGCCTGATTGCCCTGGAAAACATAGACATATCTGGAACCGGCAGCCTGCCAAAATTCCGGAACTAAAACTTCCGCCGTATCCTGCAGCGTTATCTGGATAGCCGCGTCCTCATCCGGCACAAAGGAAAGCACGGCTTCCGCTATGCCTCCCGACCAGAGCTCCGCAGGGGTCAGCGCCAGCTGGTTCAAGACCGGCGGTGTATTGTCCAGTACAAAACCGCTAAAAGCCTCGTCCCGATAAGCTCCGGCCCCGGCGTAAACACGCAGAGTATAGCGGGCCTCCGGAAGGTTTTGGGTATCGATGTCCAGCTCCTGCTCGCCTCTGGGCAGCTCGCGGTCGAGAAGCAGTCTTTCCCGGCCGTCCGCGCCGCTCAAATAGACCTGCGTTTTAGCCGCGCGCAGCAGGCGCAGAGTTAGTTTTTCCGCCTGTTTTGCCCGGATGTATTTAGGCTCGGCTGCCGCCAGATCAATAACTGGATGATCGATATTAATCGCAATAGTTTTGCGCTGCGGCGCCGAGGTATTGCCCGCCCGATCGGTCAGCGTGATCTCCGCGCTGTATTTGCCGTTCTTGAGCTCCTGAAATTTATTCCGGCCGTCCCAGCCCAGCACAGGCGCAAAGCGATATTCCGCACCCTGAGCGGCCTGCGCCAGCTGCTTGTCCGCAGTATAAATCTTATAAGCCAGTCTAGCCGGCTCCCGGCTCCGCGCGGCAAACACAGCCGTGTCTGTTTTCTCCGCCAAAACATCCGGGCTAACGGTCAGGTCGTCAATATCCGGAGCCTGCAAGTCCAGATAGATCCGGCCGGTATGCAAGACCGGCTCCTGCGCGCCCTCTGGGTCGCGGACAAAAAGCAAATAATCATATACGCCCGGCCGGGCTTTTTTCGGCCGCCAGACCAGAGGCAGTTCTCCCGCTTGATTTTTCGCGGCGTCAAGGCGTTCGATCAGCTTATCCGCGGCGTAAATTTCCAGCTCAGCCAGCCCCGGACTCTCCAGCTCCAGCTGAAAAACCGCCTCGTCCAAAACGCCATCGCCGTTCGGCGAAAAATATTCATTGTCCTGCCGCAGACTTTTTATCTGGTAGCCCAGCTCCAGCCGCTCCGGGCGGGGTTTGTCCGGCAGGGATAACCAGAGCGTTCCGCCGGCAAAATCCAGTGAACGGATTTCCTGCGCAGTGTATTCCTGAAGCGCGCCGAGATACGCGCCAGACTCGCTGAAAATCTGCACCGCTTTATTGCCGGTGTCCGCCACATATATTTTTTTACTGCGCCCCACCGCCACATCTTGAGGCAAAAGCAGCTCTCCGGGCAGAGACCCTCTGCGGCCAAAACTCAAAAGCAGGCCTCCGGCCGGTGAATATTTCAGGACGCCGCCCGCGCCGGTATCCGCGACAAAAACATTGCCGTAAATATCCACAGCCAGACCGTAAGGATTATGCAGCTCGCCAAAACTGTCCGCCTTTTTAAAAGTATCCAGCTGCACCCGCACAATTTTATTATGGCCGCTGTCCAGCACATACAGCCATTTATAATCCGGTGAGAACGCCAGATCGCGCGGATAACGAAACCCGTCCAGGCTGCCCGCCGGCTGATAGCCGTCCTGACCGGTAAATTTCCAGAGACGGTGACCGCCGGTATCCAGCACATACAGATTACCGTCTTTGTCCAGCGCCGCGGCCTGCGGCTGATTAAAATTATGTTCGATGCTTAGCTCGGTGTCATCCCGGCGCAGTATTCTGATCCGGTTACGCAGCGGATCAGCCAGCAGAATACTGCCGTCCGGCGCCGCGGAGAGTTTATAAGGATCCTGCACAGCGGCGCAAAGCAGCCCGCAGCAGAATATAAAAAAAACACATTTTTTCATCCAATGACCTCAATTATTTTAGCCAGCACATCGGCCAGCTCTTGATTGTTGGTATGGTTTAAGACCTGCCGCCACTCCCGCGCCGCGTCCTGCGCACGGCCGGCATAAAAATAAACATAGGCCAGTTTATTGCGCAAAAGAATATTATTTTTTTCTTTTTCCAGCGCGCGCTGCAGATACTTAGCAGCCTGATCGTATTTTTCGGTGGAGAGATAGACATCGGTCAGACCGACCAGAGCTTCCTGCGAAGTTTCATCCAGACGCAGCGCCGCCGTATAGAGACTATGCGCCCGTGTATAATCTCTTTGGGCGTAATATACCCTGGCCTGACCCAGCAGCGCCGGCAAAGCCTCCGGCCGGAGCGTATACGCAGCATTGTAATAGCGCAAAGCGTTTGGATAATCCAGGCGCGCAAAATAAGAGTCCGCCAGCTCCAGAGTCAGTTCATAATCCCGCGGCAGCATTTTTTCTTTTAGCAGAAGCGCGGCATGGGTTCTTTCATTTTGCAGGCCCAGATCCTGCGGCGCAAAGTCTAAACCGGCGGCATAATATTCCACGGCCCTGCTGTACTCCGCAAAAGGCATATAAGTCTGCCCCAGCTCCAGATAGATCGCTGCCAGTAACGTTTTTTCACGGGTATGTTTGAGCGCCTCTTCCAGATACCCGCGGGCAGAAACATAATCCTGCTGATTTTTGCAGGACAGGGCCAGACCCAGATAGGCCGGCGCGGACTGCGGAGCCAGAACCAGCGCCCGCCGGTAATAAGCGCTGGAACGATCCGGCAGATTGAGCAGCGCATAATAATAACCCAGCCCCGCGTACACTCCGGAGTTCTGCGGTTCCAGCCGCGCTTGATGCAAAAGCAGCGCGATCTTGAGCTTGGCCTCCAGAATTTGATTTGCCCGGTCAAGTTCCAGCGCCAGCGTGTAATAACGCGCCGCCTCCGGGTAATCCTGCAATTGCAAAGCCGCCTCGCCGCACAGCGCGTAAATAGAAAGCCGCATCTGTTCCGCAACCAGCCGCTGATTGGCCGAAAAGATAATATATTCCTGCTCCAGTTTTTGTCCGGCCGCGGTCAGGAACCGCAAAGCCTCGCGGTGTTCGCCCTGATAATAGGCCCGCAGTCCTGCCAGATATTCCGCGCCGCCATAACTTACTTCCAGAGGCGGCTGCTCCTGAAAGAGCTGTAGCGCGCTGGCAAAATCCTGCTGCTGGGCATGCAGCGAGGCCAAAAGCAAACGGAGCTGTGTCTCTTCCGGAGCCTTGCGCAAAGCCGCGCTAAAATTCTCCAGCGCTTTCTGCTGATCGCCCTGCTTGAGATAAATAACTCCCCACATCAGATCGCGGTACATGGACTGCTGAAAATAGGCTTCGTCTTTGAGAAAACGATTGGCGGTCTTGAGTTCGATCACCGCCTGCTCGTACATGCCCAGCTCAAAAAACCGGGCAGCGTATTCCAGATGCACAAAAGCGTCGCGGTCACAGGCTATGAGCCCCAAAAGCGCAAAAAGCACAGTGAAGCAGAGCTTAGGATGTCTTTTGACAAGAGAGCGCAGAGACAAACATTCCCTCCGTCCCCCTCTTTAGGCAAACTCTATTTATATTTTACTCTTTTCAAAACCGCAAAACAACAAAAAGTTTTTTCGATTATCGTTTGCGGAGGGCTGTGTGGAGGCAACCCATCCGTCACCGGGTACGACAGACGGCGGGGGCGTAGTTCCTTATCTACAGTAACACCCGTTTTTGCAAATTCGTTAATTCCCGATTGCCTTTCTCGCCAAGGTCGAGGAGCAGATTCAGCTGTTCGCGCGTGAATGTGCTGTGCTCGCCGGTGCCCTGCACCTCCACCAATCTGCCGGAGCCGGTCATAATGACATTCATATCCACTTCCGCCGCGCTGTCTTCCAGATACATCAAGTCCAGCCGCGGTTCGCCGGAGACAAGGCCGACTACCTATCCATCAGCACAAAACAAAAATCCAAAAAAAATACCAGTTGGCATAAATTTTGCTGTTTCCCTGCTGTGTGGATAACACAACATTTTAAGAAAGGCAGGTAGAAAATATGACAGAGAGACTGAATCCGTTAAATGACTATTTGTTCATGAAATATATGGGGGAGAAAGGAGATGAAAAGCAATTGTTATCTTTCCTGAACGCCGTGCTCAAAAGGACAGAACAGAATAAATTACAGGGCGTGGAAATACTGGAAAACAAGACCCTGACCCCGGAGATCATCGGGGATAAGACCAGTATTCTGGATATCCGGGCCGTGACCAATGACGGTAGTAAAATAAACATCGAAGTGCAGGTATACAGGTTCAGGGATATGGCCAGACGCAGTTTATTCTACTGGAGCAGGGAATATGTCCGGGGTATCAAAGCCGGTCAGGTGTATACAGATTTACCGAAAGTCATCGCTATCAACATCGTAGATTTTGAGTTTATGCCGGAAGTAGATTTCCACAGTATTTTTCATATACGGGAGGACACACATAAGGAGTGTTTTTTGACAGATGCGCTGGAGATCCATTTTGTGGACATGGTAAAATGGCGGAGTATAATTAATAAGGATATAGAGGGCGACCCTTTGCAGAGGTGGCTGGCGTTCTTTGATAAGAGCACGCCGGAAAAGACCTTAAAGGAGATAATAAATATGGACAAAGCGATACAGGAAGCGCAGAAAAGGATAACCTATGTATCCGCTGATGACGAGGCCTTGCGCGCTTATCAGATGCGGGAGATGGGTCTGAGCGACTGGAACAGCCGGCTCTTTGA
>JAISQA010000007.1 GCA_031274525.1 Candidatus Margulisiibacteriota bacterium
ATGATCTGCACCGCTGGCTGGTATTTTTTGATAAGAATACGCCGGAGGAAACTCTAAGGGAGATACTGAACATGGACAAAACGATACAGGAAGCGCAGGAAAAGATACGCCGCGTGTCCGGCAGCGAGGCAGATTTGCGGCTGTATGAATTGCGCGAAAAAGGGGAACGGGATTACGCCAGCGGTTTGAATTTTGCCAGGCGGGAAGGCGAGCAAAAAGGTTTCCAGACCAGCGCGCGCAAGATGAAAGCGCTGGGTATTTCTCCGGAGCAGATCCGGGAGATTACCGGCCTCTCCCCTGGCAGAAATAGAGAAACTGTAATCTGCGGCTATTACGCCCCTCAGTCTGTTACACCTCGATAGTTCGGCATCCCGGCTTGCCTCGGTTTCGCTTGGCACAGGCTACTCGACGGACATTTCACCTGTCCCTTTCTTTCAAAACAAAAATCCAAAAAAAATACCAGTTGGCATATTTTTTGCTCTTTTGCGGATATAGGGGTTATCCCTTAAATCTTTAGAAAGGCAGGTAAAAAGTATGACAGAGAGGTTGAACCCGTTAAATGATTTTTTGTTCATGAAATATATGGGGGAGAAAGGGGATGAGACACAACTGTTATCTTTCCTGAACGCCGTGCTCAAAAAGACAGAACGGGATAAATTAACAGCTGTAGAAATACTGGAGAACAAGACCCTGACACCGGAGATCATCGGGGATAAGACCAGCATACTGGACATACGGGCGGTTACCAATGACGGCAGTAAAATAAATATCGAAGTGCAGGTCTGTAAATTTAAGGATATGGCCAGACGCAGTTTATTCTACTGGAGCAGGGAATATGTCCGGGGTATCAAAGCCGGGCAGATGTATACAGAATTACCCAAAGTCATCGCTATCAATATTGTAGATTTTGAATTTATACCGGAAGTGGATTTTCACAGCGTTTTTCACATACGGGAGGACACGCATAAGGAGTGTTTTTTGACGGATGCGCTGGAGATCCATTTTGTAGACATGGTAAAATGGCGGAGTATAATTAAGAAAGATATAGAGGGCGACCTTTTGCAGAGGTGGCTGGCGTTTTTTGACAAGACTACGCCGGAGAAGACCTTAAAGGAGATAATAAATATGGACAAAGCGATACAGGAAGCGCAGAAAAGGATAACCTATGTATCCGCTGATGATGAGGCGTTGCGTGCTTATCAGATGCGGGAGATGGGCCTGAGCGACTGGAATAGTCGGCTTTTTGATGCCAGACAGGAAGGACTAAACGAAGGCAAGCAAGAAGGAATACTTGAGGGCAAACGGGAAGGAATAAGAGAAGGCGAGCAAAAGGGTCTGAAAGAAGGACTGGAACAGGGTTTAGAAAAAGGCCGTCAGGAAACTATCAAAACCAGCGCGCGCAAGATGAAAGCGCTGGGTATATCTCTGGAGCAGATCCGGGAGATTACCGGTCTCTCCCCGGCAGAAATAGAAAAATTATAGTCTGCGGCTATCATATCCCTCAGTCTCGCCACACCTCGACAGTTCGGCAGGCTCACTGACCGCTTCGCTCGGTGTACGCGGACAGTTCAGTAGTGTCCCTGTGGACACTACACGGCTACGCGCGCAAGGCAAAGCGCGCTCGCCAGCCTTTTAAAGAGGAACCAATAGTTCAACTACAACCAGTTAGTCCCCCTTATTAAGGGGGACGGCCGCTGGTCGGTGAGCGGAGACGAACCGCAGCGGCAGGGTGTGTCTTTTAAATGATATAATAAACACTAAGGGGGTCACATCAAGATACACATCAAGATAAATCAATGAATCCCCATGCAAGTTTCCACCCGCTTCTGTCGATAATGGTTGTGAATACGGAAGTGAGGAGAACAATATGCCGTTAACAAATGCAGTCAGTGGTGTTAGAGGTGGTATTCAAGATTTGGTTGGTGATTTTGCCAGTAAAGTTAAAAAGCATGAACAGGATATATTAGAAAAAGAGAGTGGCTCCCAGCTGAAACAAGTGGCTGTAAATAACATTAATTATACTGTTAATAATAGTATCCTTGGGGACGATCGGGTTTATTGTTAAATAAAGAATTAAAATCTTGGAGGTGATTTTTTAGAGCTAAGTCAATGGTAAGGAAAAAATTTAAATAAAAAAGGAGTGATTTTTATGGCAGAAAATCCAGAGAAGATAAATGACTCAGGTCTAAGTAATATTGCTAGAGACGGATATGAGGCTATACAGAAAGTCTCTATACAGAGAGACGCGATTATGTCAGCGGTTAAAGGTGTTGCTGGGGATTCTAGCAGTCAGAAGTTTGTGGCTATAGCTGGCGTTAGCGTGGATATCTCCACTGGCGCAGGCGCGCTGGTACTGGACGACGCTCTGCAGGAGCTGTCCACCCTGGAGCAGGCTGCGGCCCAGCTCGTAGCGGCGGAGAACAAAGCTCAGAAACAGGTCCACTCGGTGACCGGTCAGGGTTAGTTCTATAAGGCGTGATTTTCTCCCCTCTTTAAATAGAGGGGAGATACCGCCGTTTCCGGGGGCAGGCGGCAGAGGGGTATAATAAGTTGTATAATAATAGGTAAAAAGCGCTTTTTGAAAATATGGTTATGTTTTCAAAAAGTTCTTTTTAAGTTTTTTTTGGTTTAGCAAAGCAGGGGCAAATACTTATTTACCCGCTTATAATTAGGAGGCAGAAATGGCAGAATCCGAAAGCACCATGGTCTATCAATTGCTCCTGAATCCGCGGGAAAAAATGCCGACCAAGCAGGCGGATCCCAAGCGTTTTGCCCACATGGTACACAGGGAAATGGAAGAGTTGATGGCGCTGATCGCCAGCGATGAAAAGGAAATAGTGATCGACGGTCAGAAAATTGACAAAACCACGGCAATGGGCGCGCTGGTCATTAATGACAAGTTGTCACAGCTGGAGTCGGAGAATACGCAGAACTTCAGCCTGCTGAGTGCTATTCAGAAGGCGGAGGACAGTCTGCGGCAGATACTGGGCTAGCCGACCGCCTGTGCAGCAACGGAAACTTTTCTCCCCTCGAATAGGGGAGATGTCGCCGGATACGGCGACAGAGGGGTCATACGCCGGAGGATTAAATGGGACTTTTAGACAGCAATATAGCCATACCCAGGCCGCGCAAACCCATGCCCGCGGATGAAGCCGCTATTGATTATTCTTATGATCGCAACAGCGTGCTGGACAAAAAATCCAATTATCTCATGGAAATGCTGAAATTCCTGCCGGATTACAAGCGCAAGCTCTATGCCGGCCAGAGTGTCACGGACGCTGATTACTCCCAGTACGGGATGGGTGAGGACGGTTTGCCGGCTTTTGGCGCGGTGGCGGCGAATAGCCGGGCCTACTATGGCGCCTATGGCGTGACCGGTCTGCAGTTCCTGACGGACAATGCCGCGGATTTTCAGCATCTGGACGGCACGCAGGTCGCCAATACTCCGGTCAATCCGCTGATCAGCCAGAATCTCTGGTCGCAGGCTATGTCTGCCTTGGCGGACGAGGAGCGGTCTTATTATGAGCTGATGATGGACGGTATCGACGAGCTCAGCCCGCAAAAAGCTTTTTCTGTATTGACGGCGATGCTGGAATCGCGCACGCGGGTCAGCAATACGCTGGCGGAGATTTTCGGCCGGCCGGATCAATCCGCCGCGCAGCGGGTCTCGGTTTTTGACGAATGGTTCGCTGGGAATATTGACGGCAAGGACGCCGATCCGGCCAAGACGGCTTTTGTCCAGTTTTTCCTGAATGCCAGCCAGACCTTTGTTGCGCATATTCTGCCGATGTACGGCGGCAGTGATGAGTTTTATCTGAGCTCCGCGGATAAGACGAACGCGCAGGGTTTTATGACTGCCCTGAGCGCCAAAGTGAGCCAGTATATCAGTTCCCTGACGACTGCGGCGGATAAAGCCGCGGCCAGCAGCATCTGGAGCGAGTGGCTCCACCCGACGACTATGCCGTCCGCCGCGCAGAATGTGGATCCGGAGGATACGGAGTGGGGCAAGCAAATAGCCGAGACGCTGAAAGTGGAGATGAATAAGATCGTGAACAGCAATATTGCCAACCGCATCTCTTACCGCGCCAGATATAAGGTCTATAAGCAGGAAAAAGAAGAATACGATGAAAAGGTCGAAGAAGAAGAAAAAGAAGAGCTGCGTGAGGAAAAAGCCGCCAAACAAAAACAGGCGGAGGCCAGAGCTCTGGAAGAAAAGATGGCCGCGCAGAACCGCGAGGGCAATAAGGTGCGGGTAAAAGAAAAAGAACCGGAGAAAGCCCGGCAGCGCGCGCCCGTGGCCGCTAAACCGCTGGCCGTGCAGCGGCAGCAGGTCAAACAACAGCAGCAGACCAGGGCCGTGGCGACTAATAATACTGCTAAGGCCGCGCCCAAAACTGCGGCTAAGACTTCCGCGGCCCGGCCGGCGGCCAAAATTACCACGGCGGCGCCCCCGGTCAGGGTTAATGCCGTCGCCAAGACCAGCAACAAAACTCCGGCTGCCGTTAAGCCGGTATTCAGAGTGCGCCGCGGTGCTTCTGCGGCACAGCAGCCGCAGCAGACTGTACAGCAGGCCGCTCCCGCCCGGATGTCGACCAAAAAAGTCCTGGCCGTGCAGTCCGTGCGCACCTCCAAAGGCCGGAAAGCGCGGAGAGTGCGTCCGCGGTCCCGGAGAGTCTGGGGCCGGCCGACAGTCTTCAAGCTGTAAGGAGCGTTCCTTATGTCTTTCGCCGCTGTCAATATGCTGAACCGTCCGGTGGACGACAAAATTCAGGACATCAAACAGTCCTCGGAGCATTACCGCGGCATACAGGAAAAACTTCAGGCCGAGCGCGAGCAAAAAGGCCTCTGGGTCAAGACCAAAGATAAGACCGGCAGCGTTGATTATTATATGGATGTGGCCAAACTTTCCGCCCAATCTTTTTTCACGACGGTCAAGACCCACGAGGGGCTGGTCAAAGTGCCGCTGGTCGTGAAGATGATCATGGGCGAGAAGATCCAGCTGCGCGACCGCGTGCAGAGCATCATGGAAAGCTATATGAAAGCGGTCATTCAGTCGACCTCGCACAACCTGATGCTGGCGCGCATTGCCGGCATGAAGATGGCGGCGGCGGCTTATATTCTGGCGGTGCTGGGCGTGCCGGCCGAGGAGCTGCAAAAACTGCGCAAAAAAGCGCTGGAGGATGCTATCGCTGAAAATGTCGCGCTGATGGAGGAGAATGTCTACAACAGTGAGCTGCTGGAGATCATCGGCGGCTCATCGGGCAGCCGACTCAAAGCCGAGCGCGGCGTGCTGGATGAGATCCAGAAGCAGATACTCACGCAGGCCAAACGCTTGAATATCGACGACTATTACACCAAAGAAAAACTGCTGGAGCTGAAGATCCGGACAGCCAGAGAGATCCGCGCTAAGTTTAAAGAAGAAGAACAGAATATTCAGTATGAGCTGGATTATTATTTGAATGAGGCGTAGAAAATGACCAAAAAAAACAATGCGGCGGATCCGCCGTCCGCCCCAGACGCGCCGGAGCCCCGCAGGCATGACCTGCTGGGCGACGGAGACGCGGAGATCGATCTGCATGAGCTGCAGATCAAGCTGGAAAAAGTCCGCTCCTATGTCAAGCGGACGGAGATGCGGATCAACGCCAATGAGCTGAATTTGCAGCGGCTGCGCGCGAAACAGCAGGAGATCGAGGACAAGCGGCTGGGTATTGCGCTGGTCAAAAAAAATAAAACAGAAAACAAGGTGTAAGCAGGTGTAAAAATGGTGGCGGTTAACGATTTAAGCAAAATTCAAAATCAAGCCCGGCTGGACAATCAGGAAATCCGGCTGGCTAAAGATCTGCGTCATTTCCAAAAACAGACGGATAAAGTCGAGTCCACCAAGCAGCAGACGCTCACCCAGCTGCTGGATAAAAACGTGCAGGATCGCGGCACCAATATTGTTTCCAATGCGGTCGCTTCTTTTGCCCGCTCCACGCTGGGCAAAATGTTTGACGAAAACCACAAAATAAAAGTCAAAGATAAAGAATTGAACGCCAATAATTATCTGCATGAGGGCGAGGAATCCGCCGAAGACACGGTCTCGATCACCCGCAAAAACATCCGCGCGCTGTCCAAAGAGCCCCAGATCCGCCGCGGTGATAAAGAGCATGCCGAAAAATTCCAGCTGCAGCTGGATTCGGAAACGCAGGAATTGATGAAGCATTACACGCAGCTGTACGGCCAGGTTGTTTCTTCGCGTTCCGGCGCGGCCGCCGAGGAGCTGGACAAGCTGGAGCGCAAGCTCAAGGACAAAGGTCTGGACAATACGCAGCTGCTGGAGCTCAAGCTCTCGATCAAAAATTCACTGCGCAGCGAAGTGCTGGGGCAGATCAAATCCGCTTTCTTAAAGAGGACAGTCTCTATGGAGATGGTTGTGGAGCTGGGCACGGCGGAGCGGGGGCTCAATGATCTGCTGGGGTTTATTCAGGAGAGCCCGGAACTGGGCGGCGTGGATTTTGGCGGCTACCGGACTGATCTGCAGGGCGCGGTCGATCATGCTTCCGAAGAGGTGTTCCGCGAAGTGCGGCTGGCGCTCAAAGATATGCTCGATCAAAAAATGACCGAGCGGCTGACCAGCACGGAAGTCGATCCCAAAGCGGTGCGCAAAGAGCTGAAAGATCTGCTGGAGCTGGGCAAGCGGGTGGGCTTTGACACCACCGAGTACATGAAAGTCTGGTATAAAGAAAAAAATGACCAGGGCTTATTTATTTTTCATCGTCCGGATCTGGCGGTCAATATTCAGGCCAATTTGCAGCAGCAGAATTCCGGATCCGGGCAGGAGGCGGCGGAGCCGGCCGAACCCGCGGAGGAGACCGAGGATTATCTGATCAACCGCCTGCGGGCTTTGTATATCCGCTCGGCGCTCAAGTCCGACTGGCGCACCTCGCTGGACACGTCGCTGAAGATCATCAAGACCAAAAATAATTTGATCAAGCTGGGTATTTTTTCTAACGATATCAACGACAAAGTGCGCGAGGAGTCGCGGCTGATCGCCGGCTTGAAAATTATGGAAATGCTCCGCGAGGCTCTCATGGAGCGCGCCACCCTGTACCGGCTGGCCGGCCCGGCTTACAAATTGAATGAAGCCAGGCTCACCGGCCTGCTGCGCAATGCTAAAAAACTGGGCATGGAGCTGACCGATTATGAATTTACGCTGGTGCGCGACCGCGCCAATGAAGCGGTGTTCGAGGCGGCCAAGCGCGAGCTGAAGCTGACCAAAGTCGCGCTGGCGGTCAAAGAGACCCCGCTGCTGCGCGACAAGAAGCGCAAGCTGATCCAGCTGCTGGAGCGTCTGAAAAAAGAATCCGGTATTCAGGACGATCTGGGCCTGCCCGAAAACGACCTGTCCGACCGCGTGAAGATCGCGAGTGTCTGATTTTCCCCAGTTTAGGGCGGCGCTAATATTTTGCCTATCGAGCCTAATTGCCCGCTCGGTCGCCGCAAAAGCTCTGTATATCCGGGTATCCATTTCAATAACGGGACTGTAAAGTTACCTGTGTAAACGAATAGATGTGTTCATATTTCTGCGGCGCAACGCTCTGGCTGATACTGTTTATTTGCGGTATTCACGCCGCCAGCGGAACAAATATCCTGCCGGTGCGCGTCGCGGTGCGGGGATACGGTTAATGGCAAAATATACATTCCGTCAAATAGACAGTAGCAAAAGCGGAAGTGCCGCCAGAATACAGCCTGATAGGAAACATACAGCCTCGATCGCACTCCGCGCGCCGGTTGCGCGCTGGGACTTCAATCCACAGTCTTGTTGACTGTGGATACTCCCTCCGCGGCATGAGGCCGCTGTCGGTCGTCGGCTGTAAGGAATTACAGCCTCGGTCGCAGAGCGAACAGATAGACAATAAGTTTCGTATACAGAGCTTTTGCGGCGCAGGAATACGGAACACATCGGGGTGCAGGGGCGTAGCCCCGCGCCTTTTCTTTTACATATTTCTTTGTGGCTACAAAGAAATATGCCCGACGGAGACATGGGGAAAAAAAACTAAGAGAAAAAAGATAGAACAGAAACAGACGTTTCCCCTGTCCCTTTCTTTCTTTCAAAAGTAGAAAACCCAAAAAAATGCCAGTTGGCATATTTTTTGCATTTTAGGGTTTGTGCAGTTGGCATAAATTCTTTAAGAAAGGCAG
>JAISQA010000089.1 GCA_031274525.1 Candidatus Margulisiibacteriota bacterium
CAGCGGAGTCCTGAAAACCGCCGGCTATGTGGAAATAATTACGCCTGCTTTTGAGGAATACGAAACTTTAAGCGCCGGGCTGCCCGAACATCTGAAAGCGGTGGCCTATCGTTTTTTTGACCATACCGGCAAACAGCTGGTGCTGCGGCCGGATATTACGACCCAGATTGCGCGCGTGGCCGGCACCAAACTGGCGCGGCAAAAAGGGCCGTTGCGTTTGTATTATTCCGGCGATGTCTACCGTGCCGCGCAGCTGGAGATCGGCCAGCAGCATCAATTTCGCCAGATCGGCGTAGAGCTTTTTGATGTGCCGGGCGCCAGAGGCGAAAAAGAGATAATCAAACTGGCGGAGACGGCTATGCAGGCTGTCGGCTTGCGGAATTATAAAATCGAGCAGACCAATGCCGGGCGGCTCAATAGACTGCCGCCGAAGACCAGAGCGGCTCTGCGCCGGCAGGATTTTGTCGCGCTGGGCCGTCTGCCCAGAGCCTCCGAACTGCTGGCGGTGGATCTGGATTATTACACCGGGCTGTATTTTGAATGTTTTGTGCCGGAAATGGGCTATATTCTGGGCTCCGGCGGCCGTTATGACAATCTATGCGCTGTTTTTGGCCGCCGGCGCGCGGCGGTCGGCTTTGCTTTCAATCTGGACAGATTGCTGCTGGCGCTGGCCGCGCAGAAGGATTAACGATGCTGACTATTGCTTTGTCCAAGGGTTATTTGCTGAAAGAAGCCCTGCGGCTGCTGGAGCAGACGGGCGCGCGGCTGCCCGCCGTGGACTTGACGCGCCGGCTGGAATTTATAGATGTGAGCCAGAAATACCGCTTCCTGATCGTGCGGCCGGCGGATGTGCCGGTGTATGTGGAGTACGGCGCGGCGGATCTGGGCATTGCCGGCCGGGATGTGCTGATCGAGGGGCAGTACAAATTGACCGAGCTGCTGGATCTGGGTTTTGGCTACTGCCGTCTGGTCGTGGCCGCGCTCAAAGGACGGCACAAGTCCGGCACGCTGCGTTCCGGCCTGCGCGTGGCGACCAAATTTGTAAATTCCGCAGCGGCCTATTTTGAGCAGCGCGGACTGGACGTGGAGCTGATTAAATTGTACGGCTCCGTGGAGCTGGCGCCGCTGGACGGGCTGTCCGATGTGATCGTCGATCTGGTCGCGACCGGTAAGACCCTGCAGGAGCACGGTCTGGAGATTATTGACGAGATTTACGACACCACGGCGCGGCTGGTCGCTAATCGGGTAAAGGTGCGGAGCAAATACACCGAAATAATGGCTCTGGCCAGAAAGCTGAGAGATATTTTATGAAAATTAAAGGAACAGCCAAAGGTTTGCTCGGCACAATCACCATGCCGGGGGACAAATCAATTTCCCACCGCGCGGTGATTCTGGGCGCGCTGGCGGAAGGCCGCACCGAGATTAGCGGTTTTCTGCGCGCCGGGGACTGCCTGAACACGCTTAAAAACTTCAAGATGATGGGGCTTGATTATGAAGAGAAAAAAGACAGGCTGATCATCAAGGGCAAAGGCTTAGCCGGCCTGCAAAAGCCGGGCAAAGCGCTGGATGTCGGCAATTCCGGCACGGCTTTCCGCCTGATGACCGGTGTGCTGGCCGGTCAGAAGTTTATTACCAAACTGACCGGCGACGCCTCTATCCAGAAACGCCCGATGCAGCGGGTGGTCGAGCCTTTGCGCAAAATGGGCGGCCGTTTCTCCGGCGAGAGCGCGCCGTTGATTATTTTTCCGGGTAAATTAAAAGGCTTGAGTTATGAATCCCCGGTGGCTTCGGCGCAGGTCAAGTCCAGTCTGCTGCTGGCCGGGCTTTATGCCAGCGGGGTGACGAGCGTGACCGAAAAAATTCTGTCGCGGGATCATACAGAGCGGATGTTCAAACTTTTTGGCGTAAAACTCAAAACGGATCTGCTGGCTTCCGGCAAATACAAGGTCTCTCTGCCGGCCGGCCAGCATAAACTGCGCGGCGGCGTAAAAATTACCGTGCCGGGTGATTTGTCCTCGGCGGCGTTTTTTATCGTGGCAGCCCTGCTGGTGCCGGGCAGCAAGCTGACTGTTAAAAATGTCGGCGTTAATCCCACGCGCACCGGGCTGCTGGACATCCTGAAAAAAATGGGCGCCCGGCTAACTCTCAGCAACAAAAAAATTGTTTCCGGCGAGCCGGTGGCGGATATTACGGCGGAGCACTCCGCGCTCAAAGGTCTGGAGATCAGCGGAGAGCTGACCGTCCGCGCGATCGACGAGCTGCCGGTGCTGGCGGTGGCGGCCGCGCTGGCCAAGGGCCGGACAGTCATCAAGGACGCCGCGGAGCTGCGCGTCAAAGAATCAGATAGAATCAAAGCCGTGGGCGAAATGCTGCGGGCCTTTGCGGTGCCGGTGGAGGAAACGGCGGACGGCCTGCTGATCACCGGCAATCCGGGCCTGCGGCCGGAGCAAAATATCAAGATTAATACCTATTACGATCACCGCATTGCCATGGCAGCGGCGGTGCTGGCCCTGCTGAATAAAAAAGAAACAACGATCAGCGATGATAAGTGCATCGAAACTTCTTTTCCGCAGTTTGAAGAAACCCTGCGCCGGGTCTTAAAATAAATGCTGCAAATATACACCGGCGGCGAGATAGAGCCGAAGCTGCATAAAATTCTGGAACGCGCCGCGCTGACCCTTGACCGCCCGGAAGCGCGGACTGCGGCTAAGATCATCGCGCAGGTGCGCCGGGACGGTGACCGGGCGGTGCTGCGCTATACGGAAAAATTTGACCGGGTGCGGCTGGACAGTCTGCGGGTGGATGCTCTGGAAATAGCTCTGGCGCATAAACAGGCGGACGAGGCTCTGCTGCAGGCCCTGCGCGCGGCGATCAAAAATATCACCGATTATCATCTCAAACAGGTGCCGCGTTCCTGGCTGCTAAAAACCGGTAAAAAATCCCGGGTGGGCCTGCGTTATTCTCCGGTGGCGGCGGCCGGAGTGTATGTGCCGGGCGGCCGGGCGGCGTATCCTTCCTCGCTGCTGATGAATGTCATTCCGGCCAGACTGGCCGGCGTGCCGCGTATTGTGGTGGTGACGCCGCCGAATAAGGACGGGGCTCCGTCCGCGGTGCTGCTGGCCGCGGCGCGGGAACTGGGCGTGACGGAAATATATTTGTGCGGCGGCGCGCAGGCCATAGCCGCGCTGGCTTACGGCACGGAAACTATTCCGCGGGTGGATATGATTGCCGGGCCGGGCAATATTTACATGACGCTGGCCAAAAAACTGCTGTACGGCGCGGTGGGTTTTGACAAACTGGCCGGCCCTTCGGACTGCCTGATCCTCGCGGACAAGACCGCGGACGAGCGGTTCGTTGCCGCCGATCTGCTGGCGCAGGCGGAGCACGACACACTGGCCTCGGCGCTTCTGCTTACGGACAGCGGGGAGCTGGCGCGCAGAGTCGCGCGCGAAGTCAAAAAACAGCTGGGCGGTCTGGCGCGCCGCGCGCTTATCGAAAAAGCCCTGCAGGCTTACGGCGGCATCTTTGTGCTCAAAGACCGCGCGGATTTTGTGCGGCTGGCCGATCTGATCGCGCCGGAACATTTGCAGATCCTGCTGCCCGACGCGGCGGAAATTGCTGATCAGATCAATAACGCCGGCGCGGTGTTTATCGGCACTTATGCTCCGGCGGCGCTGGGCGATTATTTTGCCGGCCCCAATCATGTCCTGCCGACCGGCGGCACCGCCCGGTTTGCTTCGCCGCTGGGCGTGGACGATTTCCTCAAAAAGACTTCGCTGGTCGAATATAGCAGGACAGACCTGCAAGCGGCGCGCCGGCATATAGACGTTCTGGCCCGGGCCGAAGGCCTGACCGCGCATGCGGCCTCGGTGAATATCCGGTTTGCCTCCGGCGCGTCCGGCCGCTTATTTGAGTCTTAATCCGGCCGCGTATTTGCGGTGGAGCTTATCGAGCAGGCTGTGCGCGTCCTCATTATATTTATCCAGCAGTCTGGACTGGCCGGAAGACAGCCGGGTGGCGGGCTTGAGCAGTTCATAAACCTCTAGATTAAAAACATTGGCAAATTTGAGCAGGGTGGCCGGGGATATCCAGGTTTTGCCCCTCTCCACGTCGCTGAGAAAAGGAATAGACAAATTTATTTTGTCCGCCAGCTCTGCCTGCGACCAGCCGGAGCGGCTGCGGTAATGTTTAATATTAGCGCCCAAGGTGGCCAGAATATCCTGCTCATTCATTATTAACCCCATAGATTAAAAATTTATTATGGTATGGGCTTGACAAACTGACAATCAGTTAATAAACTAATTATATATTCATGAGTTAGCGTAATAGCTAAAGGGGCAATCTCAACAGTAAATAAAACCAAAGGGGTGTTTTATGGCAAATGATTACACGGGAACATATACAGGAATACAAACCGGCGGGCCGATGAAAGCGGCGGATGTGACAGCCGCTTTAAATAAAATGGAAAAAGTGGCCTACAAGGTGACGGAGCTGGCGGCCAGCTCCACCGACACCCAGTATCCCTCAGCCAGAGCGGTGTATACCGGTCTGGCCGCCAAGGCTAACACCAGTGATATGACCACTGCGCTGGCCACGAAAGAAAATATCAGCAATAAAAAGACCACTATATCCAGCACCTCAGACACTGAGTATCCCACATCCAGAGCGGTGTCTACCGCGCTGTCCTTGAAAGAAGACGCCAGCAACAAAAAAACCACTATATCTAACTCATCCACGGATACCGAATACCCCTCGGCCAAAGCGGTGTCTACCGCTCTGGCTGCCAAAGCCGAGGCCAGCGCTGTCACCACCCTGTCAACCAGTATAGCCAGCTTGAGCTTTTTTCCGAAAGGCACGATATTGATGTACGACGGCACGAGCTGGACGGACAACGTGACGCTCAAAGGCTGGTACAAATGCGAGGGCCAGACGGTGGAGGGTTACGGCACACTGCCCAATCTGAAAAATCGTTTTGTCATTGGCTATGACAGCGCTAATACACCGCAAAGGAGCAAAGATAATAATAGTATAAAATTGACCTCTGACAATATACCCAGACATACGCATGACGCGCATACCGGTAAATTTTCTATAGGTGATGATGATACAGATATTGCGACTGGTAATGATGTAACAATGGTTTTAGGTACTACAGGCTCATTTTCGGCAGAAAGAAGATATACCAACACCAATAGAGCTGGCTGGGGTAGCTATTCTGCGAAAGGAGCCGGATATGCAAGTGCGGACACGGTGGTTTTGAATGCCACCCATTCCTATTTTGGCAAAAGTAATTCCGATGGTAACCCAGACGCCTTTGACAACCGCCCCAGCTACTATGCGCTGATCTATATCATCAAAGTGACGGCCGCCGGGGCCTAGTATTCCTAACTGCCCAGAAGATCCTTTATTTCTTTTTCCAGCCGGTCGATAGCTTCGATTTTTTCCGGCGTGCTGCGGCCGCGCAGATATTCGCAGGTCTCGCCTTTAGCCAGCAGCTCATCCAGCAGGAAAATATACCAGTCGGCTAACGCCCCGCTGTCGCCAGCATAGTTTTGCAGACGTTCTCTGTATTTTTTTTGCTCGCTGGTTTCCTTGAGCTCAACAATGCGGCTCTGCACGGTGTTGTCCCTGGAAATATTTATGGTGTAGTAGTATGAAGGCTTAATATAATTGCTGCTGATACTTAACATAACTGCTCCTTTGCACCGCTGTCCGCTCCTGACCGGCCTATATTAACAAAAATTATCCGGTAATTCTATGCTATAATTCAGGGCGGGGGCTTGTGGTGCGGCTTATTTTGACTTTGCTTTTTTCGCTGGCGATCAGTGTTTTTATCAATTATGCCGGACTGCAGGTTTTGAAGCGCCTGCAGTTCAGACAGGCTGTGCGGGAGTGCGGCCCGCAGAGCCACAAAGCCAAATCCGGCACGCCGGTCATGGGCGGTCTGATGATCATCGCTGCGCTGGATCTGCTGGCCGTGTTTTTCCTGCCGTCTTTGAGCGGACTGCCGCGCCTGACCAATGAAGTAATCATTCTGCTGACTTTGTTTACATTGACCGGGGTGATCGGTTTTCTGGACGATATTTTGATCGTGATCCACGGCAAAAATAACGGCCTGAAACCCAGATACAAACTGCTCGGCCAGCTGATCATCGCCGCGTTGTTCTGCGCTTATCTGCTCAAAAACGGCTTTCAGACGCAGGTCTCGCCGCTCCTGCATCTGCTCGGCATGAATAATCCGGTTTTGTATGTTTTGCTGTCTTCATTTATCGTGGTCGGCGTCTCCAACGCGGTCAATCTGACCGATGGACTGGACGGTCTGGCTTCCGGCGTGGCGCTGATCGTTTTTCTGGCCTTTGCTTTCATCGCCTGGTACAACTTCCACAATACGCAGCTGGCGCTGCTGGCTCTGCTGGCGCTGATCGCCTGTCTGGGCTTTTTGGTTTTTAATTATCATCCGGCGCGGATGTTCATGGGCGATGTCGGTTCGCTGGCGCTGGGCACGCTGGTGGCCGGTTTTGCTCTGCTGCTGCATGCCGAGCTGTATCTGGCTCTGGTGGGGCTGGTTTTTGTGCTGGAAACGCTGTCGGTAATTATTCAGGTGGGTTATTTTAAGCTGACCGGCGGCCGGCGGTTTTTCAAAATGGCGCCGCTGCATCATCATCTGGAATTATGCGGCTGGCCGGAAAAACGCATTGTGCACACGGCCTGGCTTTTGACTCTGCTGCTGGTGGCCGCGGCGGTCATTTTTCGGATCAGATAAATGCTCAAAGTGGCGGTGCTGGGCACGGAAGGCAGGACCGGTCAGGCGGTCATTGCGCGGCTGGCCGGGCGGCAGGATTATCAATACACCGACCGGCTGGCGGACGCCGAACTGCTGGTCGTGTCGCCGGGCATCGCGCCCCGGGACTATCCGCAGGTCGATATCCCGATCATCAGCGAGATCGAGCTGGCCTATAGATTAAATCCCTCGCCGGTCGTGGCGGTGACCGGCACGAACGGCAAGACCACGACGACGACTCTGATCGCGCTGCTTTTGAATGTGCCGGCGGTTGGTAATATCGGCGTGCCCTACATCTCGATCGCTCAGGAATATCCCTATCTGGCCGTGGAAGTGTCGAGTTATATGCTGGAAAATATCCGGGAGTTTCGGCCGCGCATCGCGGTCATCCTCAATCTGACCGAGGATCATCTGGGCCGGCACGGCGACATGGCCGGTTATGCCGCGGCGAAAAAAAGAATTTTGCTGAACCAGACCGCGGCGGATTATGTGGTGTACAATGCCGCGGATCCCCGGGTGGCGGAGATGGTCCAAACGGCGCGCAGCCAGAAAGTGCCTTTTAGCGCGGAGACGAAATTGCAGCAGGATTACGCGGCGGCGCGGGCGGTCGCGCGGCTTTGCGGCAAGACCGAGGCGTATATCGACAAAATACTGGCGGATTTCCCCGGCGTGGAGCACCGCATGGAAAAAGTCGGAACCTATAACGGCATTCGCGTGATCAACGATTCCAAAGGCACCAATGTGGATGCGACGGTGGTCGCGCTGGAATCCGAGCCGCAGAATAAGCATATCATTCTGATCGCCGGCGGCCGGGATAAACTGACCGCGTTGCAGCCGCTGGCCGCGGCGATGCGGGGCCGGGTCAAAAAACTGATTCTGCTGGGTGAGGCGCAGGAGCGGTTTGCGCGCGAGCTGGACGGCTTTGACCGGATCCTGGTCGCGGACTATGACGCGGCGGTGCGGGAAAGTTTTCGGCAGGCTGGCCGCGGCGACCTGATCCTGCTGTCGCCGGCCTGCGCGTCCTGGGACATGTTCCGGAGTTTTGAGGAACGCGGCGCTTACTTTAAGGAACTGGTGCGCAAATATGCTCCGTAAGGCCGATAAATATATTTTATTTTCCGCGGTTTTCCTGATCCTGATCGGGTTCATTATGATCCTTTCCGTGGCGCCGATCGCTCTGCGCGATCACGGCGACGGTTTTTATTATGTAAAACGCCATCTCTGTTATTTGCTGCTCGGCGCGGTTGTCTGCGCCGCCGCCTTGCGGCTGGATTCTCAAAAATTGCGGCGTCTGGCCGCGCCCGGACTGCTGCTCTCGCTGATCCTGCTGGGTTTGACCTATATTCCGGCGCTCAGCATCAGCGTGGGCGGCGCTGCCCGCTGGATCCGTTTGGGCGCGGTGAGTTTTCAGCCGGCGGAGCTGGCCAAGGTTTTTATTATTCTCTACATAGCGCAGGCTCTTGCGCAAAAAAAAGCAATGGTGCGGGATTTCTGGCGCGGTGTTTTTCCGCTGCTGGCCGTGAGCGGCGTACTGATTTTGGGGATTTTGCTGCAGCCGGATCTGGGGACGAGTCTGGTGATCGCGGCCACCGTGCTGGCTATGCTGGCGGCCGCCAGCAGCAATCTGGCGGATATTTTTCTGCTGGCCCTGCTGGGGTTCCGGGCTCTGGTTTTCTGGGTGATGCGGCATCCCTATCAGCTCAAGCGGCTGATGGTTTTTCTCAATCCCTGGCAGGATCCGCTGGACGCCGGGTATAACACCAAGCAGTCGCTGATCGCCGTGGGCTCCGGCGGTCTGCTGGGTCTGGGTCTGGGCCACAGCCGTCAGAAATTCAGCTGGCTGCCGGAGAATCACACGGATTTTATTTTTGCCGTGATCTGCGAGGAAGGCGGGTTTTTGCTGGCCGCGCTGGTCGTGGCCGCCTTTGCGGTGCTGGTCGTGCGCGGTCTGCGGCTGGCGGCCAGAGCGGCCGCGCCTTTTGACGGCTTTCTGGCGCTGGGTTATTCGCTCTGTCTGGGCATACAGGCGCTGGTCAATATGATGGTCGTAACGGCTATGCTGCCGACCAAGGGCATCACTCTGCCTTTTGTGTCTTACGGCGGCACTTCGCTGCTCGTTTCTCTGTTTATGCTCGGCGTTATTCTGCGCATATCCCGCGACACCGGGTAAAAAAGGCTTATGACTACCCGTTTTTCCGTAAATTGTGCTATAATTAATTAGGTATATCAGGTATGTGGGGGATATTCAAAATGCAGAGAAATTTTTTGTCGATGCCGTTTCTGGTCGGTGTGCTGGTGGCGTTGCTGCTGGGTTCCGGTTTGGTGGGATTGTATTTATTTTCCCGCCACCGCGCCGCGCCGCCGACTTCGGAGTACTACAGCGCGAAAGCCCAGCAAAGGTACGAGATCGGCAATTACAGCGGGGCGATCAAAGAATATACCCGGGCCATACAGCTTAATCCCGGAGACCGGGACAGCTACTTCGGCCGGGCCAATGCGTATTTGCAGGTATATGTTTACCAAAAAGCGCTGGAGGATTACACCAAAGCCATAGAGCTGGAGCCTACTAACTCCACTTACTATGCCAGCCGTGCGCTGGTTCATTCGGGCCTGGGCAATTATAAGGCGGTGCTGGCGGATTACGATAAAGCCATTGCACTGGATCGCAGGAATGGCGAGCTGTATAGAAAACGGGCTTACATTAAGGAGAAGCATCTCAACTATAAAGTCAAAGACCTGGTCGCGGACTGGAAAAAAGCGATAGAGTTCGGTTCTCAAGATGAACATTTGTTCATAAGTTACGGCAATTACTTAAACAATCAACTGCAGGACTACGCCGGCGCTTTGCGTTTTTTTAATAAAACGCTGCAATTAAATCCGGAGAGCGCGCTGGCTAAAAAGAACGCGGAAATTGCTAGAAGTAA
>JAISQA010000051.1 GCA_031274525.1 Candidatus Margulisiibacteriota bacterium
TTTCAGCCGGACGACTTCTTTATTGATGATATATTCGCTCTCGCCGGTGCGGTAATAACGGCGGCCGACTTCGACCTCGGTGTAATCCAGAGGCAGCTGATGATCGGCATTGTCGATAGTCAGAAAAACCTCGGCCAGCGAGACCGGCTTGCGGTCTTCCGTGCCGGAAAAAATAACTTCTTCCTGCAGCGAACCGCGCAGCAGCTTAATGGACTGCTCGCCCATCACCCAGCGAAAAGCATCGATAATATTGCTTTTGCCGCAGCCATTGGGGCCGACAATCGCGGTAATGCCCCGCGCGTCCGCAAATTCCAAAGTCGTGCGGTCTGGAAAAGTCTTAAAGCCGCATAACTCCAACTTCTTCAGATGCATTCAAACACTCTCCGTTGCCGATTCTCCAGCTAATAATTCCAGCAAATTACGGGCAGCGCGCTGTTCTGATTCTTTTTTGGTTCTGCCCTGCCCGGACTGTTTGTATTTTTTGAGGCTTTTACCCGCCGTCACCTGACTGGTAAAAACCTTTTCGTGCTCCGGACCAGCCTCTTGTATAACACGATATTCCGGTAATTTCCAGCCTAACGCCTGCAGCTTCTCCTGCAGGACAGATTTGTAATCCTGATAACCGCTCAGCTCGATCTCCTGCGCAAAAACCGGCTGCAAAAGGCGCAGGATCAGCTCCCGCGCGCAGTCCAGCCCGCTGTCCAGATAATAGGCCGCAAAGAGCGCTTCCATACCATTGGCCAGATTGGAGCGGCGCGCACGGCCGCCGTTATTTTCTTCGTTGCGGCTCAAGCGCAGATACTGTCCCAGCGTGTACTGCGCGCCGATATCCGCCAGCATCGAGTCGCTGACCAGCACCGCGCGGATCTTGGTCAGGGAGCCTTCGTCCCGCGCGGGAAACTGCTGAAACAAATATTCCGAAACGACCAGTTTCAAAACCGCGTCGCCCAAAAATTCCAGCCGCTCATTGTCCTGTTCCTGTGCGCCGGCCTGCGCCGCGGCATCATCATATGAACAGTGCGTCAGAGCGCAATTGAGCAGCTCCAAATCCTGAAAATTAATCTGCAAAATTTTTTGCAGTTTCTGCAATTGTTTTAAGCGCGCGACAGTTAAAGCCATATCCTTAAATTTTAGCACAAACCAAAATTATTTTCGGCAAAAAGAGCTGCGGTTTTTTACGCTGTGTAAATTTCCGGATAATTATGCAACTCTCATTAAAATCCAAAAATTTTCTTGCTATTACTTTAGAAATATGTTAATAATAACCTTTACGGGGAAATTTTCTTTTTACCAAAAGAAGGTTTCCTTATTTTGTTTATTTTGTAAAGAAGTGATGTTTAATTGAAAATAAAATTTGACGGAAAAATTCTGGTGATCGGCTGCGGCGGCGTGTCTCAATGTTTTTTGCCTCTGCTCGTCAAACATATCGATCTGCCGCCGCGCAAAATTACCGTGATAGATTTTCTGGACAAGACTAAATACATTCCGGACATTCTGGCGCAGGGCGTGGTTTTCAAGCAAGACCGCATTACCAAAGATAATCTGGCGCCAAAGCTGGCCGAATATGCCGGCTCCGGAGACCTGATCATCGATCTGGCCTGGAACATTGACTGCAACGATATCCTGCAATGGTGCCACGATCACAACGTGCGCTACATTAATACCTCCGTGGAAGAATGGGATCCGTACGCCGACGCGGACAACACGCCGCCGGCCAAACGCACGCTGTATTACCGCCAGATGGAGCTGCGCGCGATGCTCGCCGGCTGGGCCGAGCCGGGCCCGTCCGCGGTCATCGATCACGGAGCCAATCCCGGACTGGTTTCGCATTTTGTCAAAGTCGCGCTGGGTGACATCGCCCGCCAGCAGCTTGAGGAGCAGCCCCGGGGCGAATCTGCGGAGCAGCTGCAGGAATATCTCCGCGCCGAAAACTGGGCCAGACTGTCTCAGACGCTGGGCGTAAAAGTCATTCATATCAGCGAACGCGACACGCAGATTATCAACCAGCCCAAACAATTAAACGAATTTGTGAACACCTGGAGCATCGAGGGGTTTTATGAAGAGAGCATCGCCCCCGCGGAGCTGGGCTGGGGCACGCACGAGCTGGCGCTGCCGCCCAGGGCCATTACGCACAGCCACGGCCCCCAAAATCAGATCTGTCTGGCGCAGATGGGGCTGAAAACCAGAGTGCGCTCCTGGGTGCCCTGCGGCGAGATCACCGGCATGGTTATCCGCCACGGCGAGGCTTTTTCGATCTCGGATTACCTGACGGTCTGGAACGGGCCGGAGCCGCTTTACCGTCCGACCGTGCATTACGCCTACTGCCCCTGCGACGGCGCACAGCTTTCTATCGCCGAGCTGGAAATGCGCCAGTTCAAGCTGCACTCCGCGCAGAGAATCCTGACCGACGAGATCAGCAGCGGGCGCGATGAACTGGGCGTGCTGCTCATGGGGCATGCTTACAAATCCTGGTGGACGGGCAGCCTGCTGGACATCGAGACCGCGCGCGCGCTGGCGCCGCACCAAAACGCCACGACTCTGCAGGTGGCCTGTTCGGTGCTCGGCGCGGTGTTCTGGCTGATCCGCAATCCCCGCTCCGGCGTCAAAAATCCCGATCAGCTGCCCTATCAGGAAGTATTGGAAGTGGCCAAACCCTATCTGGGCCAATTCGTGTCCATTCCTGCGGACTGGGATCCCACGCAGAACCGCCGTGATATTGAGATGTTCAATAACTTCCGGCCGCAGCCGCGCGTGCTGGACGAAAAATTGATGTGGCAGTTTAATACATTTTTGGTAGAATAGCGGCCGTGGTCTCTTACTACATATAAGGAGGCAGATACCTAAATTGACCAACGAAGAACCTGAGGGCGAGGTAATCTCCAGACCCAGCATTAAAGCGCCGAAGACCAGAGAAGGCATTGAGTCTTTAATCCGCAAATTGGTGAAAGAACATCACACACCTCTGCTTCTGGTCATGAAAAGCGTCTTGAGCAAACAATTTTATGCTTTCAGGAAAAAACTGCCCGATGTCGAGCCGTTTTACGCGATCAAATCCAACCCCCATCCGCAGATCTTAAAACACTTTGTCTCGCTGGGCTGCGCTTTCGACGTGGCCAGCGCCAGAGAGATCGAATGGGTGCTCAAGGCCGGCGCCAAACCCCGGAACATTATTTTTGCCAACACCATCAAGTCCGAACAGGATCTGCGGTACGCTGCTGACCACCGCATTAATATGCTGACTTTTGACAACGAGCTGGAGCTGTACAAGATCGCCAAGCACTGCCCCCGGGCCAAAGTGATCCTGCGCATCAAAGTCGCCAATATCGGCAGTGTCGTGCAGCTCTCGCTGAAATTCGGCGCCGATCCAGAGCAGGCCACTTATCTGCTGAAAAAAGCCAAAACTCTGGGACTGCAGCCGGAAGGCGTGAGCTTTCACGTCGGCTCGCAGTGTACGAATATCAATAATTATATTCAGGCGCTGGAAACTTCCGCCAAAATTTTCGCCGAGGCGGAGAGCGTGGGCATTGACCTCAAGCTGCTCGACATCGGCGGCGGTTTTCCGATCAAGCATTTTGACAGCGAGGACGGCACGGTGTTTGAAAAAATGGCCTCGACTCTGCGCAAAGAGCTCAAGCGGCTTTTTAAAGGCTATGCCAAACTGCGGATCATTGCCGAGCCGGGGCGGTTTTTTTGCGGGCCGGCAGGCATTCTCATCACGCAGGTCGTGGGCAAGGCTTTCCGCGACAATAAATATTACTATTATATAAACGACGGCGTATATCAGGATTTCAGCGGCGTGCTTTTTGACCATTGCAAATATGAATTTAAGTCCCTAAAACACGGGCCCAAGCTGCTCTGTACTATCGCCGGGCCGACCTGCGACTCGCTGGATATTATTTCCCTGACCGAGGAACTGCCGGAGCTGGACATCAATAATGTGATCTATGTGAAAAATATCGGCGCCTACTCCTGCGCCAGCGCCGTGCCGGCTTTTAACGGCTTCGCGCCGGCCAAAGTGCTGGTAATTTAAGGCAATTCGGTCCAAAGCAAAAAATGATATAATCGCCTCCTATGCGGGCATGGCGGCTGTTCAGTTGGGGAGTGTGTTTATTTTTGCTGGCGGCCTGCGCGCGCGATCCGGTCACCGGAGCCGTCTCGCTGAATTTTTATTCGGATGCGCAGGAGATCCAGCTGGGCGCGGAGTACCACCCGCAGATCGTTAAAGAGTACGGAGAATATGACAGCCCCGCCCTGCTGAGCTATGTGCAGGGCATTGTCAACCGGCTGGGTGATGTTTCGCACCGGCCCAATCTGAATTATCCGGTCACGCTGCTGGACACGCCGGAGATCAACGCTTTTGCCCTGCCCGGCGGGCACGTCTATGTCTGCCGCGGCCTGCTGGCTTATCTCAACTCCGAGGCCGAGCTGGCCGGTGTGCTGGGACACGAGATCGGCCACGTCAATGCCAAACACGGTGTGGAACAAATGTCCCAGAGCAGCGGGTTCAATCTGGGCATCACGCTGGCCAGTCTGTTTTTATTTCAGGGTGACGAACGCAGGCAAAAAACCGCGCAGACACTCGGCAGCACCGCCTCCAATATAATAATGCTGTCTTACAGCCGCGAGGACGAAATGGAAGCCGACCGGCTGGGTCTGGAATACGAACATCAGGCCGGTTTCAGCCCGCTGGGGGTGGGTCTGGTCATGCGGATGTTTGAAAGGCTGGGCGGCGCGTCCGGCCAGACGCCCGCGATGCTCTCCACGCATCCCGCTTCCGACC
>JAISQA010000080.1 GCA_031274525.1 Candidatus Margulisiibacteriota bacterium
CGCGACCACCCCGGGGTGACAGTGCCCGGTGTTGACCACGGCGATACCGGCTCCGCCCATGCCCATTCTTTTGGGGCTGTAATAAGCGACCGGCCGGACATTACCGGCGCTCAGGGCGAAACTGGCGGCCAGGATTAGAATAACCAGGATTTTTTGCATAATTTGACTCTCCTTATAATCCGAATAACACTTTGACGGTAGACCAGGGCGCGGCCTGTGCCGGCAGACCTGTTTTGGCGTCTTTGATCTCATTTGCTATAGCTTCTTTGGCAGCTGGATCATTATTCAAGGCTTGATCAAGCTGGTTTTTTAATTCGGTCAGATCTAATTTACCTGCGCCCTGGCCTTCATAACCAAACTCTTTAAAAATGGACTCGTCTATACTTTCCAGCAGGTTTTTGGCAATATCAACATAAACGTCGTCAGAAGTTGACACGTCTGTAGCATTTACCGCAGTTACAAATTCAATAGAGGCGTCTATAGTCCTGATCGCGGCTTTGGCGCTGGCTATGGCTTCCTGCAGGGTTTCATCGCTGGAGCTCAAAAATTCGGCGGAGCGGATAATGTACCGCACGGGGTTTAAACTGTCAGCTTTGCCGAGCTGGTTGTATTCACTAACACATTCATCACTGTCGCTGCGAGCATTGATGTAAGTGTTGAAATCACCGAAAGCGTTGCGGAGATTGGCGGTGTGCGCCAGCAGTCCGCTCAACGCGCCGATAGTTTTGTCCGCGGGTTTGGACGGAGTGATTGCCAGAAAAATATTGCCGGCTTCCAGTATCCTGTTTCTATTTTCCGCGGCGCTGACCAGACTTTCCAGCCGGAGGATGGGATTGTCGGCGACCGCATCATTATCCAGCGCCTCAATAATCGCGGCCAGATCGACGCCGGATAGACCCAGCAGACATTCGGCGTAAATGATACGGGCTTCTGGGCTGTCATCATCGGCGACCAGAGTCAGGGCTTTGTCGTATTTGGCTTCGTCAATAGCCAGCCGTGCCTGCTCTATATTGTCGGTCTCCGGTTTGGCGGTGGCCCATTGCAAAAAATTGGTTTTGCCGCAGCCTGTCAGGGTCAGGACAGCCAATGCCAGCATTAAAAATAACCGAATATTCTTCATGACTACACTGCTCCTTTGGGGTAATTCCAGCTGACTTAATTATAAGTCACTATTGTAATTATACAACATTTAAGCTGCGCGGCAAAGGCTGAATTGGGCAGTCAAAACAAATTCAATTGGTTATTGTCGGTGCGCGGGGTTTCCAGCGCGGATAGGATTTCCTCGGCGCGCGCGGTGATCTCTTCCGGCAGTCCGGCCAGCCGCGCGACGTGTATGCCATAGCTGCCGTTAGCCGGGCCGGGCACGACTTTGTGCAGGAAAAGCACTTCCCGGCCTTTTTCCGCGACCGAAACGTTGTAGCTGCGGATATGCGGATATTTGGCGGACAGCTGCGCCAGCTCGTGATAATGCGTGGCAAAAATAGTCTTGGCGCAGATATGCAGATAAAGATATTCCGAGAGCGCCCAGGCAATGGCCATGCCGTCGTAAGTGCTGGTGCCGCGGCCCACCTCGTCGAGAATGATCAGGGAGTGTTTGGTGGCGTTGCGGACAATATTGGCGGTCTCGGACATCTCAACCATAAAAGTGGACTTGCCGGCAAAAAGATCGTCCATGGCCCCGACGCGCGTAAACAGTCTGTCGATCAGCTCAAACTCCATTTTTTCCGCAGGGACGAAAGAGCCGGCCTGCGCCAGCAGCACGAGCAGCGCGGCCTGCCGCATGTAGGTGGATTTTCCGGACATATTCGGCCCGAACAAAAGCATCAGCCGGTTGTCTTCCGGGTCCAGCCGCAGATCATTGGGAATGAACGTTTCCGTGCCGAGAGACTGCTCCACGACGGGATGCCGGCCTTTGTGTATCTCCAGCCGGCCGCCGGACTGTTCGAGAATGAGCGGCCGGACAAAATGGCGGGCCGCGGCGGTCTCGGCCAGCGCGCACAGCGTGTCCAGCTCTGCCACGGCTCTGGCGATGTTTTGAATAAGCGTGGTGTGCCGGGCGATGCTCTGGCGCAGTTCTGCAAACAAAGTGTATTCCAGTCTTTCGATGCGGGTGCCGGCGTTGAGTATGGCCTCTTCTTTGTCCTTGAGTTCCGGCGTGATGTAGCGCTCGGCGCCGGTCAGCGTCTGCTTGCGGATATAGGAGGCGGGCACCAGATTTTTGTTGGCGTTGGATATCTCTATGTAGTAGCCGAACACCGAATTATAGCCGATTTTCAGCGATTTAATGCCGGTGCGTTCTTTCTCTTTGTTTTCCATGGCCGCCAGCCAGTCTTTGCCGGAGCGCGTGATCTGGCGCAGTTTGTCCAGCTCGGCGTTGTAGCCGTCGTTGAAGATATTGCCTTCCTTGAGCTGCAGGGGCGGATTGTTGACAATAGCTTTTTCGATCTGCGCGCAGATTTCCTGACAGAGGTTCTGGTATTCCGGCCGGTTGAGTGTCAGCAGCAGTCCGGCGGAAAACTGCCGCAGCACGGGCGTCAGGCCTTGAATTATCCGCAGGGACTCTTTGAGATAAATCAAATCGCGGGCTTTGGCGTTGCCGTTGGTGATCCGGCCGATGAGCCGCTCTATGTCGTAAATATCCTTGAGCAGCTCGGCCAGCTCCGTGCGCGAGATCAGGTCGCGGAGCAGCTCGCTGACAGCGGCGTAACGCTCCTCAATGGCCGCTTTGTCGAGCAGGGGATAGCAGAGCCATTCTTTGAGCAGGCGGCTGCCCATGGAGGTTTTGGTTTGATCCAGCAGGCTGTACAGCGAACCGGCTTTGCTGCCGGAGCGGATAGTCTCGGTCAGCTCCAGATTTTTGCGCGAGGCGCTGTCCAGATACATATAATTCTGCGGCAGATAAGTGTCCAGCCGGGTCAGCTGTTTCAATTCCGTTTTCTGGGCGGCCTTGAAATAATTAAAAATCGCGGCCGCGGCCTGCAAAGCCAGCGGTTTATCCTGCAGGGCAAAATCGCGCAGATTGTCCGCGGGAAAATGTGCCAGAATATTTTGGGCGGTACTCAAGCCCGGCAGCTCTACCCGCGTGGCCGGCACGGCAGATTCCAGCGGGTTGGCCGCGCCGGTGTAGATAAGCTCCGCCGGATCGATGCGCAACAGCTCGGTGCGCAGATTGTCGAGGCCGTGCAGCTCGGTGGTTCTGAACACGCCGGTCGAAATATCCGCAAAAGCCAGACCGAAAGTTTCGGCTTTCAGCTCATTCTGCACGACGGCCGCCAGATAATTGGCCGCGTTGCCGGGCAGGAGCTTTTCGTCAATGAGCGTGCCGGGCGTGATGACTTTGATGACCTCGCGTTTGGTCAGGCCCTTGGCCAGCGCCGGATCCTCGACCTGTTCGCAGATAGCCACTTTGTAACCTTTGTTAATGAGCCGGGCGATATAATTGTCCGCGGCATGATAGGGCACGCCGCACATGGGCATACGGCTGGCGCTGTCTTTCGGCCCGCGGCCGGTGAGCGTCAGCTCTAATTCCCGGGCCGCGGTTTCGGCGTCCGCGTAAAACATTTCGTAAAAATCACCCAGCCGGAAAAAAAGAATAGCGTCCTGATGATCTTTTTTGATGTCCAGATACTGGCGCATCATCGGCGTGGCTTCTTTGGGTATTTGCAGCTGGGCCGGCATACTGCTACCGCTCCAGCGGCCAGTCATGACCGACGATCAGGGAAAAACTAACCGGGCTGGCGTTTTGCGTCCGGACGATGATATTGTCCGGATTGATATAAAGTTTGCGCGCCAGAATGTACGCCTCGTCCTCCAGCGCTGCGCCGTGCCAGTTGAGGATAATCGTCTCTTTGTAATCAAAACGGCTGGCGTCTTTGGCGTCCCGGGTCTGATAGCCGAGGTATTTGAGCTTGGCCACGGCGTTGCGCCCCATGCCGCTTTTGCCGCTGCCGTTCAGCACCTCGATAGACAGCTCCGGCGGTTTTTTGACCGGCGGCAGGGCGGGCGTGGTAAATTCGTAGCCGTGAATGACGCGGCGCACCAGCTCCTGGGTTTTGGCCCAGTCGGGCTGCAGGTAGGCGATGCCGTTAATATATACCGGCTCGCTGGGGATGGTCGCGATGTCCAGATGGCCGAGCTGATAGGCTTCTCTGACCCGCTTGGCCAGATCGACGAAACGCGAGGCCGGCACATTCGTCCGGGCGTATTTGGCCATTTTGTAAATCATCGTCGGTGCTTTGAAGATAACCCCGATGCGCAGGGCTTTATTGCCCACCGCCTGAATAAATTTCTGCTGGCGGTCAATGCGGCCGAGATCCGCACGTGCGTCGCTGCGAAAGCGCACGTATTGCAGGGCTTTGCTGCCGTCCAGCACTTGATAGCCCGGATACAGATCGATATACAGGTCTCCGGCGCGGTCGACATAATACATTCTCCGCTCCACATTAAGCGGCACGCCGCCGATTTGATCGACCAGCTCTGCCACGCCCTGCATGTCCAGCTCGACATAATAAGGAATAGGTATCTGCAGATAATTGGACAGCGCTTCGCGCGTCAGTTTGGCTCCGCCGTAAGCATAGGCGTGATTGATCTTGATCTGGCCGTGGCCGGGCACCGGCAGGCGGCAGTCGCGCGGTATGGACAGCACGCCGATATACTTGGTGTAGGGATTGATATTGACGACCATGATGCTGTCGGCGCGGTGAATATTTTCCTGCGCACCGCCGTCAATGCCCATCACGAGAATATTCGTGTTGCTGGTAAACTGCCGCTGCGGCAGGGACATCGTGAATATTTTTAAGACCGTGCCAAAACTCTGAATATTGGCCGAGAAAAATAAACCGATCAGCGCCGACAATATCGAGATGACCGCGATGCAGATCAGGATCCTTTTCTGGGTTTTTGTGAACATGTGTTTTGGTATTTTAGCATATGCCGGCGCTTGCTCAAGACAGCCCTGGCGAGATCCCGGTCTTGCAAAAATTGCCGGCGGATAGCCTTGGCGGCCGGAAACTGCCGCCCCGGCTCGGTATAATCCGCGACGAAAATTATTTTTTCCAGCCGGCTCATGTACTTGCAGCCCAGCGTGTGATGCCGGATAGCGTTGAGTATGTGCCGGTCTTTGACGCCGAATTCCTGTTCGGCCGTGCGCGCGCCGAGAGGGCAGTGCAGGAGCACCGGGTTTTTCTTATACCGGGCGGTCAGACGCAGATGATATTTTTGGGCTTTGGCCAGCAGCTGTGCGTCAGAATTGCTGCGCTCGCAGTCGTGCAGCAGTCCGGCGATGTACGCGGCTGTCTCATCGGCGCCGCAGAGCCTGGCGATCTTTTGCGCCCAGAGGGCTGTCCGCAGGGAGTGAGCGAAACGCCGGCGGTCTATTCGGGATTTGAGCCGGGATTTAAATCGGGCTGGATTCATCCGCGGCAATTTTGCGGGCATTGGCGTATTTCACGGTCAGCGTCCGGCCCTGCAGCACCAGCTCCGGCGCGGTCTTGATAAAAGCTTCCGGGTCGCTGTTGACAATATCCACAAAAGCGTAGCCTTTGGAACGGCCGGTGTTTTTTTCCTTGACGATGCGTACATCCTTGACCTCAACATTGGCCTGCGAGCTGAGGAGCATAGAAATATCATCCGGCGAGGCCTTCCACGGCACATTGCCGATATAAATGCTGGAAATCTTTTCTGCAGAGCTAGCTGTTAAATCGCTACCTTCCATAAAATCCCCCATAGACTATAAGTTACCTATAATTTTAGAACTTGGGGGCGGGGTTTGTCAAATTTTTTGCGTCAGGCGCGGCGGCGGCGCGGCATAAAAAAATGGGACAGAGTAAAACAACTAACGATATATTTACATAGGTAAGATGAGTCAGGAGAGAAAATGAAATTGGTTTGTGTTGATAATCATTTAACAGTTACACACCACCGCGAAAGAAAATAATTCCTCGTAAACAGCTGCTATTTTAGCGACTGTTTTTAAAAGAGTTATTTAGGAGGATTTTATGAGTGACGAAATAAAAACAATAAGCGCGTATCAAACCTATGCAGCGCGGATAACTGGCGGCACGGCGGCTGCCGCGAACACGCAGACCAGAATTACCGGACGTTATACGGAGCTTTTCAATGAATATGCTCTGCGCACGCCCAACGGGGTTTTTATTCAAGACCCCTTGCAGAATAGTCAAATCGTTTCGGAAGGTCAGGCTTACTGGCAGGTGCTTTCCGCTGATCTGGCCAGGATCAATCCGGCGCAGGCCAGAACCTATCAGGATAATTTTGACGGTCTGCTCAAAGGCACGCAGTATATGATCAAGCTGGCTAAAGACTCTGGCAACCGCGGCGAGTTTCCCGCCTGGAAAGTAAAAGCGTCTGGCTCTTCGGTGGCGCTGGACCGGGAGGCCAACGGCCCGGCCAATTCCGCCGCGGACGCGGATCTGGATATAGTACGCTCACTGGTTTACGCGCAGGAGCTGGTCGAGCGCGGAGTCTGGACAGACCGCGGCTATGATAAATTGCTGGACAGGCTGATCCCGGCGGCGCAAAATTTATTCAAAGACCAGAACGGTGTGCGCGTGCTGCGCCCTTCCGAAGACTGGGACAGTTTTCATTATACAGATTACCTCGATCCCGCCGCCTACAAAGAAATAGCGGAATATCTGACCAAGCACGGGCCGGCCGGAGCCGCTGCTTTCTGGGAAAAGGCCGCCGCCGACAGTATGAAACTTTATGCGGAAACGCTGAATGACACCGGTACTTTCCCGGCCAACATTAACATCACTGTCCGCTCCGGGAACGATATAGCTGTCCGTGCCGCCAACGACAGCAATATGTGGTATGACGGCATACGCGCGCCGTGGCGCATCGCCAGATATATTATTATGTTCGCGGAAAGCAATGCGGAAGCGCAGGCCGCTAAAAATGCTCTGGCGCTCGGCAGCCGCAGCCGCTTTAGCCACACGCACAGCCGCGAGATGGACGCGGCCATGTATTTGCCGTTAAGCATCGCGCTGGGCGACACGGCCAGCGCTGATTTATCCGGCAGGATTTTTAACGGTAGAATTGACCCGAACAAATATTTTGAAAATACCATGGAATTGCTGGGTCTGGTGGATGCTGTCTTTCCGCACCGGGTGGATATTAGCGCGCCGTCAGCGGCTGTAGCCGCGCCGGTGAGCGCCCCAAACGCAGCGGGAAAAACCGCCGTTACACTGCTGCCCGATATCAGAAGCGGCTGGAGCAAGAATGTTACTTACAGAGTAATCAGCCCGAATATTTTGTCCGTGCAGGGCAATCAGGATGATGACAATGATTTTGTAACACTGGCGCGAAATCTGCAGGTCAACGGTGCGCAAACTTTGCAGGTCAAAGTGCGTTCGTTCAGCGGAGATTTTAGATGGATGGTTGCCTTCGGGATCAGCCTTAATGGCGAATGGGCTGAGCCGGAAAGAAAATCGCTTAATCCCAACGGATTTATTAATGGCAGTCTGCGGGCTGGAGAAACTTTGATTTTCCCGCTGAAAGGTTCTAGTGTGGATATAGCGATGCAGCTCTACAGCGGCGCCAATTTTGAACTGGAATTTTGGCTGGAGTAGACTAAGGTTTTTTACGAAAATTGACTAAAGACATAAATGGCGAAACCATAAAGCCCAATCCGACCAAGCCCATAAGCCCCAAATAGCCTGGCAGTAAAAAAATACTGGATAGCATTATCCAGGCGCCAAAAATAATCTCTTTCCAGTTTTTCTGGACTATTCTTAGTACAGCGTTTTCTGTCTGGGCTGTACCTTTGGGTGTGATATTAAACAATGCTCTCTTTTGGCCGAACAAACCATTCTTGACGCCGCGTGTTACCGCCAAACCTGTGCCGATATTGGCTAGTGAGCCCGAAAATAGATGTTTTAAATAATGCAGGGCAGATCTATTGCCTTTTTTAATCTTGAGATACAAAACGGTTGGGCCGACTAGCAGGGGAAGCAATGTAATTAAAATACGCAAACCGAAGCCCAGTGTTTGCAGCCAGGCGGAGGCATTATTCAGCAAAAGATAATTGGAAATACCCTTGATACTGCCATTACCCAAAATAACATAAGCGGAGCCGCCTATTATTGTAAGTAGCGGGGTGATTACTTGTGTCATTGCCTGGCTGGGATAACCAAAGATCCTAAACAATGCATCTATCTTTTCATTCCAGGGAATATGTTTGGCTTTAAGAAAAGCGGGCAGATACCAGCGCAGGTTTTCCATATTGCCCTGTGCCCAGCGCGATTGCTGTATTTTGCGACGTTCCAGATTGGCTGGCACCGGATCAATAAGTTGGACGTAATTCACCCGTTTGCCTTTGTCCCAGTATTCTGAGAGCTGGCGGATAGCCATGCCGGCCGCCCAGTCTTCACTGACGCTGTCTTCCGGCCAGCCGTTGATCTCGTTTAAGGCATGTCTATTGTAGAAAAGACCAAAACCGGTTGAATTAGTAAAACCATATTTTTCAGCATGAGTATTACCGTACAGTTTGGGCATATCTGTTGCGGCGATAGCATTAGTAAATAAATTACCGCCTCCCGGTTCGGCTTCGCAAACCACAAAAGGCAGTCTGGGATTGGCTTTGAATTCCGGCAAAAGTTTTTGCAGGGTGTCCGGCTCAAAAGTGATATCCGAGTCTACCAGAAAGTACAGATCGCTTTGCGGTTCATAGTATTGATTATTTATGGGTAGCAAACCCAGCCCGATATTTAAGTTTCTGGCCTTGCCGCCGTCCCGTCCCTCGCGGTGGATAAATTTCACGCCCTGCTCCCGGCAATAATCGGCCAGCTCTTCATATTTTCCCGGATCGCTGTTATCCATCAGCTGGATAGTTAATTTTTCCCGGGGATAATTAAGCTCCAGTGCACTTTTAAGTGAATTATTTTTAACTACTTCCAGCGGCTCGTTGCGGCAGGGTATTTGTATAGTAACCTGCGGCAATTCCGCTGGTTCCAGCCGTGGCTTGATTTTTTCCGTAGTACCAAAAAAATCAGCCAACACAGCATAATTGTTTAAAGAAGCCAGAGTTGTAGCAGACAAACCCAAGCCTAGCATTAACTTGGAAATTTCAAAAACGCCTTTGATCAAAATTTTATCAAATCCTAAAAAAGCCACAGTTAACATGCCGGAGGCAGAAACTAAATTTGTCAAAATTGCTGTTGACCAGAATTTTTTACCCGGCGAGCTCCAGAAAATATTTTTTAATTTAGAAGCTACATCTATGTTGTTGTGATCGTTGATACTCTGCTGTATCGGGTGTATTTCCGTGCGGGGCTTTAAATCCAGAGTAATGCGGTTGTAAGTTTCAGATATTGCGGGGGGGGGGGGGTAGCAGTTTCTATATCTATTTCCACTCTATTTGAAATAGGAGTTATTTCCGTATAAGTAATGTTTTTAAAACAAAAGATATTCATACTTATATATTAATTGCCCTGTTTAGTGAAACATTATACATACATATAAATGACTTGTTATCCCGTGGCTATCTTTAGGGACTGTAAAATCAATTGTGTAACGACCTGTTTAATACAAGGTCAATTATTTAAAAAAACAATTCAGAATTATTCAAGACAGAGCAAAAGCGGTATTGTCACAATCACACGTCAACAGCAGGACAAATATTTACACAGTTAATTTTACAATCCCGTTTTTACGGTTAATTTAATTTATCTTCCATCCGGATGGAAGTCGTGTGATGTCACAATCCCCGGGTTTTATGTTAAACTATCACCCTTGACAGTCGTAAAAAATCGGAAAGGTTCAAAATGATCGAAACACAGGGTCTGGTCAAGGCCTACCGCAAGAAACGGGTGGTCAATGAAGTCAATATCCATGTGAAAAAGGGCGAAGTGGTCGGTCTGCTGGGCCCCAACGGTGCGGG
>JAISQA010000044.1 GCA_031274525.1 Candidatus Margulisiibacteriota bacterium
CTTTTCGCAATCCTCTGCGCGAGGCTTTTGCTCAGGCGCTCAAAAGCGGTAATTATGACGCCGCGCTGGAGCTCATCCTGATCCTGAATTTCCGCAAGCACGCCAACCGCAAGGAGATCACCAGAGCAGAACTGGACAGTCTGGAAAAAGAACTGTCCGCCGCGGCCGGCGAACTGCGTCTGGATCTGGAAAAATTACAAAAGAGTTTTGCCGCCGACCGGCCGGTCTTCAAAGCAGCGTATCAGCCGCCGGAAAACAAAGTAAATATCACTTTCAAGCCGGCCGGGGAATTATAAAGTCAGCACCCGGCAGCCGCCCGGCACCACCGCGATAGTGTGCTCATACTGGGCGGAGAGCTTGCGGTCCTTGGTCACGACCGTCCATCCGTCTTTTAAGACTTCAGTCTGCCAGCCGCCGGCATTGATCATCGGCTCCACGGCAATGACCATGCCTTCCTGCAAAATCAATCCCTCGCCGGGCTTGCCGTAATGCGGGACAGACGGCCCCTCGTGCATTTCTGTCCCCACGCCGTGGCCGACATATTCGCGCACCACCGAAAACCCCAGCGGCTCCACATGCGACTGAATGGCGTGGCCGATGTCGCCGATAGTCGCGCCGGGGCGGATAATTTTTATCGCTTTGTCCAGCGCCTCTTTAGTGGCCGTGCAGAGTTTGCGCGCCGCGGGCGAAACATTGCCCACCATATAGGTATAGCAGCTGTCGCCGACATAACCGTCCAGCGAAACACCGATGTCCACGGAAACAATATCGCCGTCCTGAATAATTTTGTGCCGGTGGGGAATGCCGTGCACGACCTCTTCATTGATCGAGACGCACAGCGCCCAGTGATAGCGCGGCACAGACTTGAAGGTCGGGAAAAGTTTGTGCCGGTCGCAGAACTCACAGGCAAAATTTTCCAGATCCCCGGCGCTCAAGCCGGGCCGGATATAGTCCGCCAGCTCGGCAAAAAAACGCGCGTTGTATTTGCCGGCCTCGGCCATTTTCATTATTTCGTACTCGGATTTGAGGATTACCGGACTATCGGACATTTTAAACCCTTTCTGACAAACTCTTTCGCCCACTCTTCCGCGGCGAGTATATCCTCCAGCGCCGGAGCGGAAACCACACGGTGCTCCTGCATGGCCAGCTCGATCAGCTGCGGTATTTCGGTAAATTTTATTTTGTCCGCGCAGAACAAACGCACGGCTTCTTCATTAGCCGCGTTAAAAACAGCAGGCATAGTGCCGCCCGCCTGACCGGCTGTGTAAGCCAGCTGCAGCCCGCGGAAATTCACCAAATCCGGCTGGCTAAAAGAAAGATTTTTTACTTGCAGTAAGTCCAGCGCCGGAGCGCGGCCCGGCAGACGCTCTGGATACGTCAGGGCATACTGTATCGGCAGACGCATATCCGGCATGCCCAGCTGAGCCAGCACCGAGCCGTCGCGGTATTCCACCAGCGAATGGACTATCGACTGCGGATGAATTAAAACTTCGATCTGCTCATAGGGCAGGCCAAACAGCCAGTGGGCTTCGATAACTTCCAGACCTTTATTGACCAGCGTCGCGGAATCAATGGTAATTTTGGCGCCCATGCGCCAGCTGGGATGTTTCAGGGCGTCCGCCGCTTTTTTGCTGTCCAGCTGCCGCGGGTCTGTGTCCCGGAACGCGCCGCCGGAAGCGGTAAGGATCAGTTTATTTATTTGCGCGTGCGGATAAATAAAATGGCCGCGCGGGTCGACAGCCGGCGGGCAGGACTGCATTATCGCCGAATGTTCGGAATCCACGGGCCGGAGCTTGACGCCGTATTTTTCCACCAGAGGAATAATCAGCTCTCCGGCGGCCGCTAATATTTCTTTATTGGCCAGCGCAATGTCTTTTTTTAGTTTTATCGCCTCAAGCACCGGCACAAGGCAGGACATACCGCCCACCGCCGCCAGCACAATATCGGACTCCGCTGTGGCCGCGCGCAGCAGGCCGTCCGCGCCGCTATAAACCTCCGGATCGGGAAATTCTTTTTTTATCTCCGCCATGTCTTCCGCGCGCGCCACGGACACCAGTTCCGGCTGAAACTCCGCGATCTGTTTGAGCAAAAGCGGAATATTCCGCCCGGCGGTCAGGGCCGTCACCCGGTAATCGGGCAGACCGCGCAGGACATCCAGCGCCTGCACGCCAATAGAACCTGTGGAGCCAAGGATAACGATTTTACGCATGGGTAAATATTAACATGAGACCGCGCGGCTTGTCGCTCTAAATTGATTGCTGCTAAAAAACCGCAACTACCTCGCCGTCGGGATAACGGCTGGCGATGTATTCTTTTACTCTGGCACTCTGCAGCGCTTTGACCAGAGCCATAATTTCCGGCCGCTTTTCATTGCCGGATTTTACCGCCACGATATTTACATAGGGCGACTGCGCCCCTTCGACGGTCAGGCCGTCCCGCGCGGCGCTCAAACCCGCGGCCAGCGCATAATTGCCATTGATGACCGCCGCATCCACATCGGCCAGCACCCGCGGCAGGGACGCCGCCTCGATCTCCCGGAATTTGAGTTTACGCGGATTGGTTTTGATATCCAGCGGAGTGGCCGTCAGCCCGGCCCGCGCGTCCAGCGTGAGCAGACCAGCCGCCTGCAAGAGCAGCAAAGCGCGCCCTTCATTGGTCGGATCATTGGGTATGGCAATAACCGCTCCCGATTTAAGTTCCGCCAGAGATTTTACTTTGCGGGAATACAGCGCGAGCGGCTCAATGTGTATGCCGCCGGCGCTGACCAGATGATATTTTCTTTCCCTGTTGATAGCTTGCAGGTAGGGCAGATGCTGTAAAAAATTGGCGTCCAGCTGCCCGCTTTCCAGCGCCTCATTGGGCAGCACATAATCCGTAAACTCCACGACTTTGAGCGTGATGCCCTGCGCGGCCAGATCGTCCGCGATCAGCTTGAGCAGCTCCGCGTGCGGCTGCGGCGTCGCGCCTACCGTCAGGACGCGGGAGTCTTTTTTGTCAGCGGCGAAAAGCGCCATGCCCAACAACAATACCGTGCAAATTAAGACTATAATTTTACGCATTTTATTTCCTTCTATTTCAGGCTGCGAATATTTTACACCAGTTTCTATATATATCCTATATTATTAGTGTGATTGTGTCTATATGCCTAGCGTCTGGACAGAAAAGCGGCGCTGAGTCTGGAGCCGATGAATTGAATTAACTCCACCAAAAGCAGAATAACCAGCACCGCAGCGGCCATAACCTCCGGACGAAAACGCTGATAACCGTAACGAATGGCCAGATCGCCCAGTCCCCCGCCGCCTATCGCGCCGGCCATAGCGGAATAACCGATAAGATTGATAATCGTCAGCGTGATGCCGGAAACCAGCGCCGGCCAGGCCTCCGGCAGCAAAACTTTTCGGACGATCTGCCAGTTACTGGAGCCCATCGCCCGCGCCGCCTGAATAACGCCCCGGTCTACTTCCTGAAGCGCGGTCTCAATAATACGCGCGACAAAAGGCGCCGCCGCGATCGCCAGCGGCACCACGGTAGCCACCGTGCCGATGCTGGTGCCGACCAGCCAGCGCGCCAGCGGAAAAAGCAGGATCATCAAAATAATAAAAGGAAAGGAACGCAGCGTATTCACCAGACGCGTCAGCAGCTGATGTGCCAGCGGACGCGGAGCAATGCCCAGAGCCGGATCGGTCACGCAGAGCAAGACCCCCAGCGGAAACCCCAGCGCCAGAGAGCAAAGCGTCGAGAGTAATAACATCAGCAGGGTCTGGCCGGTCGCCTCTCCGACCAATTGCAGCAGCAGGACAAAACTCATACGCTCTCCTCCACGATCACGCCGGAATTTCTCAGAAATTCGATAGCCTGCGCCACGGCCTCCGGTTCGCCGGTAAGATCTGTGACCAGCGTGCCGATATCCTGCTCCGGCAGATACTGGATGCCGCCCGCGCGGATATTAAAAGACACCGGATACCGGCGCACCAGCTCGCTCATCAACGGCTCGCCCGTCTGCGCGCCCACAAAACGCAGTGTATACTGTCCGCCTTCCGCAGACCAGCGGACAAAACTGCCCGCGCGCGGGGCGGCAGGCCCGGCGGTAAGATGCGCTAGAAAATCTCTGGTGATCTGCGCCTGCGGCCGGACAAAAATATCCTGCACGCGGCCGGTCTCCACGATAGAGCCGTTGTCCAGCACTGCCACATATTCGCAGATATCGCGCACGACTTCCATCTGGTGGGTAATCAGCACCACCGTCAATTGCATTTTTTGTTTGATCCGCCGGATCAGGTCCAGAATATCCCGCGTGGTCTGCGGATCCAGCGCGCTGGTCGCTTCATCACAAAACAAAATAGCCGGCTCATTCGCCAGCGCGCGGGCGATCGCCACACGCTGTTTCTGCCCGCCGGACAGAGCGCTGATCGGCGCGTCACCGCGCCCCGCCAGACCGACCAGTTCCAGCAGCTCTGCGGTGCGCTCCTGTATCGCGCCGCGGGAACGGCCGCAAATCTCTAAAGGATAGGCAATATTTTCCCGGGCGGTGCGCGACGCAAAAAGACAGAAATTCTGGAAGATCAGACCATTGCGTCTGCGGCGCGCGATCAATTCCCGCGGCGGCAGGTCATCCACCCGCTGTTCAGCGTAATAGAGCGCCCCGGCATCCGGCTTTTCCAGCAGACTGAGCAGGCGCAGCAGCGTGGATTTACCCGCGCCGCTTTTGCCGATGATGCCATAGATACTGCCGGAAGGAATATCCAGACTGACCGCCCGCACCGCCTGTATCCGCGTCTGCTGCGGCGGGCTGTAAGTCCGGCTTAAGTTTTTGAGCGTGATCCGCATAAGCCATTATACAATGTTACAGCGCCCGGTTCGACTTCACGCACCGGGCGGAACCCCTTCGCTTACCACCAGGCGCTGCCGTTAGGCCGCTTTTACTTCGGCGCAATGGCAAACACACGGCTGGTAAAACCCACGCCGTCTTTGATATTCGGCAGGGTCACAAAAATAATCGCGCCAGTCGAGGGCAGCTGATCCAGATTTTTGAGCAGCTCGATATTCAGACGGCCCTGATCGAGTATATAATTTTCGCCAATCATCCCGACGGCGCTGCTGCCCACCGCAGCCGGGTCAGTATCCGGAGTCTCGTGGCCGATAGCGGCGATATTTCTTTCTTTGACCAAAAATTGCAAAGTCTCAATATCCCAGCCCGGATAATGGGCAACACCAGCGGCGTCAACCGCCTCAAAATCATTCAGCGGCCGTTTAGACCAGTCGCTGCGGAAAGCCACAAAAGCGCCGGCCGGTATCCTGCCGTGTCTGGCTTCAAAATCCAGAATATCCTGTTTGGTCAGAGCATAGTCCAGATTTTTCCTGACCGCCGCGCTGCCGTCAATCACCACCAGCGGAAAAACCAGATCCTGCACTTTGTAGCTGTCGCCCTTGCGCCCTTTAGGATTAAAATGGCCGGGAAAATCGGTGTGCGTGCCGTACTGCCCCGGCAATGTATATAAGAAAGCGGCGAAAGAATTATTTTCAGTCCCGCCGAAATCCCGGAGTGTTTCCGCAAAAGTATATTTTGGCGCCACGACCAGCGGATCAAAGCCCTGCCAGTGCGGGGTCTGCGGGCTGACCTCCCAGCTCAGATCCACCCACTTGTAAGATTTTAACTGCTCCAGCTCAGCCCATAAGCCAGCTTTGGGCGTCTTCGCTCCGAGCACCGCCAGACAAACACTCAACGCCACAAACAAACTCCAACCTATTTTTTTCATCTTTGCCTCCTTAAATATAGTATTCATATCTATTTAGTATACTATATAGAAACGGCCTGTCAAGAGCTCTCTTTTTTTCAAAAACAGTTGCTGCCTGCGCCAGAAAGTTATAGCGCAGCGTCTCTGCTGGATAATATGGTAATAACAGTACAAACAAATACAGGAACGGTCAGAACAAAAGAATCCATGCGGTCGAGAATACCACCGTGGCCGGGCAGATCACAAGATTGTTTTGACCTACTGATAATTTCAAGTGTGTTATAATAGGCAATCCCCGCGCCTGACACCATCTTGAATCTTTCTCTACTTTACCACATAAAGCACAAAATAATAAAACAGCGGAAAGGTCAGAACAAAAGAGTCCATGCGGTCGAGAATGCCGCCGTGGCCGGGCAGCAATTTGCCGATATCCTTGGCCAGCAGGGCGCGCTTGAGCAGAGACTCGA
>JAISQA010000072.1 GCA_031274525.1 Candidatus Margulisiibacteriota bacterium
GAGCAGGGGAAGGTGATACCGGGGGTGTGACACCCTCAGTCCGCCACACCCCGACAGTTCGGCGTCTCGGCTCCGCTCGACGCCCACAGGCTCACTGACCGCTCCGCCCGGTGTACGGCGAGACAGCTCAGTTAACGCGGAGCGAATGTTTTGGAGAAGCACGCCGCGGTGCGGAAAGTAGCTTGTGGATGAATGGCTGTTCCGTTACACGGATAGGAGCAAAAGCGTATTGCCGCCGGTATGCAGTCTGGCGGGGAATTATAGCCGGTACGTACTCCGCGCGCTCGTTGCGCGCTGGGACTTCCTCGGCCGTAAGGAATTATAGCCTCGGTCGCAGAGCGAACAGATAGACAATAAATTGCCGTATCCAGAGCGTTGCGGAGAGAAGAGACGGAACATATCTATGGCGCGCGAAGCAAAATATTCGCGGAGCTGCGCACGACCCCTCAGTCAAAAGATATGCGCGCATATCTTTTGACAGCTCCCCTTATAAAGGGGAGCTAACAGTTCAATTCCTTTCTTTGAGGGGATGAATAAAAAAACAAGGAGGCAATCATGGCAGAGAAAAAAGATAGTAAGGAAGTAACCACAACGGGAGGTAATACCTCACAGGAGAAAGACCCGCGGGTGTGCCCTAAGTGCGGGAAGATACACGATATACGTAAGGATCTGGGAATAAAGGCGACACGGGAGGAAGTGGAAAGTCTGGTGCTGATAAATAACCGGGTGAGCGTGGCGGAGCAGGCGGCGCAGCCGGTGGACGTGCAGCCGAACGTGACGAAAGAACAGGTACAGCTGTTTGTCTCGGCGGCGCTGGAGGCGAAAGCCGAGGCACTGGCCCTGCAGCGCAAATGGTGGCAGGAGATCCTGGCGAAGTATACGGAATTGCCGGAAGATGAGAACGTGTTCGTGGATATGGACAGCGGGGAGTTTTATATCTCCGTGCCGCCGGGGCAGGACGTGCACGCATAGCGTGCCTGCCCTTTGGGGAACACAGGCTAGCGCCCGCGCCGCCCGGAATAATCCGCGTGTGCTGTTGCGCGGCCGTTTACAGACGGTTTGTCTGGATAAATTCCCGCGGGGTCTGCACCGCTATATCTTTGATTTTATAATCTCTGGAATTTCTGGTAATAATCCCCGGTAGATTATGCTCTTTCGCCGTGAAGTATTGCAGGCCATCCTCAAAATCGCTGATCCTGGAGCTCAAAGCTGTATCGACAATATTTTCGTTAATGGGCAGCACCTTGACCAGCAGACGCAAATCCTTTAGCTGTCCTCTGGCTCTATCTTTGCCGTTTACTTTGCGTAAAATATAAAAAACATTCGCCAGCACCACTGCCGTAGTATATAACTCGATTTTCTTTTTATACGCCAAACTAAGGATTCTGGCGGCATCGTCATAAAAATATGGTCTTTCTGCCAGCAAGTCCAAAAGAACATCCGAGTCTATAAAGAATTTTTTCTTCATTCTGCCCGCAGAATATATTTTGCCCGGTCGTCTTCACGGGAAAGCTTTTGCAGGTCATGTTCAGAGATTACTCCGCTTAATTTTTTAATTAAGGGCGGATATTCTTCGGCCCGCGGCTTATCCGCCACTAGATTCCGAAAATAATCTTCCACCAGCCGGGATAAACTCCGGTGATTATTTTCCGCATATTTTTTGGCAGAATTGATAATCCTTTGCTCCAGTTTTAAGGTTAGCTTTGTTTCCATCATAGACTCCTGTACGTATTATTTTAGGAGATTAAGTACGTCCCGGTCAAGTCCGGATGGACATTTTCGGTAAATACGGGGTTAAAATTTTAAATTGGGTAAAGCGTTTTTCAGCGCGTCTTCCGCCTGTTTTTGCAGAGCGTCTGTCTGCTGGCGCAGCCGGTCTTCGGCCTCTTGTTTACGCTGCTCTATCCCGGCTCTGGCGCTGTCCAGCGCGGCCTGCTGGGCGGCCAGCTCCTCCTGTAAGGCTTTTTGCTGTTTTGCCAGCGCGGCGCCGGCTTCGGCCTGGGCACTGCCGACCACTCTGATATATTCTGCCTCCACCTGCTGCTGGACTCTGGCGAGCTGATCGCCCAGTTCTTTTTCCAGCCGGGCTTTAATCAGCGCGTCCAGATTGGTGGTCAGGCGAATGTCCGGTGCGGCCGGAGTGCCGCCCAGCAGAATATCAATGCGCAGTTCCGGCGCGGCCGCGATCGCCCCGGCGGCCAGTTTGGGCAGGCCTTCCGCCCCCGGAACCTGCGCGTAGCGGAGATTTTTGCCCAGAAAAGAAATTTTGCCGGACAGCACGTCGTCGTCAATGGCAATAACGGCTTCGATGCGGCCCAGCCCCCCGGTAATTTTCAGCGGGATAGTTTGTTCGTCCCAGAACTGCTGACCGGTCAGATCAAAGCCGGACAGCGTAAAATCCAGTTTATCCCTGGCGGTCTCGCGGCGGTCAAAGACCGCTTTAATATTCAGCAGGGCATCGGCGCGCCGGGTGAAAGCCCCCGCGATCTCAATAACGGCCGGTCGGCCGATCAGCGCCTGCTCGCTGGCCAGGTCGGCGGCCTGACCGCGGTAAGTCAGCTCATTGGCCGTGCCCTCGCCGCTGACGCCGTTCAAGCCCAGCAGGCCGATATAAAAACGCGGCCGGGTTTTCTGATCGGGAAAAACGATAGTCTCACCCTGCAGCCGGGTCTTTTTCTTTTTCTCCGGTTTGGCTTTTTTAGGCGGCATATATTTTTGGAGCAGGGCAAAATAATGCGTGCCGGTGTCCAGCCAGCCGTTGATTTTCGGGCCGAGCAGCTCCCGGCCCAGCGCGCCCAGATCGTAACTGCCGAGGTCCAGCGCGGACAGCAGGTTGGCCATGTCCTGTTTACGCACCGCGTCCAGCTCCGCCAGATTTTTCTGCGCGGCCTGCAGGGCGCTTTCGCCGGCGGTTTTACTGGCTTCCAGCGCGGCGGCCAGCTTATTTAAGCCTTTTTGTTTTTCTTCCGCCAGCGCCTGTAGTTTTTTGAGGTCGTCCAGGCTGGAAAGACTAACCTCGCTCAGTTCGTCCAATTTTAAGGCGGCCAGTTCCTGCGCCACATCCACGGAGGCCAGCTGTTTTTGCGCCCCGGCCAGCAGACGTTCATTCTCTTTTTGAATCCTGACCGCGGCTGCCTGCGCCTGAGGCGGCGCGACCTGCAGGGCATTCTGCACGGCGTCCGGCTGGAGCTCCAGATTAGCGGCCAATTTGGCCAGATCCAGCGGCGGTTTTTCTGGTTGGGCTTTTGGGGGCTTTTTGGCCAGCGCGCCGGAAGTGGAGCGCGGCGTGCCGAGCCGGATATTGTCTATGGTCGAGCGCCCGATGACGACCCGTTTGTAAAGCGCCTGTTCGGGACTGAGCTCCAGAGTAAAATTGCCGACCTCAAAAAGATTGGTGAAAGGCGCATCTTTATTGGCCACGGCTAACTGCCGGATTTGCAGGCGTCCGGTCAGGGGATTCAGGGAAAAACCGGCGATCTCGGTTTTGGCGCCAAACGCCGCATTGCCGGCTTTTTGCAGGCCCAGCTGGAGCAGCGGATTAAAGCCCCCAACCAGCAGAATTAGAACCGCCAGAACCGGAATAGTTTTTTTAAAATTCAGCATCAGCGCGCCCTCTTGAAAAAACTCAAAAGGCCGGGCAGTTTGATCCCCGCGGTCAGCCCGGACACCAGCCTGTTCTGCAAAAATGCTTCGGCCTGCGCCTGCAATTTACTGCCGCGGTATTTCTGTACCGCGAATTTACAAAAGAACACGGCGGGAATGGTCAACACAAGTCCGATAAGGGTATTGCCCATGACGATGCTGTTGTTAAAACCGGTGAAGGGCAGAAAGGGCAGGTTATAGATGTAAGTCCAGAGGCCCTGCAAAAAACCGGCGCGTAAAACCGCCAGACCCAGCGCATGCGCCGGCGGATCCAGAACAAAACCCAGCGCGCCAAAAAGGAGCGCGCTCCAGCAGGCGGTGTAGCGGTCATTGTGGACGCAGAAAATCAAAATAACGATCAGCAGGCTGTTCAGGCTCAGCGGCAGCAGGCCCAGAAACATGCCCAGCACAAAGCCCGCGGCGATATGCCGGATACGCCCCGTACCGAGCACGGTGTGGTATTTTTTGAGCCAGCTAAAAACATTGATGCCCATTGCTCAGTCATAACATAAATTAAGCGGCCCGGTCAATCCAGCCCCCACAGGCTGGCCAGCGGCAGTGCAAATAAATTATGGTCTATTTGCAAAATCTGCCGGCCCTGATACAGGATTACCCCGCAGGCAAAATTTTTCGTATTTTGCAGCAGGCGCAGGTGCTTAAAATCCGCGGGCGCGACGGTCAGCGCGGCTTTCACCTCCACGGCGGCCAGAGAACCATCTCTTTTTTCCAGCAGAAAATCGATTTCTTTTTGATCCTGCGTGCGAAAATGATACAGCGTATATTCATCGGACAAAGACAATAATTTTTTTAACTCTGTAAAGACAAAATTTTCCAGAATGAAGCCGTATATATCCGGACGCTTTTGCGCGGCTTCCTGCGGGCGCAGGCCCAGCAGGTGGCAGAGCAGCAGCGTGTCGGTGAAATATATTTTAGGCGCTTTGACAAAACGTTTGGCCAGCGTTTTGTGCCAGGGCGGCAGCAAGGCAGTCAAAAAAACATTCTCAAACAAGGCGCGGTATCTCCGGCAGGTGGACAGGGTTAATTTAGCCGCGCTGGCCAGACTGGTGTCGTTGAGCAGACCGCCGACCCGGTTGGCCAGCAGGTTCAAGAGCGCGGTCAGCTCCGCGGGTTTGTTGACTTCGGCCAGATTTTTGACGTCTCTTTCCAGCAGGGTAGAAATATAGTTTTGACACCAGGCTGTTTTGTTTTCCACGTTCAGGGACAATCCGGGAAAAGTGGCGCGGGAGATCATCTCCGCCGCGCTGTGCCGGGGCAGGGTTTTAAGCGGCGGAAAATCCGCGCTGAACAGCCGCTCCAGAAAAGAACCGGGCTTCCGGAGCAGTTCCGCGGCGGAAAAAGGCTGCATCGTCCGGACGTACATGCGCCCGACCAGAGCCGCGGCCAGCTGCGGAAATAAAGCGATGTCCGCCGAACCGGTCAGTAAAAATTTTATAGACTGACGCTGGCGCCGGGCCTCGTCTATTTTGGCTTTGATCGCCAGAAAAGACTGCGGGATACGCTGCACTTCGTCCAGAATTATCAGGCCCCCGGTAACGCGGGCAAAAGTCTGTCCCGGTGAATTTATTTCCGCAGACCGCAGCGAAATGTCGTCCAGCGAGGCGTAAAGAACCGGGCTGTAGCGTCTGCCAAAAGTTTCGACAAACGTGCTTTTGCCGGTTTGCCGCGCGCCGTTGATGAACACCGCATCAATATCCTGCAGGTCACGGGCAATAACCGCGGATAAATGCCGTGCTATTTTTGGCGCAGCAGAGCGGGTTTTTAGTATATTTTGTAAATCTGCCATGTGACTATACAAAAATCTAGCACTATGCTGGCAGATTTGCAAGCACAAAACAGGCCGCACAACACGGGACATTTTACCTGTCCCTTTCTTTGATTTTGTCCAGTGCATTGAAAAAGAAGTGGTTTATGCGTAATCAAAGTAATATTCCGCCATTATTAAAAACTATCCAAAAAATGGAGCCTGTAAAATTAACTGCGTAAATATGTTAATCCAGCAGGACAAATATCTTTGCCTCTGCGCGCCGTGGCTTCTCACTTAACGTCGGGCAGATTGTTCACTCGCTTCGCTCGTGGACAACTGCCACTTGTTAAGTTCGAACCAAAACGCGCTCCGGCAAAATATTTGTCCTGCCGCTTTTGCTCTGCTGGAATAATTCCGAATTATTTTTTCTATAACAATTACCCGGACTTAAACAGGCCGTTTACCCAGTTTTATTTATACTCCCAAAAGTTCTACCCAGCGCAATAAATATATTGCCGGAGAAACATGGCCCAGCAGGACAAATATTTTGCTGGAGTGCGCTCTGCGCAACGAACTTAACGAGCGTAGCGAAGTTAAGTGAGGTCCACCAGCGCGGTAATCCGCGCGCCGTGCTGCGCAATGGCGCACGGAAGTAAACATATTTGTCCTGCAAGGGTAAATGTTTACACAGTTAATTTTACAATCTCCACAACCCTGCGGTCAGCGCGGCGCTTCAGGCCACTTTCATGATGTAGATGACCTGATAATACGCCGGGACGGTCGGCACCGCCGCCGTAGCCGCCACTCCCTCATAATTTGAAGTAGTGCCGGAATAAGTATGCGTGTGTGCGGTCTCCCCGCCCGAAGTACCGGAATAGGTATGCGTATGCGCGGTCTCCCCGCCCGAAGTACCGGAATAAGTGTGCGTGTGCGCGGTCTCGCCGCCTGTAGAACCGGAAAGCGAGTGGGCGTGCCCGTCATGAGTGCTGTTGGAGCCGGATGGGGTCATGGAAAATGTTATACAGGGATCCGTTCCTACAACACCAGCACTAATATGATTTGAAGTACCCGCTGCTGTAGATGTGCCAAACACGCCGCTGCCGCTATTACCGCCGGACACTATAGATAGAGTGCCCGTTTGGTTAGTTCCTGTAAAAGTATGCCCGTGGCTTCCATCGGTGCCGGTATTACCGGACAGACCGTGGCTGTGACTGGATCCACCGGAGGATGTTCCTGAATAAGCATGCGTATGGCTGGATCCGCCGGAGGACGTGCCCGAATAAGCATGCGTGTGGCTGGTGCCGCCGGAGGACGTCCCCGAAAAAGTATGCGTATGCGCCGGGATCGGCACATGGCCCGCGGTCAGGGTCACGCTGTCCGCACCGCCGGTCACGCCGGAGGACGCCCCGCCGCGCAGGAAGCGTCCGGACAGATCGGGCGTGCCGTTCTGTCCGTCGCAGATTTTCCAGATAGTTTTGAAAGCCGCGCTGGCGTTGCTCCAGGCCGTGGAATTAAAGGTCAGTATCGTGCCTTTCGGGAAAAAAGTTAAATTGAGAATGTCGTCAGCCACCATTTGCTGACCTCTGGCTATGGTCATTTTGGTCCCCCTTGAAATATTTTTCTAAATATAGAGTTGTTTTCAGCGCAAGCCAACTCTATGGTTAGAGTTGCATAAAATGGAAGAAGCAACCAAAAAAATCCTGGAAAATATCCGCCGTAAAAGACGTGAAAACAGCATAACCCTGCTTGACCTGGCTCTGGACACCGGCATTTCCCACAGCCACCTGTACTATATAGAAAGCCAGCGGGTCGTGCCCTCTATCGATGTGGTGGTAAAAATCGCCAGAGCGCTGAATTTAAGTTTAAAAGACCTGCTGGCTTGAACTTTTAAACGGCTTTAATAATGTTTTTCGCTTTTAATATGGCGATGTAGTCTGCTTCGGACATCTGACAATGACACAATTCCACAGCCTGTCTATTGGTATCGAGCTGTAATTGTCGCTTAACTTCCTTAACTAAACAATCTGCTAGTTCTCTCATTTTTAGAGTATGCGACACTTTTGTCCAAATTCCTGTATCCTGTCCCTTATAATAAAAGTAATAGTATCTATCTTTGGAATTTTCCAGTCTGAATCCTTTTTTGGGCAAATTCTTTTCCAGTTTTCTTCTATCAATTAGCATAAATTTTACCGGGACAATAATTCTTTATATCTTTTCTTTAATTCAATCACTCTATCCGTGGCCTGCGTGTCCGGCAGCTTGCTGTACCGTTTAGCAAAATGCGCCAAATCCTGCTTAAACTCGCGGATCGCCTCTTCTCTGGTAACTCCGGCAGAAACGATATTGAAATAATCATTAGCGGCAATGTAACCATTGTCTTCTTTCTCTAAAACAACACTTATTACTTTCTGACCGATACTTATTGGCACTATTTCTTTGGCTTGATTTAGCCAATTACTAATAATATTGTTTTTGTCTAAATCAAAATCCAAAGAATAATTATCCGGAATATCCTGTCTTCTTTCCTGAATAAGGTCGTATTTGAATAAAGCAACCGGGGTCATATTGCTTCCTCTCCCTTTATATAACTTCTATATACATCCGTAATATATTTCTCAAACAAATCCCTTGCGGTTTTGTGGGCGTTTATGGTGTTTGTTTCTAGTTTAACAAAAGCAAAATTATTTATCGAAAAATCATGATCCAGCAAAATAGCCTCTTTGCCATCTGCCGCAAGCACATTCTCTATCTTAGTCAAAATTTCTCCGTTTTCCAGCGGAATATTAAATAATAAACTTATGTTCTCCGGAACATTAGCCAGATTGCCGGGCAGATTTAAGGATACATCCAGAAATTTTCCCAGGGGGATCAGGCCTTTATTATCCCGGACAAAAGGAATAAGATTTATATATCTCCAGGAAAGGCGCGAGATATTGTTTACTTTATACTGCTTGTTAAATATCCGGACTGTTTCCAAAAAAGTTTTAATAAAGCCCTGGTGTCCTTTATAATTTTTTTCAAAAAACGAAAATCTATCGCCAGAAAAGCTAATGCCAGCCATTTTGTCGCTGCTTTGCAAAGTGTGTACATCAAGCAGGGCATTCTTTTTGCGAGAAACTGAAATATTGGGATATTTATCGCCCAGAGCTTCTTGCATTAGAAAACTCTTATCCTGAATCACCAGCATAAGAGGAAATCTAATTTCACAAGAAACTTCTATAAGCGGCTGCTTAGGGTAGACATCATCAATATTATAATTATTCCTCCCCATAGAGCACCTGCCTCCGCACAGGCCTAATCATACGGTATACAGCAAACAATGTAAAGTATTGCTAACCAGTCACTGGGGGGTCATTTTTGTTATTTTAGCACACCGCATCAGCCCCACAAAACGCTGGAACAAATATGCCGCGTCATGCGGGCCGGGCGAGGCTTCGGGGTGATACTGCACGCCAAAGACCGGCCGGGTTTTGTGCGCCAGTCCCTCGACGGTCCGGTCATTGAGATTGAGATGCGTAATCTCCACCGGCAGGCCCTGCAGCGAGGCGGGATCCACCGCGAAACCGTGATTCTGCGCGGTGATCTCGACCCGGCGCGTGGTCAGATCCATGACCGGTTGATTGCCGCCGCGGTGGCCGTACTTGAGCTTAAAAGTGCGGGCGCCCAGCGCCAGCGCGATGATCTGGTGGCCGAGGCAGATGCCAAAAACCGGTGTGCCGCTGGCAATGAGCGTTCTGGTATTCTCAATCGCGTAAGTCACCGCGGCCGGATCGCCGGGGCCGTTGGAGAGGAATACCCCGTCCGGCTGCTCGGCCAGGACTCTGGCGGCGGGGGTGCCGGCCGGCACCACGGTCACGCCGCAGCCGGCCTGTGTCAGCAGGCGCAGGATATTTTGCTTGCAGCCAAAATCATAGGCGATAACTTTGTATTTCTGATTCCGGGAATACACCAGCGCTTTTTTGCCCGTCACCTTGCTGGCCAGATCCCGTCCGGTCATTTCCGGCGACGCTTTGACCTTGGCCAGCAGAGAATTTTTGTCGGGATCCGTACTGGAGATAATGCAGCGCATGGCGCCTTTGTCGCGGATATGCCGGGTCAGTTTGCGTGTATCGACGCCCTCAATGCCGGGGATCTTATGCTTGAGCAGAAATTCCGCCAGAGAGGTTTCCGCCCGCCAGTTCGCATAGACCCGGCTGTATTCGCGGACGACAAACCCGCTCAAACGCGGCGCGGCCGACTCCATGTCTGCGGCGTTCGTGCCGTAATTGCCGATCATGGGTGCGGTCATGGCCACGATCTGTCCGGCATAGGACGGGTCGGTCAGGATCTCCTGATAACCGGACAGCGCCGTGTTGAAACAGCTCTCTCCGGCCGCCTCGCCCGCATAGCCGAAACTGAAGCCGTTAAACAGTGTGCCGTCTTCTAATAATAACACCGCGGGGGTTTTCATGGTTTTTTCACCAGCACTCCGGCTTTTTGGGTGTACCTGACCTGACCGCCGACAATAGTCATGTCCGGCCAGCCGCAGAGCGGCCAGCCGTCAAAAGGCGTATTCCGGCCTTTGGAGTAAAACTTAGTTTTGTCCACGGGTTTGGTCAGCTCCGGATCAATGACCGTAATATCGGCGCAGCTGCCGGGCCGCAGCGTGCCTTTATCCAGAGCAAATATTTTGGCGGGATTGACGCTCATTAATTCGATCAGGCGGGTCAGCGGAATTTTCCGGGTTTTGACCAGATGCGTGTAGAGCAGGGGCAGGGCGGTTTCCAGACCCACAATGCCAAAGGCGGCCAGATTAAATTCGACGCGCTTATTGTCCAGCGTGTGCGGCGCGTGATCGGTGGCAATGATATCAATGGTGCCGTCCTGCAGCGCGGCGAGCAGAGCCTGCCGGTCGGCCTCCGTGCGCAGCGGCGGGTTCATTTTGGCATTGGTGTTGTATTCGCCGACAGCCTCTTCGGTAAGCAGCAGATAATGCGGCGCGGTCTCGCAGGTGACCGGCGCTTTTTGCTGTTTGGCCTGCCGGATCAGCTCCAGACTTTCCCGGGCCGAGATATGCGCCAGATGGATCCGGCCGAAATTTCTGGCCATTTCAATATCGCGGGCCACCATAGCGGTTTCCGCCGCGCGGGGTATGCCGGGCAGGCCGAGCCGGGTGGAGAGCAGGCCTTCATTCATAGAACCGCCGTTGACGAGCGTTCGATCCTCGCAATGCGCGATGACGGTCGCGCCGAACATCCCGGCGTACTCCAGCACGCGGCGCAGCACCAGCGCGTTGCCGATAGTCTGGCCGTCGTCCGAGAAAGCCACCGCGCCGAAACGCTGCATTTCGCCAATCTGCGTGAGATGCTCGCCCTGCAAACCCAGCGTGCAGGCGCCGATGGGCAGGACATGGACCAGACCGTTGCGCGCCGCCACTTCTTTGATATGCTTGATGATACTGACATCGTCGGCGACCGGATCGGTATTAGCCATACAGGCGATGCTGGTGAAGCCGCCGGCCGCCGCCGCTTTGGAGCCGGTCTTGATCGTTTCTTTTTCTTCCTGTCCCGGCTCGCGCAGATGCACATGCATGTCGATCAGACCGGGCGTGACATATTTGCCCTGAAGATCCCAGACCTCGGCGTCTTCCGCCCGGAGCCCGGCCTGCAGCGCGGAGATTTTTTCGTTCTCGACCAGCACATCCAGCCGGGACTCCAGCCCCTGCGCCGGATCCACGACAATGCCGTTTTTTAATAATAGTTTACTCATGGCCGCTCCCGATCAGCAGATCCAGCACAGCCATGCGCACCGCAATGCCGTTAACGACCTGCTCCAGAATAACATTCTGTTTGCCGTCTGCGATCGCCGAGGAGATCTCCACGCTGCGGTTGATCGGGCCGGGATGCAGTACCAGCAGATTGGCCTTGGCGCGCGCCAGCCGTTTTTCGTTGATGCCGAAGAGCCGGTGATACTCGCGCTTGGACGGAATAAAATTCTGGTCGGACTGCCGCTCGTACTGCATGCGCAGGACATTCACAAAATCCGCGTCCGCCAGCGCGCGATCCAGATCGTATTCTACGGTGACGCCCCATTCCTCCAGACCTTTGGGGATCAGCGTGGCCGGCGCGGAGACCGTGACACGCGCGCCGAATTTGAGCAGGCCCCAGATATTGGAGCGGGCCACGCGGCTGTGGGCGATATCGCCGACAATGACTATTTTTTTAGCGGCCAGAGAACCCTTGTACTGCTGCATGGTCATAATGTCGAGCAGGGCCTGCGTGGGATGCTCATTGAAACCGTCGCCGGCATTGATGATCGCCATGCTGGTATTGTCCGCGGCCAGCTGCGGCGCGCCGCCATGGCTGTGGCGGATCACCGCCGCCGCAAAACCCATTACTTCCAGATTGCGGATCGTGTCGATGAGCGTCTCGCCTTTTTGCACGCTCGACGCCGAGACGCTGAGATTATTGACCTTACCGCCGAGGCGTCCGGCCGCGACATTAAAGGAAGTCATGGTGCGCGTGGACGGCTCGTAAAACAGCGAGAGGATATTTTTATCCGCCAGAGATTTTTTCAGCCGGCCCTGCGCGCCGAATTGCTTTTTGTAAAGAAAAGCCCGCTGAATGATCAGCGTGAGCTGCTCCGCGCTAAGCTCTTTGAGTCCGAGTAAGTCTTTGGTTCCCAGCGGGTTAATTCGGCCACCTCGATGCAGTTAAACTTATTGATTATAAGGAATAATCTCCCGCTAAGCAACAAGCGCGGGATTATCCGCCGCCGGAGCCCAGCGAACTGGCAGAATTGCGCGGCGTGAATTATAATACTGCCCTTATGGCAAAAATACGGCTGGCCTCCTGGGGCAAATATATTTTACTGGCGGTAGTTGCCGGGGTTCTGCTGGCGGCGCTGTCCTGGCTGATCTCGACGCAGCTGCAGGAAATGCAGGCGCCGCTGCGGCAGAATGAAACTGTCATTCCCGCCGGCGGGCAGTCCCGGCCCGGCCGCGAGACCGTGGCTTATTACTGGGATCCGGAACTGCTGGTGGCGCAGCAGCTGGACCGGGTGATGCGGCTCAACCGCCCGGATTCGTCGCGCGCCATTCTGGAAAGCATCGAGCAGAATATTCCCTACAACCGCAATAAACCGGCTGCTTATTTTTATCTGGCCGAGGCGTACCTTCAGCAGGGCAATCCGGAAAAAGCGCAGGCTATTTATCAAACTGTGCTGGACGGCTTCAACAACCGCAATGTGCTGATCTACCCGGCGGCACAGGGCGTCAGAGAAGACACGCCCGGTTACTCCGTCTCGCTCCGGGAAGAGGCCGTGCTGCGCCTGTATTTTCTGACCGGCGACACCGCCTATCTGGACAGCCTGCTGGCCAGCGAGAGCACTTTCGGGCCGGAAAATAAGCCCGGCTTCCTGTACGCCGATCTGGCCGCGGTCAATCTGGCGGAGGGAGCTCCGGTCTCCTCCTACGCTTTTCTGGCCCATCTGGCCCGGGCGGAAGATTTTCTCCGCCGTTATATCCAGCTTATTCAGGAGGACGAGCTGCCCGCCGCGGGGCAAATGGTCAGCGGCGGCGCGGGGCGCACGCTGGCGCTGGATGTTGCCCGGATCAAAGCCCTGAAATATCAGGACGAGCCGACGCTGACGCTGGAAGAAATCCGCAAAGATAGGGACGCTTACCTGTACGATTTCCTGTATAATGAGGCCGACCTGCGTTTCACCCTGCGCGGCAGTCTGGACGACCTGCTGGTGATCGAGCGGGTGCGGAGAGGCCAGTGAAAAAAATAATTATATTCAGCCTGTGCCTGCTGGCTCTGGCCCTGCCGAACTGGCGCGGCAACCGCTGGGAGGATGAAAAATATTTTTTCTCTTTTGAAATACCCGGCTCCTGGCAGATCGATCCGGCCAGCCGGCGCCGGGTGTACACCAACCGCGGCGACGGCGTGACGGAGTTTTATGTGGAGGTCGCGCCAGCCCGGAAAAAAGACGCGCCGGGGCCGCGCACCGCGGAAGATGTCGCCCGGGACAGCCTCAAGGGCTATGACAGCTGGCGCTACGTGGCCGGCCGCAGTCTGGACGGTGCGGAGCGCAAAGGCGCGGATTCGGCTTTCAGCGTGATGTTCAACCGCTCCATGCTGCAGCGGGCGGCGGCACGCACCGTGCAGGTCATCGCGCAGGAAGGCTATTTCGTCAAAGGCGACCACGCCATTACCATCACGCTGGTCACCGATTCGGACACCTGGACTTCCGCCAAAAAAGAGCTGCTCAATATCTGGAATTCTTTCCGGGTGCAGTAAGTTTTCCGGCCTCCGCCTCTCCTCTACTAAAAAATCAAAAAAATATGCCAGTTGGCATTTTTTTTGCTGTTTTGGTCAATGTCTTTGCAGGACAAATTTAAGCCAGGAGGAGGTGAATTATGAAAAGTTACAATAATGTAACCCTGATCGGCCGCGCGGTCAAAGCCCCGGACATTAAGGAAGTCGGGAATGCGAATTCCCGCGCCCAGTTTGCGCTGGCGGTCGACCGGCCGTACAAAGACGCCGAGGGCAAACGCCCGACGGATTTTTTGTATGTCGTGGCCTGGGGCAAACTCGCCGAGATCTGCGGCGAGTATATCCAAAAAGGCTGCCTGGTGCTGGTCAGCGGCCGGATCCAGTCGCGGTCTTATGAACTCGACAAAGCCACGAAATGGATCACCGAGATCATTGCCGAGAGCGTGAATATTCTGGAATACAAGACCGGGACTATCGACGTGGAGACCCCGGAGGCGGTCGCGGCTTAAAAGACGGACTGCTTTCGGCGGGGGCGCCCGGCATCGGACGCCCCCGCTTGAGGAGATAAAATGAAACTATTAAAACTAAAAGATTATCAAAATCCCCACAAAGATTACCGCCTGCCTGCTATTCCGCGAAAGCTACGCAGTGTGCTCAAAAAAGAGAACAAACCAGTTATATTAAAGAAAAAAATTATTATTAAAAATAAAAACAATCATCCGGAAATTGCACTGACCGAATATGACAATATTTTACGCACAGGGTTGTATAAAACGCAGGAAGTATTACAGCCAAACTTTCAACTCAAACCCAATTATTTTAATTTCATAGCCAGAGCGGAAAACAATACCGTGGTGGTCATCGAACTGGCTGACACCAAAAAAGAGTACGAAATTGTCGGCTTTTTCAAAATAAATAACCGAAAGTTAAATATCATGAGAAAGAAAACCTACCGGGATGGGGGGCAGTCCATCATAACAGACCAGCCTTGCTAATCTGGGCAGCAGCCCGCTTCTGCTCTTCCGGCAGGTAATAATATTATACCACAAACCAGCCCTAACATACGCAAGATTTAAGTTAAAAGTTCTTCTCCCGGCAACGCGCAGTATCCCGGTTTTTTTATTTTATTGCTATTATTACGCCAAATTGCATAAATTGATATATACAGGTTACATTATTAAATCCACTATTTTTTAAGATTTTTATTGTTTCATTTATGGTATTTTCTCTATCCAGTTTTCTTCTTTTTAACCAGGCGGCCTTTTCCTCTTTGGTTAGGCCACTGCTATCAATATAATTATACCACCATTCAGTATACAACTTATTTATTAAGTCGGATTCGCCAATAAATTGATCCAGATTTATTAAGCAGCCGCCTTTCGCCAGTATTTTATAAATTTTCTGGTATAATTTTACTTTCTGTTCATTTTCCAGATGATGAATTGACAGGGCGGAACAGACTAAATCACAATTTTTTACGGGAATATTTTCCACATAATTTTCTTCGATAAAATCAAAATTATTTAAGCCCTTAAAGCGCTCCTGCGCAATTTTTAACATATCCCCGGAAATGTCGATCAATGTATAATGCGCATTTTTATATATTTCAAATATTTCTTTCGTCAATAAGCCAGTGCCCGCCCCTAAATCGACAATATTCAGCAAGTCTTTGCGGTAATTTTTTAATAAACTTACTGAGTTTTTATAAAAATCCGCAAAACAGGGGATAAAACATTTCCTGCGCGCATCATATTTTTCCGCAATATGATCAAATTGTGCTTTAATTTCGTTTATATTCATAAATTTCCCTCTTTTAATTTATTTACTTTTCAATATCATTTTTATTCTTTATATTTTTTATTAGCCACAGCTTAATAAAGACCTACGCCTCTTTGTCAATTTGATGCAGCTGCCAAATATGACCAAAGGGGTCTTTGACCATTGCCGTGCGCAAACCCCGCGCTTTCATAATTACAATTTCCATTACTACCGAAAAACCGGAAGACAGGGCTTTAGCATACACTTCTTTAATATCGGCCACCACCAGATTAAACCAGATCGAAACGGTCTGGCCTGCCCGGGGCGCATGTAAACCGGCTTCCGGGTTTTCGTCCAGCATGTGAAAACGGCTGCCCAAAATAGTAAACACCACCTCATTCAACCCTTTTTCTAACGCGGTTTTTTCTAGAGTTTCCGCGCCAAACACTTTGCTGTAAAGCTCCATTGCCTCGAGGGTGTCGGGCACGCAAAAATCCACCTCTAAACCGGCGAAGTTTGTCATAAATACCTCCTGTTATTTTCTTTTCTTAGCCATTAACTCAGCTAATTTTTCCGTCGTATTCCAGTTCCTGATCGTTATATCAGGATATATGGGCGAGGCCGCTATTTTGGCAAGTTTACTTTTGGTCAGCTGTTTTATTAACCTTGAAAAATACAGGACATTCTTTCCGGCCGATATTTGGTCAACGCCGGCTCTTAGTTCAAAGGCTTTTAGGGCGTCCCGGGCCTGCAGCGGCTTTATTAAAAAAATCACATCATATTTATATTTGTCTTTAGCTGCGCCAAATCCTTCCGGCTTTTTAGCAATAATTTCCTGCATTTCCGCAAAGGTTAGCAAGGCCATGGTTATTTTACTGTTCAGTTTTTTGTATAATATTTTTGCTATTTTGTCTGTAATTTTTGTTTTAGCTTTTTCAGCGGCACAAAAGATAATATTTCCGCTTTGTATATAAGTAACCACGTCTGTGCAATTTATTTCTGCAAATAATTTTTTGAGCTCGTTCATTTTTATAATATTATTCCCGCCGACATTTATTCCGCGTAATAGGGCCAGATATTCCGTTTTCTGCATAATGGTTTCCCGCGCTCCTTTGCGCTTGATTAATAATAGCACACGTTTCATGCTAAAATTTCTCCCTTATGCGTTACCCCGGAGATTATGCGGTCATTGTTGTGGGCGCGGGTCACGCCGGCCTCGAAGCGGCGCTGGCCTGCGCGCGGCTGGGGCTCCCGACCCTGTTGCTTACCATGAATCTGGACACGATCGGCAAAATGTCCTGCAATCCCGCGATCGGCGGCCCGGGCAAATCCCAGCTCGTCCGCGAGCTGGACGCGCTGGGCGGCGAAATGGCGCGCGCCGCGGACGCTACTTTTTTGCAGTTAAAAATGCTCAATCTTTCCAAAGGCCCGGCCGTACATTCTCTGCGCGCGCAGTCTGACCGCGCGGAGTATGCGCGTTACATGAAACGGCTGGTCGAGACCACGCCTGCTCTGGACGTGAAGCAGGCCGAGGTCACGGACTTAATTATGGACGGCCCCGCTTTTCAGGGCGTAAAAACTAAAATGGGTTTTGAGTATTACGCTAAGTCGCTGGTTTTAACCACCGGCACTTTTCTGCGCGGCGAAATATTTATCGGTCTGGAGTCTATGCCGGCCGGGCGGGCAGGGGAGTTTCCGGCCGGCGCGCTGACCGCTTCGCTGCATACGCTGGGCATCCGCACCGGCCGCCTGAAAACCGGCACGACGCCGCGCCTTGACCGCCGCTCGATTGATTTTTCCCGAATTCAGACCGAGCCGGGCCTGGAAGAAAGACATTTTTTTTCTTTCGAGACGACCGGCAGTCTGCGGCCGCAGCAGCCCTGTTATATCGTCCGCACGAACGCCGCGACGCACAAAATAATTCTGGCCAATCTGGATCGCTCGCCGCTCTATCAGGGCCTGATTAACGCGGTCGGGCCGCGTTACTGCCCCTCCATCGAGGACAAGGTCGTGCGTTTTGCGGATAAGGAGTCGCATCAGCTTTTCCTTGAACCGGAAGGTGCGGACACCACGGAAATGTACACGCAGGGTTTCTCGTCCTCGCTGCCTTATGATGTGCAGCTGGCCGCGCTGCGGACGATACCGGGGCTGGAAAAGGTCGAAATTATGCGTCCGGCTTACGCCATTGCCTATGATTTTATTTATCCCGAACAGCTGGACCGCAGTCTGAAAATCAAGGCGCTGACCGGGGTCTACACCGCCGGCCAGCTCAACGGCACTTCCGGCTACGAGGAAGCGGCCGTGCAGGGCTTCGTCGCGGGCGTAAACGCCGCGCGTTTCGTGCAGGGCCAGGAACCGTTTGTCCTGACCAGAGAAGAAAGTTATATCGGCACCTTGATTGACGATTTGATTACCAAGGAAATACGCGAGCCGTACCGGATGCTGACTTCGCGCTCCGAATACCGGCTTTTTTTGCGTCAGGATAATGCCGAGGACAGATTGTTAGCCAGAGGCCGGGAACTGGGGCTGATCTCCGCGGCGCGCCGGGAACGCTATCAGCAGAGCCGGGACAGAATAGACCGGGAAAAAACTCGGCTGCAAGAATTTAAAATCACGCCGCAGCCGCAGGTCGTCGAAATTTTAGCCGGGCTGGGGGAAAAGCTGACCGCCCCGGCCAGCGGCTATGCGCTTTTGCGGCGGCAAAAAATTAATCTGGCCGGTCTGCGCCGGCTGGGGTATACCCCGGCGGAAGAATTGACGCCGCCGGAAGCCGAAAAACTGGAAATAGAAATAAAATACGAAAGTTTTTTGGCGGAAGTGACCCTGCAGATCCAGCAGGCCAGAGCCGCGGAAAACTGCAAACTCCCGCCGGAACTGGATTATACGGCCCTCAGCGGTCTGCGCAAAGAAGCGCGGGAAAAACTGCAAAAAACCCGCCCGGAGACTATCGGGCAGGCCGCGCGGCTGGCCGGGGTTAATCCGGCGGATATTGCGGTGCTTTTGGTCTGGCTGCACGCTCGGAGCGGCCGCTAAACGCCGGGGACTGCTGGCGCAGATATTCGGTTTCTTTCCAGTACAAAGCGAGCAAGTCCCCGAGATTATTTAAAGGAGACGCGGTAAACATTATGCCCTTGAAAGAGGCTTTAACGCACTGCCCTTTGTGTTTGGCCTCGGACAGCAAGTTAGCGCAAAAAGTTCTAAGGTGCAGATAGTCTTCATGCAGACGTACCCCGGATAGTAATTTTTTCTGCATACCAGCTGCCCTCCAACGGCCGGTATTTTAAGCTGAGCTGGCGTTTTTGACAACGCCGGGACAGCGCATGTTAAGATAAAAGCAATGTCTATTTACGAAAAACTTTTTGCGTTGCAGACTGCCTATAACGCGCACACCAATATTACGCGTATTTCGTCCAGCGCAGATTTTTACCTGAAGCATATCGAGGACTCGCTGGCGCTTTTGCCGTTTATTGACGCGCGGTGTATTTCTGCGCAAAGCGCGGAGGCTGCGCGGCCGGACACCGAGCGCGGCCGAAGTGTCCGGCTGATCGACCTCGGCACAGGCGCGGGCTATCCGGGTCTCCCGCTGGCTATCGAGCGGCCGGACTGGCAGGTGACGCTCAACGATGCCACGCAGAAAAAGATCCGTTATGTGCAGTCGGTCATAGACGGCCTGCCCCTGCCCAATGCCGCGGCGGTCTGGGGGCGGGCGGAAATGCTGGGCCGGCAGAAAGAATTTGGCGGACGGTATGACTTTGTGACGGCGCGCGCTGTCGCCAAAATAGATGTTCTGATACAATTAGCCGCTCCGTTTTTGCGCAAAGGGGGACAAGCGCTTTTTATGAAAGCCAAAGCCGTGGATATGGAGATTCGTGCGGCCAAACGCGCGGCTGCCCGGCACGCTATGTCTCTGGCGGATGTGCATAAATACAAAATCGCGGAAATGGCTAGAGCGCTGGTTATTTACGAAAAGGAATAGCATGGAATCCATAGAAATAAAGCAGCCCGAAAACAAAATGGGCACAATGCCGATCAGCCGTCTGCTTATTTCCATGGCTATTCCGATGATGATCGCCATGCTGTTTCAGTCTCTCTATAATATTGTCGACAGCATTTTTGTGGCGCGGCTGGGCGAAAACGCGCTGGCGGCGGTGACGCTGGCTTTTCCGCTGCAAATGGTGATGCTCCAGGTAGGAGTCGGCACGGGCGTGGGCGTTAACGCGCTGCTTTCCAAAAGTCTGGGCGAGCGCAATTTTGAGCGCGTGCACAAATCCGCGCTGCATGGACTTTTTTTAGCGGCGCTCAGCGCCGCGGTCTGTGTGCTGATCGGTTTTTGGGGTGTGGATTTTTATTTTCAGACGCAGACGGCGGATCCTCAGATTTTGCAGTACGGGCGCGACTATACCGTTCCGCTCTGTTTTTTCGCGGTCACGCTGTTCGGGCAGGTGACGCTGGAACGTCTGCTGATGTCCACCGGCAAAACCAGCTATCAAATGCTTTCGCAGATCGCCGGCGCGCTGACCAATATCATTCTTGACCCGATCATGATTTTCGGACTGTGCGGTTTTCCGCGCCTGGAGGTGACCGGAGCGGCGCTGGCCACGATCATCGGCGAATGTGTGGCCTGCGCGCTGGCGCTGTATTTCAATCTGCGCAAAAATCACGAAATAAATTTTTCGCTCAAAGGCTTTCGGCCGGACCGGGCGATTATCCGTGCGATTTACCGCGTCGGCCTGCCTTCTATTCTAATGGCTTCGCTCGGTTCGGTGATGGTTTACGGGCTGAACCGGATTTTAATCGGCTTTTCCGCGACGGCGGTGGCGGCACTGGGCGTGTATTTCCGTTTGCAGAGTTTTATTTTCATGCCGGTGTTCGGCCTCAACAACGCGCTGGTGCCGATCGTCGCGTACAATTTCGGCGCGCGCAACAAAGCCCGTATTTTGCGCGCGATAGAACTGGGCATCCTGTATGCTTTGGGCATAATGCTTTGCGGAAGTTTGATCTTTCAGGTTTTTCCGGAACAGCTGCTCGGCTGGTTTAATGCCGGCGCGGAAATGCTGCGGATCGGAATTCCGGCGCTGCAAATTATCAGTCTGCACTTTGCTTTTGCCAGCGTCTGCATCGTGATGATCTCGGTGTTTCAAGCTCTCGGACGCGGCATCGAGAGTCTCATCCTCGCCTTTGCGCGGCAAATTCTGGTGCTGCTGCCCGCGGCCTGGCTGCTCTCGCTGACCGGCCGCGTCACGGCTATTTGGTGGGCCTTTCCGATCGCGGAATGTGCGGCCATGGCCTGCGCGCTGGGCTTTTTCTATAGAGCCTATCAGCGCAAAATCAAGCCCCTGGAACAGGACTAAAAAACCGCAACGACTGGCGCGTTCTTACGATTAATTAATAGACTAACCCCCGGAGGTTAAGATGTTCTTAAAACACAAGGTGTATTCGTTTGAAGAAAAAACGCTCTTCGTAATGCGGACGCTCCTGAACAGGCAGCTCCAGCAGCTGGCTTTTGCGGAGCTGCCGCAGCCGCGCCGGGAACAGGAATTCGCGCGGCTGGAGTCTTTGTTTCAGAAATGCGCGGATCTGGCGCAGCTTATTGCCACGCTGAAAGCCGGTGATTTGCCTGCGTCAGAAAAAACAGATGCGATCAACAAACTGCTGGACGGCCTGAGGAGGCTCGGCGTGCGCTGGACGGTCATGCATCTTCTCCCCTGGCAGGCCCGGCCGTAAAGTTTGTCACCGGGCGCGCGCTCCCGCTATACTACCGGCATGCCCCTGCCGCAAGAATTTTATACCCGGCCGACTATTGCGCTGGCCCGGGCCCTGCTGGGTAAATATCTGGTTTACAGGGACTGCGCCGCGCGCATCGTGGAAACCGAGGCTTATCTGTTCCGGAACGATCCGGCCTGTCACGCTTATAAAGGGCGCACCAAACGCAATGCGGCAATGTTCGGCCCGCCGGGGTGGACATATGTCTACCTCATATACGGCATGTATTATTGCTTGAATGTGGTCAGCAATAAGGAAGGGGTGGGCGAGGCCGTGCTGATCCGCGCGCTGGAGCCGGCGCTGGGGCTGGAAAGCATGCGTAAACGGCGGCATCTGCCGGACGCAGCACCAAATAGCCGCGCGCTGCAAAATTTATGCAACGGCCCGGGTAAACTGACGCAGGCTTTCGGCCTGACCAAAAAGCACAATGCCTGCGACCTGACCAAAGGGCCGCTCTTTATTTATGCGCCTGAAGATTTTGCGCGGGAATTTTCGGCTTCTCTGCCGGGAGGCGCTGGCGCTGTGCGAACAGCCGCCATTAACATTCAGTCCAGCGGACGCATCGGTATCACGCAGGGTAGGGAACTACAATTAAGATTTTTTATTAAAAATAATCCCTTTGTGTCGAAAGCGCCTTTGGCCGGTTAGTTTTTTGAAGAAAGGGACAGGTGAAATGTCAAATATCTGTTTCTGTTCTATCTTTTTCGTTCGTGAAAAAGAGAATACCGGCGGAATAGCGGGCGGAACGAATACCCTGATCGTCTCGCGTCCTAATATGTTCGGATTCCTGCGCCGCAAAAGCTCTGTATACGAAACTTATTGTCTATCTGTTCGCTCTGCGACCGAGGCTGTAATTCCTTACAGCCTCGGAAGTCCCAGCGCGCAACAAGCGCGCGGAGTGCGATCGAGGCTGTATGTTCCCCTATTAGGCTGTACTCTGGCGGCACTGCCGCTTTTGCTCCGGTCTATTTGACGGAAGGTCTATTTTGCCATTAACCGTATCCCGCACCGCGGCGCGTACCGGCAGGATATTCGTTCCGCTAGCCACGTTATATTCCGGCACCGGATACGCAGGGCGCCGACGCCTGATCGTCAAGGGACTGTAAAATTACCTGTGTAAACGAGCTGTTTAACAGGCCAATTATTACGGAGAGGACAATTTAGAGCTCTGCTAAACAGCGCAAAAGCGGCGTTCCCTCCAGCAGAACATAGCTGGTAAGCATAAAGCCAGGTACGCTGGTGGCGTGAATACCGCAAATAAACAGTATCAGCCAGAGCGTTGCGCCGCAGAAA
>JAISQA010000048.1 GCA_031274525.1 Candidatus Margulisiibacteriota bacterium
CCGGCGCAAAACCACGTCCGGCGGCAGTATATCTCTAACTATTTTCATTACTATTATTCTCTTCCGGTCTTTCTGCCGCGCCAGATTTTTTGAGCAGCGCGATCTTAGCGTCAATATCCTCGGATAACTTCTGGGCTTCGCGGACAACCAGGGCGGGCAGAACTCCGATCAATTCCTCGTTTTGCACTTCCATACCGGCTCCTTCTGCCAGTTCTTTAACTCTGGCATAGACTTGCTCCGGCCCGGTGATCTCCGGCTCCACCAGATTCATACTAACCTGCGCGCAGCCGCGCGATTTTAGATAAAGCCCCAGAGCTTTTACCCCGCGCAAACCGCCCCCGCTTTCTCTAATTTGTCCGGCTATCGTTCTGGCCGCCGCCAGATCCGGCGCCGCCAGATTTACATTGTAGGCCACCAGATAGCCTCTGGCGCCCACACAAACCAGCCCAGCTGTTCGGTGTGCCTTAATATTATAACTTTTTCGGCGGACATCCGCAAGGTTACGCAGAGCCGGGTCAACCGCAGCCTGCTCATAAAAAACGACAGGAACGCCAAATTTTTGAATATTTGCCCCCAAAGCTCTGGCCAGAGAGACCGCCCCGGCCATATCCGCCTGCCAGACCGGCACCACCGGCAGGACATCCAGCACACCCAGCCGGGGATGCACGCCGGTATGCGTCCGCAGATCCAGAATTTCCACAGCCTTGCGCGTCAGGGCCAGCCCCGCGGCCAGAATAGCGTCATAAGAGCCGATATAAGTAAAAACACTGCGGTTGTGATCCGGATCGCTGGAATAATCCAGAATTTTGAGATTTTCCAGCGGGCGAATGGCGTCCAGTAAAGCGGCTATCTTTTTTTTGTCCCGCCCTTCTGCAATATTCGGCACGGATTCGAAAATCGGCACGGTCGGCATGGGCAGATTATAACAAGAACCGGCGCAGATAACCCATGTTTTGCCGGGTAAGCTGAAATTTCGCAAGCTGGCGTTAGAAATATTTAACGCGTATCCCAAAATTCTCCGTGCGGCGGCTGCGGCGGGTGGTCAGCCGGTAAAATTCCGGATGTACGGTGAGCATTACCGCGCCGTCCAAGTCCGTGCGCCAGATATTTGACCAGATAGACAGCCTGTCCAGAGCCTCCGGACTGGGGTGCCGGTAGCGATTGCCTGCACCAGCGGAGATTACCGCGTTGTCCGGCCGGAGCGCGGCCAGAAATTCCGCGGTCGAGGAAGTTTTGCTGCCATGATGTCCGGCCTTGAGCACATCCACTTCCGGCAGAATATCCAGATAAAATCCCTCGGCCGCCGCTTCGGCGTCGCCGGTGAAGAGCGCGCGGAACCCGCCCTCGGCCAGCAGGGCCAGCACCGAGTTATTATTTTCATTCCGGGAAAGATACTCCGGCCGGTACAGGGTCACCCACGGCAGTTCGTCCGTCTGATACGCCGCTTTAGCCCGCAGCTGCGCGGCCAGACCGGCGTTGATGCTCTCCGGCAGCACCAGCGCGCCGATCTCCGGCAGAGCCAGCAGGCCGGAATAATGATCAAGGTGCGCGTGGGTCAAAAGCACATCCGGGCGGCGTATGCCCAGCTTGAGCAAAGTCAGACGCAGGGTTTCGCCCGCTAGGTCATTCTCCGAGCCGCAGTCAATGACCAGAGCTTTGCGCCGCCGCGTGAGCAAAATACAATCGCCCTGCCCGACATCCAGAAAAATAACGCGCAATTTATCCGGGCCGGGATACAGCAAAACCATTAACAAAACCAGACCGCAGCCCAGCGTATAACGGCGCAGCCAGCGCGGATACAGGGCCAGAAGCAACGGCCAGCCCAGCCCCAGCAGCATCAAGCCCAGCGGGATTTGGGGCAGATCCACATAAGTGCAGGCAAAAATACCGACCAGCCAGTCCAGCACCACAAACAGGGCATAACTCACCGTATTCAGCAGAAAAGCCGCCGGCATACAGAACAAACCCAGGAAAGAAGTGATAAAGCCCAGATAGGTCAGCAGCTCTACCCAGGGCAGCACCAGCATATTCAAGAACAATGCACCCAGAGAAACCCCGTGGAAATAATAAACGCACAGCGGCAGGGTCAGGAGCAAGGGAGCGGTTGACACCGCCAGCAGGCCGCGCAGAAACCCCGGCACCCGGGCCAGCCGTTTTTCCAGAACCGGCGCGAGAAAAAGCAGGGAGAAAGTCGCCGCAAAGGACAGCTGAAATCCCGCGTCAAACAGCAGCAGCGGATCCCGGAGACAAAGCCCCAGACCGGACAAAGCCAGCGTGTTATAAGTATCGGCCGACCGCCGCAGCGTCCGCCCCAGCAGGGCAATCTCGGCCATCAATCCGGCGCGCAAAACCGAAGGCCCCGCGCCAACGGCAAAGATGAATAAAACATTCACGCCGGTAATGAGCGCAAAAGCCGGCCACGGCCGCAGACGCAGACCGGCCGCCAGACTCTGCAGCAGCGTAATGAACAAAGTAATATGCATGCCCGAAACGACTAGCAGGTGAATAACCCCGGCGCGGCGGTATTCATTTACCGTCTCGCTGTCGATAGACGAGGAAGCCGAGCCAAAAAGAAACGTGCACATAATTCCGGCCTGCGCCTCCGGCAGGGTGCGTTTTTGCACCGCCACAAATTTATTTTTGCAGGCGATGGCCAGACCAAACAGCGAGCGGCGCGGGGTGCGCCCGGCCAGCGCCCCGGCCTCCGCGCTCAAACGCAGCGTGTAGCCGTGCGCGTACAGATAATCATCATAGCCGGTGATAAAAAAATTCCGCCGGATCCGCAGCGGCGTCAAGCGGTGTCCGGATAAAATCAGTTCATCGCCGTAAGCCAATTCCGGCGCGTTCCGGATCCGCGCCATTATTTTATAGCCGCCGGCACGGGCGGTGAAAACCGCCGTGCCGTCTTTATATTGAATATCCGAAACGACGCGCAGATACAGCGGCTCCGGGCTCCAGTCCTGCGCCGCGGCCAGCCTGTCGGCCAGCGCCGCTTGATGGCAGGACGTGCGCCAAATTCCCAGCAGTAAAAACAGCATAACAAGGCAAGGACGGCTATACCGGCTGTGTCCGGCATACTGCCGCCAGCTATACCAGAACAGCGCGGCGAGCAACAAAACCGCATAAATATTGAAGCTGGCGGTCAGAAAAATACCGCAGGCATAGAACAGGGTCAAAAGGATAATAGGCATATCCCGGAAAAAAGCAAAAAATATGCCAGGTGACGGTTCCCCGCGGCAGCGGTCTGCCCCGCCACACAATGCATATAAAATATGCTATACTATATGCATAAGGAGCAGGACAGATGAGAACAACGCTTGACTTGAATAACACTTTGTTAATGCAGGCCCTGAAATGGACGGGCCAGCCCACGAAGACAGCGGCCATCAATGAGGCGCTCCGGCAGGCAATACAGGCCGGGAAAAGAGCAAGGCTCATCGAACTGGCCGGGAAAGTCAAACTGCCCGTGGATATTAACCGCACCCGAAAAAGAAAATGAATTATATTGTCGACAGCTGCGTCTGGATCGACTTTTTCGGGCAGAGCAAATATTTGCAGACCGTATCCCGGCTCCTCACCGACAATCTGGCTTTTACCAATAATGTTATTCTGGCTGAACTGCTCCCCGCGGCCAGAAAGAATAAAGAACATGAGTTTATTGAATGTCTTTCCGGACTGGAGGCAGTGCCGCTGAATATTGACTGGGCGGAAATAGAGGAAATCCAGCTGTTCTGCCTGAAGTCCGGCCTCAATAAACTCGGCCTGCTGGATATTGTTATCGCGCAGAATGCCCGGCAAAACAACATGGGCTTATTTTCTACCGACCGGCATATGCGGCTGCTCGGCCTCAAACTGGGGATCAAGTTAAAAACGCAATAGGAGCTTTGTCCGCCAGCGTCGGGCGGCTGGCGTCAGGCAGAGTGCGCTACGCCACTCGCTTGATATAGATCAGCGTATAATAAGCGGGGACGGTATTTACGGTAATAGCCGTCGGGGTGTCCGCGGTCGAACCGGCATCACCGGTACTGCCGCTCAAAGTGACATTGTGCGTGTGACCGGCGCTGACACCGCCGGAATTGCCGGTAAAGTTTGGTAAGTCCACACTATGTGTGTGAGCAAAGTCTATGCGGAGATCTCCACAGTACTTATCAGAATCCCCAATAGAATTCCAACCAGATCTTATATCTATGAAGCTTGCTCTTCCAGTGGCGGAGCGGTTACTCGTATCATCACTTGTTATTTGCGCATAGTTATCGCCGCTGATACCCCCGCTGGTCACTGAACCATGGTCATGCGCTATGCTGTGCGTATGCCCCGCGCTTTGATTGTCTGTCGTGAATGTGCCGGACAGGGTGTGGCTGTGTTTGGGCATATTAGCCGCGGTTAAATATATATTCTGGCTGTCTGCGCCGCCCGTGCAGAACAGCTGTTCTGCTGCCACGGGCCTATTTTTCCGCTCTTGTGTTTTTGCTAATAAGCCTATATTTTTTAGCGCTTTACCAATAATGGAGATTATGACAAATGTCTAAACTATTGTCAATAAGGCTAAAGGATTTGGCGCATGGACAAAGAGATTACAAACGAAGACCTAAAAAAACTGCTCAGCAAAAAACTTGAACTGCTCCGCAAAGACAGCGGCCAGACGCTGGAAGCCACCGCGGACAGTCTGGACATGGATCTGAGCGAATATTTCCGGCTCTTAAAAGGCCAGCGGCTGCCGCACCTGCGCAATCTGCTGCGCCTGAATAAAAAATACGGGGTGAGTCTGGACTGGTGGTTTAACGAGCTGGAAGAAATCCCGGCAAATCCGGAACAGACCAGAAATAAAAATACCGCGGCGCAGATCGCCAGCCTGCTGCAAAAACTGGAACCCGGACTGCAGGAGGCCGTGCTGGCCATGCTGAAAACTTTCGTCAAAAAATTAAGCCGCGGGGAATTATAATTTGCCGCGGTCTGGAGGTTTTTTTATTTCCAGCATTTTCAGAAATTCCAGAGGAGTGTACACCGGGATGGTGGACTTCTTATAATCCCCGGTGTTTCTGGTGAGAATGTAGTCCATTTTATGCTGTAGCGCGGTAAAATACTGCACGGCGTCTTCAAAATCAGAAAAACCTGACGCTAAGGCTTTCTGCAGGATCAAATCATCAACATTTAAGACGGTTAAAAGCAGCCGCAGCTTTCTCAAGAAATCCACAGCTGTATTATGATTCGTCAATTTTCTTTGTATATAATAGATATTCGTAAATACTACCGTCGAAGTATAGCCCCTGTATTTGCCTGTTTCCACAAGATTGAACAGTCTTACCGCGTCGGTTAAAAAAGGTTTTCTATTGATAGAAACATCTAAAATAACATCATTGTCAAAGAATATTTTTTCTTTCATAAATATTTTTCCAGTAAAGCTTCTGTCAATACCTCTTTGTAATTGAGCGTTTTATCAATATTGATAATTCCCGCTATTTTTTTAGTGATGGGCCCTGGGTTTAAGTCTTCCTTTCCCCGCCTGGTCTCCGCAGATATTGAGGCCAGATATTCTTCCACTAATCTGGAAATGCTTCTCTGCTGATGCCTGGCATAAATTTTCGCCTTTTCCACCACAGCTTTATCAATATTCAAAGTTAATTTTGTATACATATTACACCACTACGTAATAATATATATATTAGTTACGTAATTGTCAATATTTTGGAACCGCTAAATTAGCGGAGTTTGGCAAAACCAGGACAAAATACTAATTCCGCATAAAGCCAAAAAATGCTAATATCGCCTCCCAATGCTTAGTAAGCTCAACGCCCGCCAAAAAGAAGCCGTGCTCTGCACCGAGGGGCCGCTGATGATCCTGGCCGGCGCGGGCAGCGGCAAAACCCGCGTGCTGACCACCCGCATCAAATACCTGCTGGCGGAAAAACAGATCCCGCCGGAACGGGTACTCGCCGTCACTTTTACCAACAAAGCCGCGCGGGAAATGGAAGAGCGGATCGGCGCCAGACTGCCCTGGATCGGGACTTTTCACGGCATTTGCGGCCGGCTCCTGCGCCGGCACATCCAGCTCCTGCCCGGCTACTCGGCCAATTACGTCATCTATGACGACGCTGACCAGACCGTGCTGATCAAAAACATCCTGCGCGAAGCCGGACTGGATAAGGACAAGCAGCTCACTCCGCAAAAAGTGCTGGGCCAGATCGGCTGGGCCAAAAACAGAATGTTCGGCCCGGCGGAATATGCCCGGCTGGCGGATGACACCGCGCTCCGCGGACAGCCGCAATTCCGGCAGGCCAGCGCCGGGCTGTACCAAAAATACCAGCTGGCTCTGCGCCAGAACAATGCCGTGGATTTTGACGATATGCTGCTGCTGACCATTGAACTGTTCCAGAAAAATCCCGATCTGCTCGCCCGCTATCAAGACCAGTTCCAGTATGTGCTGGTCGATGAGTATCAGGACACCAACAAAGCGCAGTACACGCTCATTCATCTGCTGGCCGCCCGGCACCAGAATATCTGCGTGGTCGGCGACAGCGACCAGAATATTTATTCCTGGCGCGGCGCGGATATCACCAATATCCTGTCTTTTGAACAGGATTATCCCCAGGCCAGAGTCATTCTGCTGGAACAGAATTACCGCTCCACCGCCAATATCCTCAACGCCGCCAATGCGGTCATCAAAAACAACGAAATGCGCAAAGCTAAAAATCTCTGGACGGAAAACAGCGAGGGCGCCAAATGCGAATTTATCCTCACCGGTTCGGAAACGGACGAGGCCCAATATGTCGCGGAAACCATCGCCAAAACCCGCGCGGAAACCGGCGGTCTGAACAGCTACGCCGTGTTTTACCGTACCAACGCCCAGTCCCGGGTTTTTGAAGAAGCTCTTGTCAAGCGCAGTATGCCCTACCGGCTGGTCGGCGGCGTGAAATTTTACGCCCGCAAAGAGGTCAAAGATATTCTGGCCTATCTGCGCCTCATCGCCAATCCGCTGGACACGGTGTCACTGCAGAGAATCATCAATCTGCCCGCCCGCGGTCTCGGCGCTATGACTGTGGCCAAATACAGTGTTTACGCCGAACAGCAGGGGCTCAGTTTTTTTGCCGCGCTGGGCCTTAAAATCCCCGGTCTGACCGGCCGCGCGGCGCAGGCCGCCGGGATCTTCCAGAAAATCATTCAGGATCTGCAGGCTCTGGCGGCCACTATGTCCCTGTCGGAATTGATCAATGAAGTCATTGTCCGCTCCGGCTACCGCGATAT
>JAISQA010000029.1 GCA_031274525.1 Candidatus Margulisiibacteriota bacterium
GCGGCCAGCGCATCATAGACCGCTTTGGCCGCAGGATACTGGGTGTTGTTTGACGTGCTGGAGAGCACAGTCACTTTATTGTTCAGGTTTTCTTTGGTGGCCAGCATTGTGGTCATGTCGCTGGCATTGGCTTTGAGATACACCTGGGCTTCGGTGGCCAGCACTGTACCGTTATTGGCCGCTGCCGTAGTCTTGTTCGGCACGACCGGCGCTGTGCTGAATGTTTTTGTTCCGTTTATTGTCTCGTTGCCAGTTAGGGTGACCTTACTGTCCAGCGCGGCCGTCATATCGCTGATATTGGCTTTGGTATCCAGTGCGGCTTCCATATCGCTGGCTTTCATTGGTTTTCCCGCAGCTATTCCTGAATATTTTTCTGCCATAAATATACTCCTTTGCTGGTGTTATTGACTATATGATAATTGTCAAATTGCTAATTGTCAATAATGCGCTGTTAGAATATAAACTTGAGCATGGATTTGAAACAACTTTTTGTGCAAAATCTGCGGCGTTTGCGGGCGGACGCCGGTGTTTCGCAGATGAAACTGGCCGAGCTTTGCGGAACTTCGGCCAGCTATATCGGTGCGATTGAAATAGGCATTAGATTTCCTTCGATGAAACTGCTGGCCAAAATTGCGGACGCGCTGAGCGTGAAACCTTATCAGTTTTTTCTGGAAGAGCAGGACAGACTCAGGGGAGTGAAGCGGCTTCTGGTCAGGCGGTCCTCCGCGCAGGATATACTAAAAAATTATATCATAAATCAACTGAAAACCACTTTGCAGCAGGTGAAAAAATATTAAAGCGCGGCAAGTGCACAGCATTTTTTTAAGTGTTATAATTCCGCAATGCTCAAGCTGAAAAGCAAGTTCATTTTTGTCACCGGCGGGGTGGTTTCCAGTCTGGGCAAAGGCATCATGGCCGCTTCGCTCGGCCGCCTGCTGCTGGCGCACGGCTACAGCGTGACGATGCAGAAGATGGATCCTTACATCAATGTCGATCCCGGCACGATGTCTCCCTACCAGCACGGCGAAGTTTTTGTGACGGACGACGGCGCGGAGACAGACCTCGATCTGGGGCATTATGAGCGCTTCATCGACACGCCGCTGTCCAAATGGAATAATGTCACCTCCGGTTCGGTGTATTCTAATGTCATTGCGCGCGAGCGCCGCGGCGATTATCTGGGCGCGACCGTGCAGGTCATTCCGCATATCACCAATGAGATCAAAGACCGCATGGTGCGCGCGGCCAAACACAATGATTCGGATGTGGTCATTGTCGAGGTCGGCGGCACAGTCGGCGACATTGAGTCCCTGCCTTTCATTGAAGCTATCCGCCAGTTCAAGAATGAACTGCCGCGGGGCAATGCGCTGAATATTCACTGCACTTTGGTGCCTTTTATGGGGACTTCCGGCGAGCACAAGACCAAGCCGACGCAGCATTCGGTCAAGGAATTGCGGGCTATCGGTATTCATCCCGATGTGATCGTCTGCCGCTCGGCGACCAGACTGTCCAAGGACTTGAAGAACAAGATTTCTCTGTTCTGCGATGTGCGGCCGGAAGCGGTTTTTGGCGTGCACGATGTTGCTTCTATATATGAAGTGCCGCTCCTGCTGGAAAAAGAAAAAATGTCCGATGTGGCGCTGGATATGCTGGGGCTGGCCAAGGATAAACAGCTGGCTCTGGAGACCTGGCGCGGGTATGTCGATAAGATGAAGACCTGCCTCAAGCCGGTGACGATCGCTATTGCCGGCAAATATGTGGCGCTGGAAGACGCTTATATCTCGATCGTGGAATCTATCCGCCACGCCTGCGTGCATTACGGCCTGCTGCCCCGGATCAAATGGATCAATACCGAGGCTCTGGAGGCGGAGGCTGAGCCGGAATGGCAGAAACAGCTGGACGGTGTGGAGGGCGTGATCGTGCCCGGCGGTTTCGGCGGCCGCGGCATAGAGGGCAAAATAAAAATTATTAAGTATGCCAGGGAGAATAAGCTGCCGTTTCTGGGCATCTGTCTGGGCATGCAGATGGCCGTGGCGGAATTTGCGCGCCATGTCTGCGGACTGCAAGATGCTAATTCCACCGAATTTGCTGAGCAGACCCAGGCGCCGGTCATCGACCTGATGCTGGACCAGAAGACCGTCACGGACAAAGGCGGCACGATGCGTCTGGGCGCGTACACCTGCCGGATCAAGCCGGATACTCTGCTGGCCGGATGCTATCAGCAGAAAGAAATTTCCGAACGCCACCGCCACCGTTACGAATTTAACAATCAGTACCGGGAAATTTTTGCCAAAAACGGTTTAAAAATTTCCGGCCTGTCTCCCGATGAGAAATTGGTCGAAGTCGTGGAACTGCCGGGGCATCCGTTTTTTATTGCCAGTCAGTATCATCCGGAGTTTAAATCCCGCCCGGGACAGCCGCACCCGCTTTTTGCCGGATTGATCCGCGCCGCGGCGGGGATCTAACTTCTACCGGGGTTTCTTACTTAAATTTTTAGGGAATATTTGGTATTATCTGGGAATAAATAGGAATATAAGGTAAGTATGCTAAATGTAAAAAATATTAAAATCACCCCGCAGCTGTTATTGCAAATTGCGGAGCTGGACGAATTCAAAGGCGCCTGGGCTGGTTTTGCCCAGCTGCGACCGGAGCAATTAAAAATCCTGCGTAAGGTATCTACAATCGAATCTGTCGGCTCAAGCAATCGGATAGAAGGCAACAAACTTTCTGATACAGAAGTTGAAAGACTGCTGTCCCGCATTAACAAAAAATCTTTCAAATCCCGGGATGAAGAGGAAGTAGCCGGCTATGCCGAACTTATGAATAGAATTTTTGACGACTATGAGGTTATTCCGCTGTCGGAGAACTACCTCAAACAACTGCATCAAATTCTCCTGCAATATGTGGGCAGGGCGGCGAAACATCGTGGCGAATACAAAAAAATAGCAAACTCCGTCGCCGCATTTGACTATAATGGTAGAGAAATAGGCATAGTGTTTGAAACTGCTTTGCCGTTTGATACCCCGCGTTTAATGGCCGAATTGATGGAATGGACACGTAAGAATCTGGACGATTCGTTGCTGCATCCGCTGCTTGTCCTGGGTGTGTTCATTGTGCATTTTCTGGTCATTCATCCTTTCCAGGACGGAAATGGCCGCCTGTCGCGCGCACTGACGGCGTTGCTCTTATTAAAAAAAGGTTATGCCTATGTGCCATACGGTTCCCTGGAATCAATTATAGAGGCGAACAAAGAAGGATACTATCGCGCGCTCCGCCGCACACAAAAAAATATCTGGTCCGGTAAAGCTGACTATGAGCCGTGGTTAGCCTTTTTCTTAACTGCTTTGCAAAAGCAGAAGAGACATCTGGCAGAAAAAATTGCGCTGCTCAAATCAGACGATACAAAATTATCACGGACGGCGCGGTCTATCCTGGCCTTGTTTGAGAATAAACTGCAATGGACCATTCTGGAAGCGGAAAAAGAACTCAAAGAAAACAGAGAGACCATCCGGAAATCTGTAAAGTCTTTAGTGGCCGGCGGCTATCTTGTCAAACATGGCACGACCAGAGGTGCGTGGTATGAAAAAGCGAGATGATTGGAACTGCTGGCTATCGCCGGAAATAAACCCGGGTAAATGTTTTGGCCGGGCTGATCTGTATTTGGTAGCGGGGGGCAGAATCGAACCGCCGACCTATGGGTTATGAATCCATCGCTCTCACCAGCTGAGCTACCCCGCCAAAGTCTGGAAAATTATAACATAAGATAAAAAAATTATGAGGTTGAAAATTACCTTGCCAAACCCTTAGTCGGAAAACTATTTACTTTCCTGCTTTCCGGCGGTTGCAGTCTTTACAAAGCAACTGGCAGTTTTTAGCGGTTGTTTGACCGCCGTCGTGCCAGGGGGGGGTTATGTGATCCGCTTCCATGGTGTCTATCTGCCTGTCTTTGTAAACGAGTTCACGCTGATATTTGGGGCGGATATTTAACTTACCGCTATCCTCCGCTGACTTTTAATTGTTAGCCGTGGCAATTTCCCTCCGCACCAATTCGCCGATAATTTCCATAGTGGTCTTATGATCGGCGGCGGCTTTCGCTGTAAGGTATTGCGCGGATAACGCATCAACAGCAAACATGCGCGCTTTACGCCGGGCAAAAAGCCCAAGCTTGCCCTTTTTAGGCATTACAGTGTTCTTAGTGTAATACCTGTCCATTGCCTCCGCGTCTTTCTCAGTCATTCCTGGCATGGCATTCTCCTTACTCTTCCACCAGTGAATAATATGCCCTGCGGCATTTCATCGCGTGGAATACATTGATGTTTTGCTCATCAATTACATTATATATGATTTCGAGCAAATTGGCGTGGCATGACCTAAATTTTCCAATTTCTAAATAGGCCAGTTTTGTTTATAATCCAACCATGAAAAAAACATTCTCGCTTTGTTTTTGTCTTCTCGCCGCCTGCCAAATTCTGTTTGCTGCCACCGGCAATATCGCTGTTTATTTTGCGCCGCAGGATAAGCCAGACCAAAAGCTTATCCGCCTGTTAAATCAAGCTAAAACTGAAGTTAATATCGCAGTGTATTCCCTGACCAAAACAGATATTGCTCAAGCCATTGTCTCCGCCCGGCAAAGGGGCGTGAAAGTGCGAATTTTGACTGACCGCGAGCAAGCCGCTAACAAATACGCCAGAGATGAGTATTTTGAATCTTATCAAATCCCTGTGGCACGTGATACACACAAAGGCTATATGCATCACAAGTTTGCGGTGATTGACGGCAAAATCGTTGTGACCGGCTCATATAATTGGAGTAATAATGCCAGCTATAACAATGATGAAAACATGCTGGTCATTGAATCGCCGGAATTGGCGGAAATTTTTAATAATGAGTTCGGGCGGTTATGGCAGCAGAATAAATAACGCTCCCGCCGTAAAATTAAATGTTGTTCAATATAGATGCCGCTCCGGAATTATTATTCGCCGGTGTTTGCGGCTGATTTCCCGTCTGTACGGAAGGTGCGGCGTCGGCGCCGGGCGTGGTTTTACTGCGCGCCGCGTTTTCGGCCGGCGCGGCAGAGGGCGGGAAAAAAACTTTTTCCGGCTCATTCAGTATGCCTTCGTCTTTGCCGTTGACCGTCAGGCGCAGGCTGCGCGGCACGCTGGCCCGGATGCGGAGATATTGATTGCCGTCCCAGGCTTTGTAGTCGCCGCGGCGCATCGAAAACCCCTGCGGCAGGGTCCGCCCGTCGGTTACGGTAATGATCGTGACGTAAGTATCGCTTAGCGCCGTAGCCTCGATGTAGACTTTATTCTGATCGTAAATTTTCTGCTGTCTGGTCTCCGGCGTGTCTTTGGCCTCCAGCGGATTGACGTCGTTTTTCTGGCGCAGATTGATATTTTTGATATCGACCATGGAGTTCTTAAAATACAGGGTGGACGCGGTCAGGGCCAGCGCGATGATAATCAGGCCCAGCGTAATATGCGCGAACAGTTTATTGCCTTTTTTATTTTTGTGCGAGGTGCGAAAGTGGCTGAGGCCGGGAGAATTCATGGTTCTCATACCGGTCGGAAACAAAGTACGTTTATCGACTGCCAGGCCGACTTTGATCTCGCGCCCCGGCCGGTAACCGGCCTCGCTGGGAAATAATTCAATAAACTGCTTGTGGATCTCTTCGCTATTCAAGCCCAGCAGGTTGGCGTAAACTTTTAAGAAGCCTTTGGCGGTTATCAGGTTAGGCATTTTGGCGAAGTCATCATTTTCCATGAATTCCAGAAAAGTTTTTTTGATCTTGCTTTGCTCGGCGATCTCTTCCAGACTCAGGGCTTTGCCCAGCCGCGCTGCCCGCAAACGCTGACCGATAGTCGGCTCTGCCGGGCTGTTTTCTGGGGTATTTAACTCTTGTTCATCGCTCATAAATCACTCTTCTCTGGTTTTTTAGCAAAAGTAAAGACAGTGCTGTAATTGTACACTATTTTATTAAATATTCAATTTTGCCGCGTGTTGTTTTCCGCGAAAGTTAATTCCGCGGTCTGCGCCGCGGCAAATTTTTGCAGGCCGGCGGCCAGCAGCTCCGGTTTGGACTGCATTTTTAGATTGGGTTCCGGCGGCAGATCCTGCAGATCCCTCAGACCGAAATGTTTGAGAAATTTTTCTGTGGTGCCGTAGAGCAGCGGCCGGCCGAGTCCTTCGGAGCGTCCCTGTTCCGTGACCAGCTCTTTGTCCTGCAGTGATTTGACTATCCAGTCCGAATTGATGCCGCGAATCGCCTCAATCTCGCCCCTGGACACCGGCTGGCGGTAGGCGATGATGACCAGCGTTTCCAGAGCCGCCGGTGACAGAGAAAACTCCTGCGGCGAATTGAGATACAGCTCCAGCGGCCCGGCGTATTCCGGCTTGGTCGCAAATTGATAGCCGTTGGCCACATTGACTATTTGCAGGCCGTGTTCCGGCGCGGACAGACCGGCGCTCAATTCGGCGAGCGCTTCCTGTACGGCAGTTTCCGGCGCGTCCAGATAACGCGCCAGCTGCTCCGGCGCGAGCGGCTGTCTGGCCATGAAGAGCAGTACTTCCAGACGGGCTTTAAGCTGAGGTTCCGGCATTTTCGCTTTCTCCCTGCGGCAGATTGTATTCTGCGGCGTCAAACTCCAGCGCCTGCGTCTCGACGTTTTTGCGCGGCACGAGCTCAATGTCGTCAAATATAGCATTTTGCACAATAAGAATAAACTGCTGGCGCACCAGCTCCAGCATGCCGACAAAAGTGGCGATAATCTCGTAGCGGTTGTCAATGTCCTGAAAAAATTCGGAGAAGAGCATGCTGGTTTTACTGTTTTTGATGCGCTCGATGATCTCGTGCATTTTGTCCTTGATCGGGTAAGTGTGCAGGACTGCAAGCTGATACGGACTTTGCAGGAGGCGCAGCTCAAAATTCTGCCAGATGCGGTTGAAAGCTTTGACCAGCAGCTCCAGATCCGCATTTTTAATGACAATATTTTTTTCCTGCGGCAGGGAATTCAGATATTCCGCGTTGATGTCTGCGCGGGTGTGCACATGGGCAAAATCATTTTCTCTCTGCAGCAGACTGCGCGTCAGATTTTTGAAAGCCTTATACTCGATGAGCCGCTCCAGCAGCAGGGTTTTTTCCTGTTCGGCTTCGGCCAGCAGCTCCTGATTGTCCGGGTTTTCCGCGGGCAGGAGCATTTTGGATTTGAGCTCGATGAGGAACGCCGCCATTTCTAGAAATTTGCCGCTGACCTCTAAGTCCAGCGCCTGCAGCTGATGCAGATACTCCAGATAGGAATTGGTGATCTTGCTGATCGAGATGTCATAGATCGCCAGCTTTTCTGCTTCGATGAGACCGAGCAGCACATCAAAAGGACCTTCGAAAACTTCCAGCGAAATTTTGAAGCCGTCGTCTTTGGAAAATTCCAGCGTCGCGTTGGTTGTGTTTTGCATAAGCCGTAGAATTTTAACTTTATTTATATGTCTCCGCAACCTGTGGTAAGATACAAAAAAAATGAGATTTTTGCGATGTACTTACGATATCTAATATATCTGGTAGATATTCTGAATTAAGACCAGCTAATATTTATTAAGGAGGAACTATGTATAAAAAACAAATATCTTTTGAAAATGAGCTTAGTGATTTTCTGGGCGATACTTCCGCTGCGTCATCTGCTAGTAAAATATTGGATAAATTAAAATCTAGTATTATGAATAATAATGTTGAAACAGATCCATTGTTTTGGAAACAATTTTGGACACACTGTGGTGCGGATGAATCGGTTGCAGGACTGGAATATTTGTTAGAAAAAGGACTTTCTCCAGAACAGCTTGAAAAATATTTTATGGAACTTAGCAGTATCTGTGGCGAAGCACTTGCACTGGTGTTTGAAACATTAAAACTTGTTCCTAGAATAATGAATGGGCAGAATCCTTTTGTTTCATCACAGAAAAAACCGGAGACGCCCAAAGAATGCTTAATGGTTATAACTATAACTGTTGGAAATATAGTTTTTAAATCTACCAAACCGGATCCATTAGATAATTTTTCGGGAAGAGACTGGTATCCCACGCAGGAACAGATGAATAAATTTCGTGTCTTTGCAGAAAATATTTTGAGAATGCCCTAAAGATGAGCCTTTCGGACAAGGCAGGATGGTTACAGCAAAAACTCTGCTGCGTTGTCCGTCGAGACTAATACTCCGGCTTCAGCGCTCTGGACATCAGGTCCTGTACCGCCGCGGGGACGGGCTTGTTTTCGTACAGTATGGCGTACATTTGCGCGGTGATGGGCATTGGCGTGCCGGTTTTTTGCGCCAGCGCATGGGCCAGTTTGGTGGTCGGCACGCCCTCGGCTACGGCCGGCATGTTTCCTAATATGTCCGCCAGCGTCCGGCCTTTGGCCAGCTCCACACCGACGGAGTGATTGCGGCTCAAGCTGCTGGAGCAGGTGGTGATCAGGTCGCCCATGCCGGTCAGACCAAAAATAGTCTCCGCTCTGCCGCCGAGCGTGACAGCCAGCCGGGCGATCTCAACCATGCCGCGCACCAGCAGGGCGGCTTTGGCGTTGTTGCCCAGACCCAGCCCGTCGGCTATGCCGGCGGCAATGGCGATAATGTTCTTTACCGTGCCGCCGATCTCCACGCCGATCACATCGTCATTGGTGTACACGCGGAAATAATGATTGTTGAACAGCTTTTGTATGGCCTCCGCGGTTGCTTTGGTCCCGGAGGCAATGACCGCAGCGGATACTTTTTGTTCGGCTATCTCGCGGGAAATATTCGGCCCGGACAGCACGGCGATATTCTGCCGCTGTGCCGGCAGGGTCTCGCCGAGGACTTCGGACATTCTCCTGCCGGTGGTTTCGTCCAGACCTTTGGTCGCAGAGAGCAGCAGGCAGTCCCGCGCGAGATACTGTTTGAGCTGAACCGCTGTCTGGCGGAAATACTGCGACGCCGTGACGATAACGGCGAGCCGCGCTCCGTCCAGCGCGGTGGACAGCGTGGTGGTGCCGCGGATATTTTGCGGCAGAGCGATACCGGCGAGCAGCTTCTTATTTTCCCGCGCGTTGATCTGCGCTGCTATTGCGGTATCATGGCACCAGACGCAGACCTCGTGGCCGTTCTCCGCCAGGATTTTGGCCAGAGTGGTGCCCCAGGCGCCGCAGCCGATGACCGCGGTTTTAACCATTTTTTCTGGCGGTTATTTTTGTCTCGGTACCGGCGAGCAGCCGCTGGATATTCGGTAGATGTTTGAACCAGACAAAAGCCACCGCGGCCGTGGCCAGCAGCTGATACGCCAGCGGGTGGGGGATGATCCAGAATAAAATCACCGCGGCCAGACCTGCGCCCAGGCTGGCGGCAGACTGATAACCGCTAAGCTGCCGGATCAGCAGCGTAATCAGGCCGGCGATTATAAATATGCGCCAGTCCAGAACTAACGCCACGCCCAGACCGGTGGCCGCCGCTTTGCCGCCGCGGAATTTAATGAATATAGAGGCGGCGTGTCCCAGCATGGCCAGCAGGCCGCAGAGCACGATCAGCCAGGAATTATGCGGAGCGGCGTCCGGCGGAAAGACCAGCAGGCCGAGATAGGCGGCCAGAGCGCCTTTCAGCACGTCCAGCGTGAAAACCGCCAGCCCCCAGGCCTTGCCGCAGGCGCGAATGACATTGGTCGCGCCGGTGGAGCCGGAGCCGACCTTGAATATATCCACGCCGCAAATCCTGGCCGCGATAACTCCGAACGGCAGCGCTCCCAGAAGATACGCCAGTAAAAATACCGGATATTTATACTGCATACAGGGAAATTCTAAATGACGAATTGTTTATGCACAACCCCCGCTGCGCTCGGCAACCTCTGCAAAAGTAAAATATGTTGAATAAACTTGTTGATAATCTCGATTTTTGGCGGATTTTATTTGCATACATAAGCTAAATTTTGTTTTGCCAAAAATCGAGATACAAAAAAAGAAAGACATTTGCAGAGGTTTCGCTCGGCAGCCGAATGGTCTAAATTGGACTTTTGCCGGGGTTTCGTTATACTTGTTTTCCATGAAAAAATATCTGTTTTTAATTTTACTGCTGTCCCTGACCTGCGCTTTTGACTTTGCCGATTTGTATTACCGGCAGCGGATAGCGGGCAATATAATAGTGGTGCACAAAAAACAAAAATATCTGCGGCTGTATAAAGACGGCGCGGTGCATCAATACCCGATAGCCACCGGCAAAAATACCGGCGACAAACAGGCGGTCGGCGATCTGCGCACGCCGGAAGGTGTGTTCAAAATTATTTCTGTGGAGCCGTCCGCACACTGGGCTTTTGATTTTGACGACGGGCGGGGGCCGATCACCGGCGCTTACGGCCCGTGGTTCCTGCGCTTCGACGGCCCGTGGGCAGGCATCGGCCTGCACGGCACACACGACGAGTCCACTATCGGTCTGGATGACACACACGGCTGTATCCGCCTGCGCAATGCCGATTTGCGGGAGCTGAAAGACAGAATAACCTTGAATTATCCGGTGGTGGTTTTGCCCTGAATTTTTTGCAATTTTTTGGCGGGCCTTACGATGAGTGATTATGCTGTACCGTAAAGTTATCAATTTTGGCGACCTGTGCAGGATCACGGATAACCACGGTTTGCGGCGTGATTCTATCACAATGCGGCTGCGCGACGGTACGATGGCGGAAATCAAGATCCATTATGAAGCGCCCAGAGTTGTCAGCCTTGAGGAAGATGTCCTGATCCTGATCCCGAACGGCCATACGGCCAGAATAGAAACTATAGAATTTTATGACCGCGGAATAGCCAAACCCAGGCTTATCTGGCTGACCGGCCAGCCGCGCGTAGCAATCTCCCCGCTTTAAGGTATAATTTCGCGTATGACTTATAGAATCATTTTGCCGCTCCTCAAAGAGGATATGGTTAAATTCCGGGCCGGGGAGGAACTTTTATTGAACGGGATTATTTATACCGCCCGCGACGCGGCGCATAAAAAACTGCATGAACTGCTGCTGGCGGGTAAACCGCTGCCTTTCAAACTGCCGGGCCAGATAATTTATTATACCGGGCCGTCTCCCGCGCCGCCCGGCCGGCCTATCGGCTCGGCAGGGCCGACCACCAGCGACCGCATGGATCCTTTTACGCCGGAACTGCTGGCTCTGGGCCTCAGCGCGGTTATCGGTAAAGGGCCGCGCTCCGCGGAGGTGCGGCAGGCCCTGCGCCAGAATCAGGCACTGTATCTCGGTGCGCTCGGCGGCGCGGGGGCGCTGCTGGCGCAGGCAGTGACCGCCGCGGAAGTGATCGCTTTCCCGGAGCTGGGGACGGAGGCCATACGCCGCCTGACTGTCCGGGATTTTCCGGTGACTGTGCTTTATGATTTGCACGGCGGTGATCTCTACGCCAGCCGCTAAGCTGCCGCTGATCTTTATCCCCGGCTGGAATATCCGGGCGGAAATATTCAGGCCTTTTGCCGCATACTTTTCCGCATACAAATTGTATTATTTTACGCCGCCCCGGAGCGCGGAGGGCGACGCTTACGCGCAGGCTGTTGCGGCGCTCGGAGCGTATATAAAAGAACAGGCCATAACCCGGCCGTTATTGCTGGGCTGGTCTATGGGCGGACAGCTGGCCCTGCTGGCGGCGCGGACTTTTCCGGTGGCGGCGGTGGTGCTGGTCAGCTCCGCGGCGGTGTTTTCGCGGCGGGCGGCGGAGAAAAAAAGTTTTGCCGCGGCCTGCGCGCGGGATTTTCCCCGGGCGGTCAGCCATTTTCAGAGCTTAATGGGCGGAGATCCGGCGCTGCTGCAAAAATATTTTATTCAGGATCAGGCCAGCGCTCTGAATTATCTGCGGAGCCTGCACGAGTCCGACCTCTCGGACACCGCGCGGCAGGGCGCCTATACGCTGGGTATTGTCCACGCGCGGGGCGATAAGGTCATTCCTTTTGGCGCGGCGGCGGAGCTGCGCCGTCTGCGGCCGGACGCGAAGCTGCTGGCGCTGGACGGCAATTTTCATTTTCCGTTTGCGGCCTGCTGTGATAAAATAATTTGCCTGCTTGAGCGGGTTGTGAGAGGCTGGTGTGATGAAAAAATACAAATTAAAAGATGTAGCCGAACCCAATCTGTACGAAAGTTATTTTGATTACAGCAAAGTTCCGGTGATCGAGTTTGAAGAGACCATCGTGCCGCGGGTTAAGCCGCAGGAATTCTGGATCACGGACACTACTTTTCGCGACGGCCAGCAGTCCCGCCCGCCTTATGAAGTGGAACAGATTGTGCAGCTGTTCAAATTCTTAAATAAATTAAGCGGCCCGCAGGGCGTGATCCGCCAGTCCGAGTTTTTTCTCTACACGGACAAAGATAAAAAAGCCGTGGAGAAATGTCTGGAGCTGGGTTTTAAGTTTCCCGAGATCACCGGCTGGATCCGCGCGGCCAAAGATGATTTCAAGCTGGTCAAAGCGATGGGTTTAAAAGAGACCGGCATTCTGACTTCGTCCTCGGATTATCATATTTATCTGAAGCTGAAAAAGACCCGCCAGCAGGTCATGACTGATTATCTGGCGGTGGTTGACGCCGCGCTGGAAGCGGGCGTGCGGCCGCGCTGTCATTTTGAAGACATTACCCGCGCTGATTTTGAGGGCTTTGTGTTGCCTTTTGCGCAGGCGCTGATGGAGCGTTCCCGGCAGGCCAAAATCCCGATCAAGATCCGCGCCTGCGACACTCTGGGCTTGGGCCTGCCTTATGTCAATGCCAAACTGCCCAGAGCGGTGCCCAAGATCTTTCATGCTCTGCACCGGGAAGCGGGCGTGCCCTCCGAGCTGCTGGAATGGCACGGCCACAATGATTTTCATAAAGTATTGATCAACGCCACGACATCCTGGCTGTACGGCTGCGCTTCGGTCAACGGCACGCTGCTGGGCTGGGGCGAGCGCACCGGCAACGCGCCGCTGGAAGCCCTGCTGATGGACTATATCGCTATGCACGGCGGCGACCCCTGCGGCATAGACACGACCATTATCACGGATGTGGCGCGTTACTATCACGATGATCTGGGTGATCCGATCTCGCCCAATCAGCCTTTTGTCGGGCGGGATTTCAATACGACCAGAGCGGGCATCCACGCGGATGGCGCGACCAAGAGCGAGCGCATTTACAACATTTTTGACACTGGCAAGCTGCTCAACCGTCCGATGTCCGTGGCGATCACGGACAAATCCGGCGCGGCCGGCATTGCTTTCTGGCTGAATGATTATTTTCGTCTGCCGGAAGAGCGCAAGATCGACAAAAACGATCCGCGCCTGCAAAAAGTTTACAAATGGGTGATGGCGCAGTATGCCAAAAACCGCGTCTCGACTATCTCCGAAGCGGAGCTGATCGATCAGGCCAAAAAACATCTGCCGAGCCTGTTCCATTCTGATCTGGAGGGCTTGAAGAAAAAAGGCAGTCGGCTGGCCATCGCGGTCATCGACAATCTGCTCAATAATTACCGCACCGAGCTTTTGACTATGGACGCAGCGGTGATCGAGCCGATCCTGCAGGAATTTACGGCCAACGAGGCTTGTGTCAAGCTGATGTATGTGGTGGATCCGCAGGGCCACAAGATCACGCGCAATATCACCCAGCCGGAAGACGAAAAAAAATACAGCGCGCTGGGCGGCGAGTTTGCCGACCGCCGCTGGTTTAAGGACGCGGTGGAGACCAAAAAAGCGCGGGTCTCCGATTTCTATGTTTCCAAATTTATCGGCGAGCTGTGCATTACCGTGTCCAAGCCGCTGATCAATAAAGCCGGTGAGATCAGCGGCGTGCTGGGCATCGATATTAATTTTAACAATTTGATCAAATTGGACTGATATGCCGGTTCTGCCCGTATTCAGGTAATTCTGCTATGCCGGACAAGCGGAGAGTGCAGGCTGCTTTTTCCCGGGCTGCCCCGGATTATGACCGCTGCGCCGTCTGGCAGAGACAAACCGCTGTCCGGCTGCTGACCAGATTAAAAACCGCTCCGGCTAATGCGCTGGATCTGGGCTGCGGCACCGGTGTGGTGGCGGGCCTGCTGGCCGCGCGCTGCCCGCATTGCGCTTTGGTCGGACTGGATCTGGCGCCGGGCATGATCGCACAGGCGCAGTTAAAATTCTGGCAAAATGCCGATATCGTTTTTCAGGTCGGCGATATGGAGCACATACCCTATCCCGATGAGTCCTTTGAGCTGATCGTTTCCAATCTGGCTCTGCAATGGCTGGACGAACCGCGGCGCGTGTTTGCCGAGGTTTTTCGGGCGCTCAAACCCGGCGGTGTTTTTTTATTTTCCACGCTGGCGGCGGGCAGTCTGCGTGAGCTGCGGCAGGCTTATGCGCTGGCCGGAGGCACTGCCGGTCTGCATAAATTTCAGCCGGCCGGGGAGCTCCAGCGCGCGCTGCTGGGACAGGGGTTACTGCCGGAAATTTTTACCGCAGCTCTGGAGGTGCAGTGGTTTGCCGATCTGCGCGCTTTGCTGCGCAGCATGCAGTCTGTCGGCGCCAAATCCGCCGCGCCTGGCGCTATGACCAAAACCCGGTGGCAAAAACTTCAGCAGGTCTATCCGCGGCAGGACGGCCGATACCCTTTGACTTATGAAGTGGTTTTCGCCTCAGCGGAAAAGCTCCCCATGGTGGAAAAAACGGAACTGTAAGATCAGGAGAGTCCGCGGCGCGCGCGGGTAAAGCTATTTGTCCGGCCCGGAATAAAATATTTACACCGTTAATTTTTACAGGCTCAAAAAAACGCTAAAACCGGCTAAATCCCAGTCGGCTGCTCAAAAATGCACATAAGCGCCGGAATAAACCGGAATTTTCTGGCATAAAAACTGTATTTTGGGGTTTAGCAAAGTCTCAGGAGGGGTTCATGAGCCAGCTTTCACTGCAAGTAATGGATTTTAATAGAATACCCGCGCTTACTTTACCGGGTTTGCCGGACAGAGCGAATATTGCCGGTGAAAATGTTTCTAATGAAGATGCGGCGCAAAATAAATCGGCGGCCGAACTTTTAAATATTGAGAAGCTGGACATTCCAGCTGAGGCGGCGGATGCTCCTGTGCTAGCCCTGCCCGGTTTTGAAGCGGAGCGGACGTTTGTGACCGTGGTTAAAGAGGTGCTTACGCGGCAGGAAGATAATGCCCGGGCGGCCAGCGCAGCGTCACTGGAGCAGACATTTGCCGCTTTGGGGCATATCCTGACCAGACGGATCCCGGTTTTGGCCCGGGAAAAATTTGACTCGATTAGCAGGTTGGCTAAACTGGATAAAGGAGAGCAGGGCGGGTATGTGCTTAAATTTCGGGACAACAACTATATGCTCGACAGGATAGCCAGAGAATGCCGGAATATCAGCGGGTTTACGGTCGGCGCGCGGCCTTCCTGGTCAGCAACGGCGTTTAATGGCCGCGGGGCGGGCGAACTGGAAGTCCGTTTTACAGACTATGGTCTGACACAGCTCTACCATGAGGATTTTTGCGAAAGGATCAAAGAGTATAAAGAAGATTTGCGCCGGGTGTTTGCCCAAAAGGCCGGCGGCAGCGTGGCCAGAGTGGGCTATTCGCTGGATGATGACGGCCAGAGCCTGCATTTTTATGTGTATTTCAAAGACCAGTCCGGCGCGGATAACGCCCGGAATTATCTTAATAACCAGCGTCTGGCCTATTCTCTGGCGCAGGGCGGCGCCGCGCTGCATCTTGCCGCTCCGGACGCGGATAAATTATTGGGCCGCTCCGCGGCCCGCTAAATTCCGCAAAAAATAAAAAACCATCGCTTAAATTGAGTGGCATCCGCCGAATTTTGGCCCGTTCTGAAACTTCCGCTTGACAATTAAAGGTTGCGGCCGCTATACTTCCTGCCATACAAATTTGTTCAAATAATTCTATTTTATACAAATTTGTAATATATGGCGAGGAGGCTAATAATGGATACACGGATTGATTTCTTATATTTGAATGAGCCGGACATGCTCAAAGCCGGGGTGACGGATATGGCCGGCTGCGTGGCGTCCATGGAGGAGATGTTCAAATGTCTGGGCGTCGGCGATTATCTGATGGGCGGGGCGAATGCCAACTCCCACGGCATTATGCTGGCTTTCCCGGACAAGCCAGAGCATCCCGGTATGCCGCAAAACGGCCCGGATCGGAGATACATGGCCATGCCCGCCTATCTGGGCGGCCCGTTTCAGATCACCGGCATGAAATGGTACGGCTCCAATGTCGAGAACAAGGCCAAAGGCCTGCCGCGTTCTATCCTCATGGTCTGGCTGAACGATAAAGACACCGGCGCGCCCCTCGCGCTTTTGTCCGCCAATCTGCTCTCCGCCTACCGCACCGGCGCGATACCGGGTGTCGGCGCGAAGTATCTGGCGCGTCAGGACGCCAGAGTGGTCGGCGTTATCGGCCCCGGCGTGATGAGCAAGACCGCGCTGGAATCCTTTATGGTTGCCCGCCCGGCTATCGACACGGTGCAGATCTGCGGCCGCAGTCAGGGCGGCATTGATTCTTTTACGGCCTTTGTCAAAGCTAAATTTCCGCAGATCACCAATATCAAAGTAGTCAGGTCTTTCGAGGCGGCGGTGGACGGCGCGGATATTATCAGCGTGGCCACTTCCAGCCCGCTGGGTATTGAGAACTATCCGTACTTTAATGAAAAATGGCTGAAACCGGGCGCGCTGTTTACCCTGCCGGGCGCGATCCGCTTTGATGATGAGTTCCTTTTGCAGCGCGCCGGCATCGTTGTGGACAACTGGAAACTTTACGAAGCCTGGGGCGAGGAAATTCCTTTTCCGGCTTACGCGGTGATCCCGCTTCTGGGCGCGCATCTGGTGGATCTGGTGCATGAGCAGAAAATCGAGCGCGCTCAGATCCGGGATATTGGCGAGATCATTGCCGGTAAGATCCCGGCGCGCAAATCCGAAGACGAGATTATCGTCATGTCTATCGGCGGCATGCCGGTGGAGGATCTGGCCTGGGGCATGACGCTGTACCGCAAAGCCGTGCAAATGGGCCTTGGCACGAAACTGAACCTCTGGGAGCAGCCAGCTCTGGTTTGAAAATAAACGTAAGGATAATTATGCGGATAAACGAACATCCTGTACTGGGCGGCTATCCAAAAGGCGAAGCGGTGGCTTTTACTTTTGACGGCGCGCGCCTGTCCGGTTATGCCGGCGAGCCGGTGGCTATGGCTCTGAAAGCGGCCGGTGTGTTTATTCACCGTTACACCAGAAAGAACCACAGTCCGCGGGGGATATTTTGCGCTATTGGCCGCTGCACCGACTGCGTGATGATCGTCAACGGCCGTCCCAATGTGCGCACCTGCATCACTCCTCTGGCGGCGGATATGGATGTCCGCACCCAGTACGGGATGGGAGCTAAACATGCAGCGCTGTGATTTGATCGTGATCGGCGCCGGCCCGGCCGGTCTGTCCGCGGCGGTAGAGGCCGCCCGGCAGGGTATGCGGGTGACGGTGTACGATGAGAATGCCCGGCCCGGCGGCCAGCTTTTTAAACAGATCCACAAATTTTTTGGCTCCAGAGAGCATAAGGCGAAAATCCGGGGCATACGCATCGGCGAGGAGCTTTTACAGGAAGCCTCCGCCGCCGGCGTACAGGTAGAGTTAGACGCGGTGGTGACCGGCATCTTTGCGGACAAAGAAGTGACTGTCCGGCAGGGCGAGCGGATGCTGCGCCGTAAGGCGGACACGCTGATTATCGCCACCGGAGCCAGCGAAAATATGACGTCTTTTGAGAACTGGACCCTGCCGGGCGTGATCGGCGCGGGGGCCGCGCAGACCATGATGAACCTGCACGGCGTAAGACCGGGCGAGAAGATCCTGATGCTGGGCAGCGGCAATGTCGGGCTGGTGGTAGGGTTTCAACTGCTGCAGGCCGGCTGTCAGGTCGTGGCGGTGGCCGACGCGCTGCCGGGGATCGGCGGCTATGGCGTGCACGCGGCCAAACTTGCCCGCTGCGGGGTGCCTTTTTATACTGCCCATACGATAGTCCGCGCCGAAGGTGTTGAGCGGGTAACCGGAGCGGTGATCGGTGCGATCGACCAAAACTGGCATATTGTTCCGGATTCGGAAAAACATTTTGACGTGGATACTATTTGTCTGGCCGTAGGCCTGTCGCCCATGTCCCGGCTTTGCGGACTGGCCGGCTGTGTTATGGAGGACAATCCCCAAAAAGCCGGGCTGGTGCCGGTAGTCGATGCGCTGGGCGAGACCTCTGTTCCCGGAATTTTTGCGGCGGGCGATGTGTCCGGCATTGAAGAAGCCAGCTCGGCCATGATCGAGGGGCGTATCGCCGGACTGGCGGCCGCGCACAGAATGGGCTTTATGGCCAGCTCCGCGCTGGACGCCAGACTGGCGGAATTAACCGGAGCGCTGGCCAGTCTGCGGGCGGGCATGTTCGCTCCGGGCAGCAAAGGTAAAGTATTTACCCATACCGCTGAAGGCTGTGCGCTCTCCGCCAGCCTTTTGCGCCGGGGGTTTGTCGCGGATGAGGAGATAGACCGCTATCCCGGCGTGACACGGGCCAGAGGCGTTCATCCGGTGCTGGAATGTACCCAGAATATTCCCTGCAATCCCTGTGCGGACGCCTGTCCGAGACAGTGCATTACTGTCGGTGCGGATGGCGGGACAATAACCGCCCTGCCGGTGTTCGATGCCGCGCGGGGCTGCACCGGCTGCGGGCTGTGCGTGGCGGCCTGCTCCGGTCAGGCTATTTTTCTGGTCGATGAGGAGGCGGGTGAAATAACTCTGCCCTATGAATTTTTGCCGCTGCCGCAAAAAGGCGAGCAGGGCATGGCTCTGGGCCGGGACGGCCAGCCGGTTTGTCCGGCGGAAGTGGTCGCGGTCAGAACTTCCGCGGCGTTTGATAAGACTAATTTATTGACTATCCGTGTTCCTGCCGAATACGCGGGCAGAGCTAGATTCTACAGGAAGGAGCGGTGATGCTGCAGGATCGTACTAAAAATACCGGCGGGTTTTCTCCGGCGCCTGATGACGGCTTGATTATCTGCCGCTGTGAGGAAATTACCAAAGGTGAAATACGGCGGGCTATTCAGGACGGCCTGTTGACCCTGACCGAGCTGCGGCGTTTTTTGCGCGCCGGCATGGGGCTCTGTCAGGGACAGACCTGCGGCCGGCTGGTCAAATCTATTTTAGCGAGAGAGCTGGGTGTGCCGCCCGCCGCGCTGGAGCCGGTGGTATCCCGCGCGCCGGTGCGTCCGGTGGAAATGCAGGTGCTGGCCAGAGATCAGGAGATAGACCATGACTGAACATAACGCGGATGTGGTAATTATCGGCGGCGGCATTATGGGCTGTGCCGCGGCGTACTATATCGCCAAACGCGGCGCCTCTGTGCTCGTGCTGGAAAAAGAAGACAGTATTGGTTCCGGCGGCTCTTCCCGCAACGGCGGCGGCGTGCGGCAGTCCGGCCGCGACCCGCGGGAGCTGCCAATCGCCATGCACGGTATTCAGCATATCTGGCCGACGCTTGCGGCGGAGCTGGACGTGGATGTGGAATACTGCCAGAAAGGCAATCTCCGGCTGGGCAAAACGGCCGCGCAGCTCAAAATATTAGAAAGTCTGACCCAAAAAGCCGTGTCCTGCGGTCTGGATGTAAGGATGATTTCCGGCGACGAAGCGCGGGAGATCAATCCTTATCTGTCCCGGGAGGTTATGGGCGCGAGCTGGTGTCCTACCGATGGTCATGCCAATCCGCTGCTGGCGACGCTGGGTTTTTACCGCAAAGCGCGTCAGCTGGGGGCGCGGTTTATCAGCGGCGAGACGGTCACCGCTATCGAAAAAATCCGGGGCCGGGCCTGCCGGGTGCGGGGCGCGCAGGGCGTTTATGCCGGCGGGACAATTATTCTGGCCGCGGGGCTGGGCAGCCGGCCGCTGGCCTGGACTGTAGGGCTGGATGTGCCCCTGCAGCCGCTTTTGCTGGAAACACTGGTTACCGAGGCGGTGGACACCATGTTTCCCCAGATGCTGGGCACGGCGGCGGCGGATTTTTACGGACATCAAAGCGTACACCACGGTTCTTTTGTTTTTGGCGTCACTTCCGGCTATGAACCTTATGCCAGACCGGGTCTGCCTCGTTCTTCCGCGGGCGCGGCCGCGGCGGCCTGCCGGAGTATTCTGACTTATTTTCCGGCGCTGGAGCATATCAAAATTATCCGTTCCTGGGCCGGCTGGATAGATGACTGCGCCGACCATGTGCCGGTGCTCAGTTTTACGGACGAAGTCCCCGGTTTAATTCTGGCCTGCGGTTTCAGCGGGCATGGTTTTGGCATTTCTCCGGCGGTGGGCAGACTGCTGTCAGAAATGGCGCTGGACGGCCGGCCTGCGCTGGACCTGTCGGCTCTGCGGCAGAGTCGTTTTGCCGCGAAATAAAAAAAAGGAGAATTTTATGCGCGTATTGACGTAAACTGCCGGCCGGGAAAAACAAAGTTACGGAAAAAATAAATATTAAAAGGAGGACATTATGACTTTGATAAAATCACCACCCAAAATAGGATTGCTCAGCGCGATCTGCATCTGCGTGGGTTTAATTGTTGCGTCCAGCTGCTTATTGTCTCTGGGGCAGGGCATGGGTCTGGCGGGCAAATGGTTTGTCCTGTCGATGGTTATCGTGGCGGTATTAAATTTGTTTGTGGCATTTTCTTTTGCGGAACTGCATGATCTGATGCCGAATATCGAGGGCGGTATCGGCCAGTACACCAAGGTGGCTCTGGGGCCGGTCGTTTCGATCATCTCGAACACCAGCGCCTATGTCATGGTGAACGCGCTGGCTCTGCCGGTGGAGCTGGCGATGTGCGGCATGGTGGTGCATGAATTGTTCCTGCCCTGGCTGCCGGCTCCGCTGCTGGGCGTTATCCTGATCCTGATCCTGGGCGCGGTGAATTACAGAGGTATCCATTTGTTTTCCCGGGTGCAGAATATTTCCGTGGCGGTCTTGATATTTTCTATGGCGGCGATGGGCCTGCTGGCTTTCTTTAAACTGGGGACGGGCGCGGTGGTGGATCCCGGCCTGCCGGTGGTCGGCGGCGGTTTTTGGCCGGCGGTGGCGCTCAGCGCGCTGGCTTTCTGGCTGTTTATCGGCATTGAGTTTATTGTGCCGCTGTCCAAAGACGTGCGCAATCCCAGAGTGAATGTGCCGCTGGCTATGGCGCTGGGCATCCTGCTCCTGCTGATAGTGCAGTCCCTGCTGGGTTCCGGCATGACGAATTACGTCACTTATGAGGCGCTGACTGCGGCGGAGCTGCCGCATATGCTGTTCGCAGAAAATCTGCTGGGCCGGGCCGGGCTTTTGTGGATGGGCATTATTTCTATCTTTGCTTCGATCAGCACGGGCAATACCTTAATGGGCGCGATACCCAATATTCTTTCCGGCATGGCCAAAAACGATATGATGCCGGCTGTGTTTGCCCGGAAAAATAAATACGGTATTCCGGTGGCGGGTTTGACTATGATAACAGTTTTTCTGGTGTTCATGGTCGGCTCCGGTTTGACGCAGGCCGCCGGTCTGGTCAATACCCTGCTGGCCGCTTCCTGTTTCTGGCTGACTTCCTATATGCTGGTTAGCCTGTCGGTGCTGGTCTTGCGTAAACGCTACCCCCATCATCCCGGCCGCAACAACAAATTAACTTTCTGGGGGCTCCCGCAAATCCTCTGCATACTCGGCAATATTTTTATGATCTGGAATATCGCGGAAGGCGATGCCAGAGTGATGATCTACAAAACTTTTTTTATTATTCTGGGCGCGATGATTATTTATGCGCTGATCTGGACCGGCTTTATCAAAAAACAGCCGTTTTTTAAGGGTGTGGAGATCAGCGAAATAATCGCCAACGAGGAGTAAGCATGGAATACACCAGCGCGGTTGTTTATCCGCAGGAGGGCAAAATGAATTTACAGCGCACGAATTATTCTTCCGGCGCGCCGCTGGAAGAAAAAACCGGTTACAGCCGGATGGTCAAGGTGGGTAATTTTGTGTTTATCGGCGGCACGACTTCCGTGCAGCCGGACGGCAGCGTGGCCGGCGAGGGCGATCCCTATCAGCAGGCCAGATATATTCTGGAAAAACAGATCGCCCTGCTGGAAAAAGCGGGCGCGCGGAAAGAAGAAGTTGTCCGCATTAAGGGTTATATTACGGACATAACCAAAGGCGCGGAAGTGGCCAGAGCGTATGCGGAGCTTTTTCGCGCTGTGCGCCCGCTCTTTACTATGGTGGAGACGCCGCGCCTGAACCGTCCCGCGCAGCTCGTCGAGCTGGAAATGGACGCGATCATCGGTTCGCATTTGTAAACGCGGGCGAATACTGTTGTGCGCCGGGACTTCCTCCGCGGCTTGCGACTGCGTGCGGCCTCGGTCGTCGGCTCTGGGTATTGCCGCGCTTGGTCGCCGCAAAGTGCTGAACTCGCCGCACTAAAAAATGTCTGGCTTTTTATTGATCAGTACTTCCACCGTGCCCCAACCGGCGGCGGCCTGCGGTTCAGGCTGTCCCGGAGCGCTTATTGCCAAAACCCCTGACAGGGTGTAATAATTTTACCCTTTACAGTAAAATAGCAGGAATACCTATGTGTAGAATCGGCGCAATTAAAAGCAAAAATTATGTGCACCCTTCGAAGGCTTTGTACTTGATGCTGCCCCAGCAGAAAGGCCATGACAATTCCGGTTTTGCGATGGTCATGCAGGATTTGGGCGGGGTCTTTCAGCCGTACAAAGACAAACCTTTGCTGTCCTATGCCGCGCTCAACGGCGGCGTGGACAAAGTACGGCAGTACATGCAGCATCAGGGCTGGGATCTTTTGCTGGAATGGTCGCCCCAAAAACACCCGCAGGCCGGGCTGGATATCGCTCTGCTGGAGCATTATAATTTTGAGGTCTATGATTTTCCCGAAAGTTATCAAAACGCGGATAAGCAGACCAAAGAAAATCTGCTGACCGACACGCGGCTGGCTCTGCGCGCTTTGACCGAGGCTAGGGACGAGGCTTTTATTTATTCTTTCTGGCCGGATGTTTTGACGCTCAAAGAGATCGGCAACCCGCGGGACATCGGGACGTATTTCGGCCTCTGGGACGAGGACGCGGAACTGCGCGCCAAAATTATTACCACACAGTGCCGCCAGAACACCAATTACGCGATCGTGCGTTACGCGGCGCATCCTTTTTTCCTGCAGGGTTACACCGTGCTGGCCAACGGCGAAAATACTTTTTACATCAAAAATAAAGAATTTCAAAAATCCCTGAACCGCGGTTATCTCGGCTTCGAGTCGGATTCCCAGTGTTTTCTGTACACGCTGCATTATTTACAGCGCGAGCTGCAATGGCCGCTGGCATATTACAAACATGTGATCACGCCGCTGCCTTTTGAGGAGCTGATGCGGCGTCCGGACAGGGATGTCTTGCTGGCTCTGCGCCAGTCTTTGCCGCATCTGGAGATCAACGGGCCGAACACAATTATCGGCGTGCTGCCGGACGGCCGGGTGCTCAACGTGAATGATTCCAAAAAACTCCGGCCGGTGGTGATCGGCGGCGACGGCGAAACAGTCGCGGTATCGTCAGAGGTCTGCGGTCTCAATGTGCTGCTGCCGGAGCGCGACCAGCAAAAAGATATTTATCCCCACGAGCGGGAGATGATCGTCATAAACAATGACTTAGAGGTGGCGCGATGGAAGCAGTAACGGCCACCGAGCTGACCGTCAATGATCTGCCCTGGCGGATCGAATGGAATCCCTGTCTGTGCAAACTGTGCGGCAGCTGTGTTGCCGCCTGTTCTTTCCGCGCGATCGAGGCCGGAGTGGAAGCGCGCCGGTATATTTATGCCGAGGGGGATATCCCTGAGCCGGTAGAGGGCGAGAAATATTCCGTGCCGGTTATCCGGCAGATCGCCGCTGTCAAGAATCACTGCGTGGGCTGCGGAATGTGCGAAAAGATCTGCCCCAACCGCGCCATTCGTCCGGTGCGCAATGAGGACAGCCGCTGGCCGGTCATCGCGCGCGAGGGCGGGCAGCCGGTCAAGCGCGGCGGCCGCGCCAATCTCAACGCGGACGACCGCACCTTTGACAAAATAGTGGTCGGGCGCATTTCGCAGATGACCGATCCTTCGCTGGATGCGGAGCGGCATACTTTTGATATTCTCGCGCCGTTCGGCCGCGTCCTGCCGGCCGCGCAGACGCCGCTCTCGGTCAAAGACGGCAGGCTGGTTTTAACTAAACCTCTGCCGCCGGTGCGCTGGATCTATCCGCTGATCTGCGGCGATATGTCTATCGGCGCTCTGTCGCCGCGTGCCTGGGAAGCGATCGCTCTGGCTGTCGCCTGTCTCAACGAAAAATATCAGCTGCCGGTGCGCATGTGTTCCGGCGAGGGCGGCATGCCCGTGCGTCTGCTCAAATCTAAATATCTCAAGTATCTGATTTTACAGATCGCTTCCGGTCATTTTGGCTGGAACCGCATCATCAAAGCCATGCCGGAAATGACGGAAGATCCGGCCGGGGTTATTATCAAGATCGGGCAGGGCGCGAAGCCCGGCGACGGCGGGCTTTTGCTGGCGGCCAAAGTCGCGCCGCATATTCAGGCGATCCGCGGTGTGCCCAAATCCGATCTGCTTTCGCCGCCCAATCATCAGGGGCTGTATTCTATCGAAGAGTCTGTCCAAAAAATGTTCCTGTCGCTGAACGCGGCCTTCAAATTCCGCGTGCCGGTGGTCATCAAAACCTCGGCCACGGCTTCTTCGGTGTCGATATACAATAATTTACTGCGTGATCCCTACCATATCGTCGGCGGTTATTTTATCGACGGCCTTTACGGCGGCACCGGCGCGGCCAATGAAGTCTCGCTCGACCATACCGGCCACCCGATCGTTTCCAAGATCCGCGACTGTTATCTGGCGGCGGTGGCTCAAGGACGGCAGGGGCAGATCCCGCTCTGGGGCGCGGGCGGCATCGGCATGACCGGCAACGCCGCGGCGGACGCTTTCAAATTGATCTGTCTGGGCGCGAACGGCGTGTCGATCGGCAAGCTGCTGCTGCAAATAATGGGCTGCGTCGGCAATGACCACGGCCGTTGCAATGCCTGCAATACCGGCCTCTGTCCGACCGGTCTGACCACGCAGGACATTAAACTGGTGCGGCGTCTGGATGTAGACCGGGCGGCGCAGAATATCGTGGATTATATGCTGGCTTTTGATCAGGAACTGCGCAAGCTGATGGCGCCGATCGGCAATAGCTCTCTGCCGGTCGGCCGCTCGGATGCGCTGGTGGCCACGGATAAGGCCGTCGCGGAGCAGTTGAAAATACCTTATGCTTGTTAGGAAATAAAATGGTCATTAAAATTAACTCACAGGAAGGCAGCAAGCGGCTCTCGACACAGGAGCTGCTGCAGGCGATTTATAGCGGGATAGAGCAGGGCGAGACGGAGTTTGAGATCGCGGCCTGCGGCCAGCACGATATCGGCGGCCCGCTGTGGTCGGCTAAAGGGCCTTTGACTTTTCGCGTGACCAATCCCGGCCAGCGTGTCGGCTCCATGTGCATGGAAGGCACCACGGTCATTGTGGAAGGTTCGGCGTCCGCGGATGTCGGCTGGCTGAATGCCGGCGGCGAGATAATCGTCAAGGGCGACGGCGGCGATACGACCGGGCACTGCGCCGCTTCCGGCAAGATTTTTGTCGGCGGCCGCGGTGGCACGCGCACCGGCTCGCTGATGAAGCATGACCCGGCTTATGCGCCGCCGGAATTATGGATACTCAAAAACACCGGCTCTTTCAGTTTTGAATTTATGGGCGGCGGTATTGCCGTGGTCTGCGGCGTGGATGTGCCGGAGGGCGTGTCTTTGCTGGGCGAGAGAGCCTGCGCGGGCATGGTCGGCGGCACTGTTTATTTTCGCGGCGCGCCGGGCAGTGTGACCGCGGCCGCGGCGAAAATCACAGAACTGGACGAAAAAGATAAAAAATTTCTGACCGCCAACCTGCCGGTTTTTTTACAGAAAATCGCGCGGCCGGAACTATTGTCCGAGCTGCAGGATCTGCGGCCGTGGCAGAAAATTACCGCCAGAACTTACGCCGAGCGCGCGCAAAAAGAACGTCCCTCGCTGCGGGATTTCCGGCTCAAAGAGTGGGTGCCGGGCGGCATATTCGGTGATATTTATCCCGATGATGCCCGGGTGGTGGGTCTGGTCAATCACGCGGCTGACCGTCTGCGTATCCCGGACTGGCAGAATTACGCGGCCGCCGCGCCCTGCGAGGACGCCTGTTTTGCCAGAATACCGTCGCAGATGCGCTTTGCGCTGCTGCGCCAGAACCGGCTGGCCGACGCGTACAAATTGATCCTCGAATATTCGCCGTTTCCCGGCTCGGTCTGCGGCTCGGTCTGCCCCAGCCCCTGTATGACGGCCTGCACACGCTGCCGCGTGGATGAGCCGCTCAATATCAAGGCGCTGGGCGCCTTCAGCGCGGATATTCCCGCGCCCCGCCGGGCCAGAGACACCGGCCGCAAAATAGCCGTAGTCGGCGCCGGGGTCGGCGGCCTCACCGCCGCTTGGCTGCTGCGCCTGCGCGGACACGCGGTGACTGTTTACGAAAAAGACGCTCAGATCGGCGGTAAATTATTTAACGCGGTCTCGCGGGAACGGCTGGATTTTACGGTTTTGCAAAAAGAGCTGGCCAGAATTAAGTCCACGGGCATTGAGTTTAAGACCAGCACGCCGGTCGATAAAAAGCTGTATCAGCAGCTGAAAAAAGATTATGACTGTGTGGTGCTGGCGATCGGCGCTTATCAGCCCAAAACTCCGCCGTGGCCGGGCAAAGAACGGCTGCTGCCTTCTCTGGATTTTTTGAAAAAAGTAAACAATGGCGAGAAGCCGCGGATCGGTAAAAAAGTGGTGGTCATCGGTGCGGGCAATTCCGGCATGGATGTGGTGTTTGGCGCGTATGCCTGCGGAGCCAGAGAAGTTACGGCGATCGATGTGCAGCAGCCCTCGGCCTTTGCGCTGGAAATAGACCGCGCCAAAGCGCTCGGCGCGCATATACTCTGGCCGGTGTTCACGGAAGAAATTACGGCGGAGGGCGTGAAACTCAAAGACGGCAAAATCCTGCCGGCGGATACGGTGATTATCTCTATCGGCGAGGCGCCGCTGGCCGCGGAGATATTAGACGCGCCGGAATTAGACCGCGGTTATCTGAAAACTCAGGCCGGCCGTCTGCTGGCCGACAATGTTTACGCCATAGGCGATTTGACGAAGCTGGGCTTACTGGTCGAGGCTATCGGCGGCGGACGGGAAGCCGCTTTGCGGATCAACGCCGCGCTGCACAATGAACCTTACGCCGCCGGGCCGCAGACCAGAATCCCGGTAGATCAGTTATCGCTCGCTTATTTTACCTGCGCGGAAATTACCGCGGCTGACCGGAATGCCAGCCGTGAAGACGCTATTTTACAGGAAGCCAGAAAATGTATCAGCTGCGGCACCTGCCGCGACTGCCAGATGTGTCTCAAAGCCTGCCCGGAACACGCGATATCCCGCACGGTCAAGGCGGAGGACAATACCTATGCCTATTCTTCCGACCCCAAAAAATGCATCGGTTGCGGGATTTGCGAGGGTGTCTGTCCCTGCGGCGTCTGGCGGCTGAAAGATAATCCGCTGTAGCGGTACGCCGGTGGCGCTCCGGATATGTTAAAATTCAGCGTGTCCAAAGTTCTCTTCTTGTTTTGCTGGACGGTTCTGGTCTGGGCGGATTTTTCCGGGCAGATCATCCGCGCCGGGCAGTGGGATAATTATGGCCACGAAGTCAGACTGATCCGGCCTCCTGCAGGCGCGGCGGAGCAGGATGTTTTCACTGCGGTGACGGCGGTCAACGGGCGTTTCCTTTTTACCGGGCTGCCGCCCGGAGCCTATACTTTGCAGGTATATAATGAGCAGGACAGGCTGCTTACGGCCGCGCTGGAAATTCCGGCGTCTGATTTTTTCTGGAAATATGCCGGGCCGGACAAAGACGGGCTGTCTTTCGCGGTCTTGAATCTGGGGCTTACCGCTTTGATATTTTTCTCCGCTTTGCTGCTCTGGCTGAAACGCCCTGCCTTGAAATCCCGGCAGATATTCGGGCTGGCGGTCAGTTTTACTTTGTATACCGGCACGGATTTTTTGCAGAATGTGCTGGCCTGGCGCGGGCTGGAAGGTCTGGCCGGCAGCCTTTTCTTCTGGAAACACATTGGCTCGGCCTGGTTCGGGTATCTGTTCTATAAATTCTGGGCGGATTTTGGCACCGTCAAACAGACCAGAGACTTTTACTGGCTGCTGCCGCTGGGGGAAAGTCTGATACTTTGCACCTGGCCGTTTTTTGGCCTCGACGCCGCTTTTGAAAAATTCTGGTTTTTCAGCTTTGCTTTTTTGCGTTTGGTCATAATGCTGCAATTAGTTTTATTTATCGCCGCCGGTATCTGGCTGGTCTTTCGCCGGAAAAATCAGGAAAAAGCGGTTTTATTCCGGAGTATTTTGACCGCCACGCAGTATGTTTTTGTGCTGCTGATCCTGTTACTGCTGGGTCTGGTTTTACTGCCGCTGCTCTTCCGGCAGGGCGCAGAATTTTTTGACCAGCAGTATGTTTTGACGGCGCTCATTTTCGGCGTGATCTTATTCGGCTGGCTGGCCAGCACAGAAATCTATCAGCAGTTATGGCAGGCTCAGCTCAGACTGGAGCAGCAGGAGCGCTTGAGCGCGCTGGGCGTGCTGGCTTCCGGTCTGGCGCACGAGATCAAAAACCCGCTGGCGGCGCTCAGCAATATTATCAGCCTGCTGCCGGCCCGTTACCGGCAGGCGGAATTTCGCGCGGAGTTTATGGCTATAGTGCCGCGGCAGATTGACCGGATAAATAATCTGTTGACCGATCTGCTGTCGCTCAGCCGTCCGTCGGCGGCCAGAAAACAGACACTTTGGCTGGAGCGGCTGCTGGCCAGCAGCCTTGTTTTGCTGCAAGCGCAGGCGCGCCAGCAGAACGTAAATATTGTGACCGAGCTGGCCGCCGGTTTAAAATTGTGCGGCGAGGCGCGCCGGCTGGAGCAGGTGTTTCTCAATCTGGGGCTCAATGCCCTGCAGGCCATGCCGCGCGGCGGCACGCTCACTGTCCGCGCCCTCCGGCAGGGCCGGCAAAAAATAATAATTTTTCAGGACACCGGCGGCGGGATACGGCCGGAAATTCTGGACAGAATTTTTGATCCTTTCTTTACGACCAGAAAAACCGGCACCGGACTGGGCTTGAGCCTCAGCAAAAAGATTCTGGATGAGCACAAAATAAAAATAGAAATTCAGCCGCAGCCGCGGCGGGGCACAGCCGTAAAGCTGACGTTTTGAGCTACCGGTACGCGCGCTGTAAATATTCGTCCTGTGCCGCCGCTAAGTATCTGGCCGCGTCCGGCTCCAGCGGGTAATTTTTATTTTTGGCCCAGGCCAGATATTTGTGCACCAGCCAGGGGCTGGCAGAGACCGGCGGCCAGAGCGCGGCAAATAAGGCGGCGTCCCCGGCCTGCACTTCCAGCAGATTGGCCAGAAAATCCGGGTCGGAAATATATTCTTGCAGCAGCCGCGCGGCTTCCGCCGGGGCGGTCTGCTGGAGAAATATAGCCAGCGCCAGTCTGGCCAGATATTTGTTCGGATGCGTGCATAAACTGAGCAGTGTGCTCTGCTCCTGCGCGGGGAGCTCGTTTTTGAGAGTTTCCAGCTCGCGGACAGAAAGGAATTTTTTAGCGGTTAATTCGAGTACCGGGGCCGCGGCGGTTTGCGGCTGCCCGCAAAAATTACAAAATTTAGCTCCGGCGTTGATGAGTTTCCGGCAGGCCGGACATTTCCGTTTATTTTCCATAAGCTGGCGTTTATTATATGTTATAATTCAGGGGTGCGCCAGGGATTTATCTATATCCGCCTGCAAATTTACTTTGTTTTAGCGGCGCTGATCATAGGCAGCGCTTTGTTTTTTGTCCTGCGGATCACGCATCAGGACTGGCAGTTTGAGCGGCGGGTCAGAGACGCGGTTTTGCTCAATCAAGCGCTGGATGTGCTGGCCGAGGATATAAAATATGCGGAGCGAGTGCAGGTGGCGGCGGACAGCATTATAGTTACCCGGCAAAATATTGATTATGCTTATTTTCTAAATGCGCAGCGGCTGGTGCGCCGCAAGGACAGTTATCTGTATCTCACGCCGGCGGAGCTGGCCTTGAGCGCGCTGGGTTTCCGGGAAGAAAACGGAACACTGCACCTAACGCTGACCGCCGGTGCGCAAAACTGGGAGAGGCGGATCCGGCGGTGAGAAAAGGCTTTGCCTATCTAGCGGCTTTGTTTTTGCTGGTTATCCTGCTCGGCGCGGCGGGTTACTTTGCGCTGTCCGCCCGGCATTGGCGCGGACTGGCGCAGGCTGATTCCTGCGGCCTGCAGGCGCAGGTCATGGCGGAGAACGCGGTGGAGTATTACCGGAGAGAACAGCCGCCGCTGGTAAAAAATCAGGTCAGTAAAATTGACCGGGATATTTTGCTGCTGCTGGAGGGCCGGGATTATGCTCTGGCGGAGCAGGGCTTTCGGATCGTAATGAATAAAAACTCTATCTATTTTATCGGTTATGCCGGGCAATTGCCGGAGCCAGTAGCGCTGAAAATATTGTATACTGGGGAGGGGGGTCAGCCGCAACCGTGGTACGAGTAATAATTTTTGGTTTGTGCTGGGGCCTGCTGTGGGCCGAATATGTTCCGAATCAGGTTTTGGTCAAAATCAAACCGGAGGTCTCCGGAATTCAGACCCAGGGCCTGAACAATGTTTTTTCGGCAAAACTTAAAAATCTGCTGGACAGTCAGGGCGCGGTTAGTATACGCAGGGTTATCCCTGCGGAGAGCGCGTCCGGTTCTGTTCCGCGGCAGTTCGCTGTGAAGGCGCAGTCCGTGGCCAGCCCGCTGGATAGATATTATCTGGCGGAGTATCCCGCTACTATCAATGTAGAGCTGCTGGTCGAGCTGCTCAAATCCGATCCAGAGGTCGAAGACGCTCAGCCTAACTATATTTACAGGCTGTTCGATACCGTACCCAATGATACGTATTACAACAGCAGGCAAAGAGATTATCTTGATCAAATAGCGGCGGCTCAGGGCTGGGACATCTCCACCGGCAGCGCCGCGGTAACAATAGCCGTGGTGGACACAGGGGTAAAGAGCTCTCACCCGGACCTGGCTGGCAAAGTGGTGGACGGTTATAACTCGCTTTCAGACGTAGAGGGTATTCCCGCCAGCGATGATGATAATGGTCACGGCACGATAGTGGCCGGGATCGCCGCGGCGATTGGCAATAACGGCACCGGAGTCGCCGGTCTGGACTGGAACGCCCGGATAATTGCGATCAAGGTTTTTGATGCCAGCGGTACAAGCGGCACGTCTACGGTTATTTCACGAGGTATTAAAAAAGCCGCGGATAAGGGCGCGCAGGTCATCAATATGAGTCTGGGCGGTATATCCAGCAATGGGGATCCGCTGTTTAAGGATGTCTGTGATTATGCTTATGATGATAAAGGCGCTGTGCTGGTTGCCGCAATGGGCAACATTAAACCTGAGAATGGATTTCATAAGGATTCTGTGGTTTATCCGGCCGCGCTGCCTAATGTCATTGGCGTCGGCAGTGTGGATCGTAATGACAATCTCTCCAGTTTTTCGGTGCAGGGCAGCGGCGGGCATACTGTGGAGCTGGTTGCGCCCGGAGAATTTATCTTTTCTACTTCTTATGACGGCACTGGCTATACATTGGGTTCCGGCACCAGCTTTGCCACGCCGCTGGTCAGCGGTCTGGCGGCCCTGCTCAAAGGTCAAAATCCGGCTTTGACCAATACCGAAATACGGACTATTCTGCGCGATACGGCGAAAGATCTGGGCGCCAGCGGCCGCGACGCCTGGTTTGGTTACGGACTTATCAATGTTTACGGGGCTTTGACCCGGACGCCCTATCAGGGCGCTGCCGGCAGTAAATTAGAAAAAGTCCTCTCTTTTCCCAATCCGGCCAGAGACCGGCTCAAATTTTCTTTTCAGCATGATAAAGACGTGGCAAGCGTGGACATAATTATTTATGACCAGCGCGGCCGTAAAATTACCACTCGGGAGTACGGTGCTGGTTTGGCCGGCAACTATGTCTCGCCGGAATGGGATTTGAAGACAGACGATAATAAATATCTGGCCAACGGCTCATACATATATGTGGTAAAAGTCACCAGCGCTGACGGCTCGGTCAGCTACGGCCGGAATGTGCTGACGATAGTACGTTAGAAAATCAGCTATAATGTTTAAAGCGGTAAATATTTTGCTGAAGCGTGCTTTGGCTCGAACTTAACCCTGCCAGCGTGGTTAGCTGGCAGGACTTCCTCGGCGGCTTGAGGCCGCTCTCGGTCGCAAGCACAAGGTGCGACGTTAAGTGAGAGGCCACGGTGCGCGGAAGCAAAGATATTTACCGCTAATTACATAAATTTTGTTTTGCTTCTGCCCAGTATCTATCCAGCTCTTCCGGCGTACAGTCTTTAAAATCTTTGCTTTCTTTTTTTAAGTGCTTTTCGATATAGCGGAA